>DASXKQ010000250.1:0-95097 GCA_036496745.1 Polyangiaceae bacterium
TTCGACCATCCTGCTCGAGATCGACGGGCATCGCTTTCTCACCGATCCTGTGTGGAGCGAGCGCGTCGGTCCGGTCACGTGTTCCGGTCCCAAACGCTGGTTTCCTCCGCTGATCGCGCTCAAGGACTTGCCACCGCTCGATGCCGTCGTACTTTCGCACGATCACTACGATCACCTCGACTACGCGACGATCGTCGCGCTGAAGGAGCGCGACGTGACCTTCGTCGCGCCGCTCGGCGTCGGAGCGCATCTCGAGCGCTGGGGCGTCCCCGCGAGCCGCATCGTCGAGCTCGACTGGTGGGACTCATACACTTTCGGCGAACTGACGCTGCGGGCGCTGCCGGCACGTCACGCCTCCGGTCGCGCGCTGGTCGACAACGACGCCAAGCTCTGGGCGGGCTACGCCTTTTTGGGTGCGAGCCATCGCGTCTACTACTCGGGAGACACCGGGCTCTTCCCGGGCCTGCGAACCATCGGCGACCGACTGGGCCCGTTCGACTTGACGATGATCGAGATCGGTCAATACAACAAGGCCTGGCCAGACTGGCACCTCGGACCCGAGCAAGCCATCGAAGCCAACCGGCGCGTGCGCGGCTCCGTGATGCTGCCGGTGCACTGGGGCCTCTTCGCATTGGCGTCGCATGGCTGGACCGAGCCCGTCGAACGTGCACTGGTCGCGGCCCATGACGCTGGTACGGTGCTCGTCACTCCCCGGCCCGGGCAAAGCTTCGAGCCCACCCTCGAGCGCCCGCAAGAGCGATGGTGGCCGGCGCTACCCTGGCACACCCGCGCCGAGGATCCAATCGTCGCGGACCAAGCCGACTGAGCCCGCGCCGCGGAGCTCAGCGGCGGTAGGAACAGAACAGAGCATCTCATAACCGCAAGAGCCACTGGATGCAGCGGGGCTTGAGAAAGGCGAGGAAGTTTTGGGCGGCTTCTTCCCAGTATGCAACTCGACGTTGCACTATCGAACGGGACGACTTTTCCGCTTTTGACCCCGAGCTGCCGTCGCCTGCGCCGCCTTAGGGGCCGAAATGCCGCTCACCAGCGTCTCGACCGCGCGCGTGAGGACGAGGTCATCCACGCGGGCATTCTTGACGAACAAGCGTACGTGAATCATCCCGACTAGTAGGTCGACGACGAGGCCGAGGTCGGCGTTGGGGCGGACCTCGCCGCGCGCGACAGCCGCCCCGAGCAGGCGCCCCAGCTGCTCCTGTCGACGCGCCTGCAAGCTGGCAGCGATCTGCGCAAGCTCCGGTTCCGGATGGTCCAGGAGCCTCAATCGCAGCAAGCCCTGAGCCTCGACCGATAGCGCGATAGCCAGCATCTTGCGGCCGAGCGAGAGCAGATCCTCCCGAAGAGAGCCGGTCGAAACTCCGACGTCCAGCGCGTCGGCAATTGAATTGAGGGCAGCGTGTACGAGCGCCGTTTTCGTCGGCCAGCGGCGGTAAAGCGTCGTCTTGTTCACACGCGCGCGCGCGGCCACGCGCTCCATCGACAGCGCGCCGTAGTCGGCATGGGCGAGCTCCTCGAGCGTGGCTCGAAAAATTGCACGTTCGCGCCGTGCTGGGCGCTGCTGCTTCTTGCGTGCGGCCATGCCAGGGGATTGCATCGCACAAAGCGCGGCGGATCGCCAGCCAGGCTCCGACGATCTGCAACAAGTTGTTGCATTTCAGGCGGGGCCCCTCGTAGATTGCTGCGCGAACACATGGAACATCGCAGGTGGCGCCTACTCGATTCCGCCGAACGTCGCGCCGTTCGCTGCGCCGCGGTTACCTTGAGTGCAGCCGCGGTTCTACTCGTCGGTACGCCGGCGCACGCCATCCAGCCGCTCGCTGCTTTCATCGATTCGGCGAACGATGCCAACACGGACTTGCAGGTCGCGCGCGTCACGACCGAGCAGCGCGACGCCGAGGTACAACGTGCTGGGGGCGCGCTTTTGCCATCCTTTACGGCGCAAGGCATCTACACGCGCAATCAATACGAGGTGTCGTTTCCCGCGTCCGCTATCGGCGGCGGTAGGCCGGGGGGCGGAACAATCACGATCTTGCCGCAAAACCAGCTCGACGCGAGCCTTACGTTGAGCGTGCCGATCATCGACGTGGCGAGCTGGGAACGTCGAAGTGCGGCCCAAGCCACGCTCGACGGAGCCAAGGCTGACGTCGAGGCGAACCGTGCGGAGGTGGCCCGCCGGGTCGCACAAGCGTACTACCAGCTGCTCGGCAACGAGGCGCTGCTGCTCGCCGCCCAGCGCGCGCTGGAGCTGTCGCACGCGAACGCCGCCTTAATCACGGATCGCAAAGCCGGCGGCACGGCTACCGAGCTCGATCTGCAGCGCGCGAATGCGGATGTGTCGCGGGCCGAGCAGGATCTCTCTGCTGCTCGCTTCGCGGTAATCATGAGCCGGCGGTCGCTCGAGACGCTGAGCGGACTTGCGGCGGCACCAACCACGGAGTTTCCCGTCGATGACCTGCACGAGGAAGCTCCGCTCGAACAGTGGCTGTCCGGCACGTCTCGGCTGCCCTCCGTGCGCAGCGCCGAGGCCGCGCAGCGCTCTGCCCGAGCGAGCTCGAGCGCAGCCACCGCCTCCTGGGCGCCGACACTGACTGCGAGCGCGCAAGAGCGCATAACGAACGCGCCGTCCCTGACCCTGCACAATGAGTACTATCTGCTCCAGGCCACGGCGACCTGGAAGCTCGACGCCACCTTGCCGGCGTCCGTTCGAGCGCAGCGAGCGGCCGCGGCGACGTCCGCGGTCAAGCTTCGCGCGGCCAAGCGGAACGCGGACGACGCTGTCTTTCGTGACTTCTACCAAGTAGAGAGCTCGGTCGAGAAGTCGCGCTCCGCGCGTGAACAGGTGAAGGCGTCGGGGGTCGCCGCGGAGCTCGCGCGTGACCGTTTCGTGGGCGGGCTTGCGACGCAGCTCGACGTGCTGCAGTCGGAGCAAGATCTGTTCAGGGCGGAGGTGGCGCGCATCCAGGCTGATGCCGATTTGGCGTACGCGCGCGTTGCCCTCCGTCTCGACGCCGCAGGGCGCGAAGGGCTCGATCGATGAAGCAGCAGGCATTCGCTCGTCTGTGTGCTCTGTGCGCGCTCGCTGTTGCGGCCTGTCATCGCGCGCCGCCCCCACCAGCCAAGCCCGCGGAGAAACCGCTGCACGTCGAGACGTCGACCGTCGTCTTGCAGCCGGTGCAGCGAGAGGTCGCGCTCACTGGGGTGCTCGACGCAAATGCCCGCACGGACTTGGCAGCGAACGCGAGCGGCCGCGTCGTCAGTGTGTTCGTCGAAATGGGAGCGCACGTCGCCAAGGGAGACAAGATCGCGCAGCTCGACGCGCGCGCGGCAGGTCTGTCACAAGTCGAAGCCGCGGCAAACGCCAAAACCGCCTCCGAGCAGCTCGCGACGTCGAAGCTCGACTGCGCTCGGTATCAGGGGCTGCTCGCCAAGGGCGCCGTGACGCAGCAGGAATACGATCGCGCGATGGGGCAATGCCAATCGCAGGCCGCCTCGGAAGATGCCGCGCGCGCCCGAGCAGCACAAGCGGGCCAAGCCGTCGGGGATTCCACGATACGCGCCCCGTTCGACGGCAAAATAGCGGATCGGATGATCAACGTCGGCGACTACGTGCGGCCCGACAGCAAGGTCGTGACGTTGCTTCAGGATAACCCGCTGCGCGTGCGGCTGACGGTTCCCGAGCCCGACATCTACGCGGCAAAAATCGGTGTGAGCGTGCGCTTCGAAACACTAGGCATCCCAGGCAAGTCGTTTTCGGCCGTGGTCAGGTTCATCGGCGGTGAAGTGCGCGAGCAAACCCGCGACCTGGTGATCGAGGCTGTGACGGACAACAAGGACGGCCTGCTTTTGCCAGGCATGTTCGTCACCGCCTATCTGCCCATCGGCGAAGACAAGCTGCCGGTCGTGCCGAGGACCGCGATCGTGAGCGGTGAGACCGAGCCAGCGGTGTTCGTGGTCGTAAACGGGCGCTTGCAACACCGGCTCATTCAGACGGGAGCCTCGCTCGGCGAGCTGGTCGCCGTGGCGAGCGGCGTGAGCGAAGGAGAGCACGTGGTCATCAACCCGCCGGGCGCGAGCGCGGACGGCGCTCTCGTCGACTGAGCGCCCATGCAGTGGCTAGCCTCGCTCTGTGTCAAGCACCCGGTTCTCACCTGGGTGCTCGTGCTGGCGATCGCCGTCGTCGGCATCGTCGGCTACGGCTCGCTCGGTCTCGATCAGTTCCCCAAGGTGGATATCCCGACCGTGCTCGTCAGCACCACGTTGAACGGCGCGGCGCCCGAGGAGATCGAGAGCGAGCTCACCGACAAGATCGAAGGCGCGGTCAATACCATCAGCGGCATCGACGAGCTGCGTTCTAGCTCGAGTCAGGGAGTCTCGCTCGTCACCATAGCATTCTCGCTCGACAAGAACATAGATACTGCCACGCAGGAGGTGCGCGATCACATCAACTCGGTTCTCGGTGATCTACCCAAAGGCATCGACCCACCCATCGTCAACAAGATAGATCCGGACGCGGCGCCGATTCTGTTGATGACCCTGCGCGCGCGCGGCTCGCTGCGCGACGTAACCGAGCTTGCAGACAAGAAAGTGCGGCGGCAGGTCGAGAGCACCAATGGCGTCGGGCAGGTAACGATCCTCGGTGGCCGCAAGCGCCAAGTGAATCTGTGGCTCGACCCGCTCAAGCTCCAAGCTTCCGGGCTCACGGCGATCGACGTGCAGCGCGCGCTCGCGCTGCAGAACATCTCGGTGCCTGGAGGCGAGATCGACACCGGTCCGCAGCGGCTCGCGCTGCGGGTCGAAGGCCGTGTGCCCACGGTCCAGGCGGTGGGACGGATCGTCGTCCGCGAGTTCAAGGACCATGCGACGCGCGTCGAAGACGTGGCGCGCGTGGAGGACGGCACCGAGGACGAAGCATCGTGGGCCTCCGAGGACGGCGCGCAGACCGTCGTGCTCTCGGTCCGTAAGCAGTCCGGCGAAAATACGGTCTCGGTCGCTGACGCCGTACGCGCCCGCATTTCCCAAATCGAGAAGACGATTCCGGGAGTCGAGCTGCGCGTCGTGCGCGACAATTCGCAGTCGATCCGCACGAGCGTCAACGCCGTGCGTGAGCACTTGGTGCTGGGCGCAGTCTTTGCGGCCTTGGTCGTCTTGCTCTTTCTGGGCAACCTCCGAGGCACGATCATCGCCGCGCTCGCTATTCCCATCTCCATCGTCGGTACGTTCGCGTTGATGTACGTGATCGGCTTCACGTTGAACATCATCACGCTGCTCGCGCTTGCCCTCGCAGTAGGGATCGTGATCGACGACGCCATCGTCGTGCTCGAAAATATCGTGCGATTCATCGAAGAAAAGGGCTACAAGCCCTTCCCCGCGGCGGTGCTCGCCACGCGTGATATCGGCCTCGCGGTGCTGGCAACGACGCTGTCGCTCATGGCCGTCTTTCTGCCGGTTGCCTTCATGAGCGGCATCGTCGGGCGATTCCTGCAGAGCTTCGGGATTACGATGGCGTTCGCCATCGCGGTCTCCTTGTTCGTGAGCTTCTCACTCACACCGATGCTCGCTGCTCGCTGGCTCCCGGGACCGACAGCACCGGGAGAAGCGCGTAGGAAGAGCGGGCTCGAGCGGCTCGTGGAACGCCTCTATCGTCCGATCGAACACGCCTACTTTAGCGTGCTCAAATGGGTGATGAAGCGGCGCTGGGTCGTCGTCGTGGCCGCAGCGCTGACGATGGGTTCCTGCGTACCTCTGTCGGGCGCCATTCCCAAAGGGTTCCAACCCGAAAACGACACGGCCGAGTTCGAAGTGAACGTGCGCGCTCCGGAGGGAACGAGCCTCACGCAGACGCGCCTAATCGGCGAAGGGATCGCGCGCGAAGTCCGGCACCTGCCGGAGGTAGAACACACCTTGCTCACGATCGGCAACGACGCGCAGCAGACGCAGAACCGGGCGAACATCTACGTAAGGCTCGTGGACCCGAACGAGCGCAAGGCAAGTCAATTCCAAATCATGGATCGCGTGCGACGAGAGATCGTCGCGGGCGAGCCCAAAGACCTCCGCATCGACGTCTCCGTCTCTCAGCAGATCAGTACGGGTCAGTCGAGCGCCGCGGTCCAGTACACCATCGCCGGACCTGACTTGAACAAGCTCTCGCGCTACGCGGAACAGATCGTTACGCGCTTTGGCAAGGTTCGTGGCGCGGTCGACGTCGACTCCAATCTGATCGTCGGCAACCCCGAGCTCCGCGTTTCCGTGAACCGCGAGATTGCGGCCAACCTGGGTGTGAACGTCGTCGACGTCGCGAGCGCGCTACAGCTACTCGTCGGCGGTCTCAAGATCTCCTCCTTCGAGGAAGGCGGCGAGGACTATGATATCCGCGCGCGAGCAGAGAAGACATACCGCGCCGACCTAGCCGGGCTGTCGCTGATGACGGTGCCGTCCAGTAAGGGAGCGCCGGTTCCATTGGCCTCGGTGGTCACTGTCCGGCGCACGACCGGCCCCTCCCAAGTCAATCGCCTCGCCCGCCAACGACAAGTGACGATCATGGCGAACGTCGCTCCCGGGTTCGGCCAGAGCACCGTGTCCGACGCGCTAAAAAAGATCATCGACGAACAGCACATGGCAGCTGGCTACTCCGCGAGCCCTGCGGGCTTCACGAAGGAGACGGGCCGCGTCGTCAGGGGCTTTCTGGTCGCCATCGGGATGAGCGCGATCTTCATGTATCTCGTGCTCGCGGCTCAGTTCGAATCGTGGCTTCACCCGGTCACGATCATGTTGTCGCTGCCGCTCACCATCCCGTTCGCGTTGCTGTCGTTGCTCTTGTTTCACCAGGAGCTCTCGATCATGTCGGCGCTCGGCATCATCGTGCTGTTTGGCGTGGTGAAGAAGAACGCGATCTTGCAGATCGATCACACCAACCACCTGCGTTCGGCGGGGATGCCTCGAGACCAAGCGATCCTCGAGGCGAATCGGGATCGCCTCCGTCCGATCCTGATGACCACGCTCGCCTTCGTCGCCGGCATGATTCCGCTCCTGCTCTCGCGCGGCATCGGCGCGGGCTTGAACCGAGCGATCGCGGGCGTGGTGGTAGGTGGACAGACCTTCTCGCTCGCGCTCACGCTGCTCGCCACCCCGGTCGCCTACTCGCTGTTCGACGACGCCATCGAATGGCGTGCGCGGCGCAAGAAGCGCGGCGACGAAGACCGGGGAGAACGCGATCTAGAAACGTTGGATTCAACGATGTCCGCGCCGTTGCACGGCGCCCCACCTGCGGAGCGATCATGAACAAAGTAGAGCTCGAGACGCGCGATGGCATGTGCCCGAGCCATGTGTTTCGTCCGGGCAACGCTGGCCCCTGGCCGGCGGTACTTGCATTCATGGACGGCCTCGGCATTCGCCCGGCGATGCTCGAGATCGGCGAGCGGCTCGCGTCGTACGGCTACTTCGTGCTCATGCCAGATCTCTTCTATCGGTCGGGTCCGTACGAACCAATGGATGCGCACACGACCTTCACGGATCCGGACAAGCGTAAGGTGCTGCTGGAGAAGTTCCTCGCACACGCGACCCAGGCGAACACCATGTCCGACACCCGCGCGTTCCTCGACTATCTCGAGGCGCAGCCCGACGTGAAGCCCGGGGGCGTCGGTACCACCGGCTACTGCATGGGTGGTCTGATGTCGCTCACCGCGGCGGGGACCTACCCGGGACGTGTCATCGCGGCAGCCTCCTATCACGGCGGTCGCCTCGCGACCGACGCGCCGGAAAGCCCCCACCGCCTCGCGCACGAGATGAAGGCGCGTATCTACATCGCCGGCGCGATCGAAGATCAATCCTTCCCCGACGAGATGAAGGCCCGGCTCGAGCTGGCTCTAACAGAGGCTGGGGTCGACCACACGATCGAGACTTATCCCGCAAAGCACGGCTGGGTACTGCGCGACACGCCCGTGTACGACGAGGCCTGCGCCGAGCGTCACTGGCAGACGATGATCTCTCTATTCGACGCGAAGCTGAAGGCTTGACCTACGGGTCATTTTTTATGTTCATGGCGAAGGATCAACAGTGAATGCTCTAGACTCCTACGCGGCGACTGCGCGCGCGTATGGCGAGCTCTCGCACCATGAAGAGGCAGTACTCGTTCACCGGTGGCGTGAGCATCAGGATCGCGCAGCGCGCGAGCGTCTGATCGGCGCTCATCTTCGCTACGTGCTTGCGTTGGCGTCCAGATACCGAGGCTATGGCGTTGCAATCGGCGAGCTGGTCGCCGAGGGTAGCTTCGGGTTGGTGCACGCGCTCGGGAAATTCGACCCCGATCGCGGCGTCCGGTTCGTGGGCTACGCCCGTTATTGGATTCGGGCGTATATGCTTCACTACGTTCTTCATTCTTGGACCATGGTCGGCGGAGGCTCTGGCGCACTACGCTCGAAGACGTTCTTCAAGCTGCGTCGCGCGCGTGTCCGCATTGCCAATCAGGTGGGTGACGGAGCACACGCGGACGAGTTGGTCGCAAGGGCGCTCGACATCTCGGTTTCCTCCCTGCGGTCCATGGAGTGGAGCCTGGCAGCTCGCGACGCTTCGTTGGATTCAGAGGTCTACGCGAATTCGCCAACTACTCTCGGAGAGACGCTACCCGCGGAGGGTCCGACTCAAGAGGATCGGTTGGCGAGTGCGGAGCTTGAGCGCTTGGCGCACGCGGCTGTTTTCACGGCGCTCCCGTCTCTGGATCGACGCGAACGCTACATCGTCGAAAACCGGCTGCTGGTCGTCGATGAGGACGAGCTCTCGCTTGCGGAAATTGCCCGCAGGCTCGGCGTGTCGCGCGAGCGCGCGAGGCAGCTCGAAGCCCGAGCCAAAAAGAAGCTCAAGAAGCAGATCGTCGAGTCTGCTTACGGTGCTCGATTGCACGAATATTCTCTGTCGGGTGACAGATAAGAATCACCAAAGGAGGCGCAGAACCAGCAAACCAAGCTCAGGGAGCAAGGCAGAACACCGCCGTCGCGACGACGGCGATCGCGAGCCCTCTGAGCACGACTCGACGGGCCTGAGCTCTCACTTGACGGAGCTCGTTCGGATCGTCGATCGACTCCTCTCCGTTATCCATATTTCGGAGACCACGGCGCGCAAGCGCCACGCATGTCTTCTCCCGAACTTGCAACAGGCTCGTCCCCGCTGCCCAGAGCGGCAAGAAGGCGGTCACCCTCCAGGGTCGAGCAGCATGCGCTAGCAGTAAGGCCCCCGCCAGGAGCACCGCGATCGCCACGGCCGCGAGTCCGAAGTACATGCGCTCGGCGCGCTCATCTGGACCGATGTTTGCGACGCACACGCTCGCGCCGGATGGCTTTGTCTCACTCTGGCTCTGTTCCATCCTATCTCCATTGAGTCGGGCTCGACATTGCGCAACCCCAGCCTAACCGCTCGGAACAGACGCAGCCGGGGGAAGATCAGTCACTGTCCGAGCCAGCGTGCGGTCAGGCACGCTGAAACCCTGACGCGATGAACTTCGCGCGAGCGTTGGGTGCAGAAAATGTGCGCGTGGCGCTTTGATCGGCCTCAGTCTTCCCTGCCGATGCTGATCGTGCAGGCGCCACTGTCGCCGAAGTTCAGCACTGCGGGGAATGAGCTCAAGTAGATATAGTCTTCGAGCGTCTGCGCTGCGGCGCTGCTCCCGCTCGCAGGGTAGCCACCCGTACTCGCGAGACTCGCAAGTGGAACCGCGGCGAGCTCGTCAAGGCTAACATCTCCGTCGTCATTGCCTGAGACGCTGTCGGCGGCCGCGATTGGATCGAAGCGGAGCTTTGCGAGCGACAGGTCGGTGTTGTCCTGAAACAGAGCTTCTCCGCGGACCACGAGGTTCAGGGTCGATGCGGCGTTTTCAGCCAGCAACACACCATGCATGGAGCTCGGATCCGCGCTTTGTCGACAGTCGCGGAAGCGGAGCTGCTGACGGAAAGCCCAGGAAAAGGTCTTGGTTGCTCCGGCCCGATCCGCATGACCTTGCACGAAGATGCTAGTGCCGCTCGGCCCGGCGTACTTGTCGGTGCCCGCCGTGCGCATGAACACGACGTCGCTCGTGCTGACCCCGCTTCCAGAAAGCGAGTCGTCTGCCGGGTTCACGAGCCCGAAGCCGAAATCACATTGCCCGAGCGCGAACGACTCGTTGACCTTCTGCGGCCCTGCCGTACTCATGTCGAGGACGCGGCTGTAGCTGGCTTCCGAATAGGTGGAGCAATTGGAGCCATCGAGTGAAACGTCCCCGATGCAGATCAGCAAACGATCGTATGAAATCGACCAGCCGTCTTCCGTTGCTGAACTGGCGATGCCGTTCAGCACAGCGTCGCTCGCGCTCGCCGTCACCAGCAGGCTTTCCGGCGGCGGCCGTGTATCCTTGGGCAGGCAACCGACGACCGCGATACTCGAAAATATCAGGCACCAACAGAAGCGTTCGAGAAGGACTTTCATGATTAGAACCCTGCCTCTACGCCGACACTGGGGATTGTGACGGGACCGATCGTGGAATTGCCAACAGTCTCTTTGCTCAAAGTCACGTTCATGACTTCGAGCACGAATGAGATCCACGCTTTCTGGGTGAGCTGCCAGCGTTTCTCCAACCGAACGTCTACGCGGTAGAACGTCGGCTGTCGGTCGGGGTGACTTTGCGGTACGACAATCACGTTGTCCGCAGGCGGGCTCTTCGGCACCCCGGTGTAAAAGACCAAGCGTGAACCCGCTCGCCAGCGACGCCCCAGGTCATAGGCGAGAGCCGCGCTTGCCACGTGCGTTCGATCGAACGAGCTGGGGAATGTGTAACCGTCGATGGACCTCGTCGAGCGCGACAGCGTGTACGAAAGATAGCCGCCTAGCTTCTTCGTCAACCGCCGCCGAACGAAGAGTTCGAACCCGAACGCTTGACCTCTGCTGCGCTGGTCTAGTGGGTTGTCTACGCCAGCTGGCACAAGACTCAGCGCATCGGTCATGTTGAAGAAGGCGTTGTGGAACAATGTTGCCGTCGCCGTTATGTCGCTCGGTAAGTCAGCCTCGACACCGGCGCTGGTCTGGAAGGTGCTCTGCAACCCGCCCTGCAACTTGCCGGGCGTCAGCCCCGGGATGGGAACCACGAACGATGGCGGCTGGTGCGCCAGCCCATAGGCGTGAATGATGCGCACTTTTTTCGAGCTCTTGAAGCGCGCCGAAATCCGCGGATCGAGCGAAAGCGCGTTTGCGCCCCCGGAGCCATAGAGGTCCAGTCGCAGACCGGGTGTAACCTCTACCTCGGGGGTCGGATTCCACACGACATCGCTCCACGCGCCGACCGCGAGATCGGTGCGCGGTGGGAACAGATTGTTGAAGCGAATAGTCTCGGGATCCTCCGGGTCAGAGTAGGTGCGCGAGTCCGCCGTGTAGCCGTCGATGGTCGCGTCCGCTCCCGAGCGCAATAGAAGCTGTGAGCTCAGCTCATGATGAAACTCGGAACGAACGCTGATCATCCGGTCCTGAGAGTTTCTCTGATCGCCGACCCGAGTTTGATCGTAGCCGAGTGTGACGTCGGTGCGGAGCGTGCTCGATTCTCCAAATCGGTGCTCGTAGCGGGCGTCCGCACGATAGAATTCGGAACCGAAAAGGACTGTGAGGATGTTGTTCTTGGTCTGGCCCACTAGGTCATAAGAGCCGAAGCTGAAAACGCTGACCCGATCGCGTGGCGTGATGTCGTAGCTGACCCTGGCTTGGTAGTCGTGGTAGGCGAGGTTGGTGGTGGGCGAGATCAGCGACACCAGAGCAGCTGTGTACGAATAGCGGCCGCCCAAGAGGACTGTGCCCTTGCCGTTGGCGAAGCCCGTCTCAGCCATGGCGCCCGCGTCGATGAGGCGAACATTCGCTTCGCCGTGAGTGTCTGTCCGTGGCTGCGTCACTTCACCTGAAACGATGCCGCCTGCGAATCGCCCGAACTGCGCTGGGTATCCGCCGGGATAAAGATCGACGCGTTCGACCATCCCAGGGTGAACGATCGAAGGACCCAAGCCGACGTGATAGAGGTATGGGACGCGAACGCCATCCAGGAAGTAGCCAACGTTGCCGGGAGGCGCTCCGCGGATATAGAAAAACGGCAACCCAGACACGATGGGCGTGACGCCTGGAAGCGCTTCGATAGCGCGGAACGGGTCACCGAAAGCGCCGGGGAGCTGTCGCACTTCTGCGCGCGTGAACGACGAAACTGCCGGAGCGAGCCGAGCGCCTCGAACGTTGATCTCCACTGGCACGTCGGGGGCTTTGTTGATGAGCGTAGCGGGTTGGGTCGCTGACGGCGGCGCGGCGTTCTGTCCCGGCTCTGGCTCTGGAGGTGGCTCGGGTTCTGGTTTGGGCGCAACGAAGCGAACTTCAAAATGAATAACGGATGCGACTGGTTGATTGCGTCGCATTGCCGGATCAAAGCGCCATTGGAGTGCCGCGTGCTCGGCCGATGTGGAGAAGGGCTCGTCCACCTGCAGGGCGTGGGCCGACCGCACCGTGCCATCCGCATTGATGGTGAGCGTGAGGACGACGACGGAGTCGCCCGTGGCGCCAGACGGGTAAGGCACGTCGGCCGATGAGGTCAGAGTCGGGGGCACGAGTGTGACGGAAGATGCGTTGTCGCTGGCCCGCGCCGGGGGTTCTTGGGCGCCGGCAATGGACCCGAAGGTCGCGATGGCGAACATCAGCGCCATTGACTGCCTCGCGAGCGAGGAACTTTGTTGATTGGACATGGCGGAATTCAGCGGTCGAAATGCACATTCACGACGGTCGAGCCCGATGTTGGCATCCCGTCGTGATCCAGAGCTGGGTTCCAGCGCCTCTCGAGCGCACAGACCCGAGCCTGGCGAGCGAACCCGCTGCCAGGGTCTCGGACTACAACGATCTTCGTGGCGGTACCGGATACGTCGACGTTCACCTGGATCGTCACCACCGCGTGGTCGCGCTCCTCGGTGTCCGCCTCTGATGGGAAGGGACACTGCCACTCTGTGTTTCCGGCTACCCCAGGAGGTCGCGATCGATCGGGTCCGTGGTCAGGTCCTCCGGGCGGCAGCGAGGGGTTCCCATGTGGCGAGCCGCCAGCGAGTGGCCCCGTATGCGCCGCCCGAGTGTTGGTGCCCGCAGCGCTGGTCGATCCCCCAATGTAGCTCGTCGCGGTGCCGGTGACGAATCCGTCAGTTAAGTCTACCGGTTCATTTGGATCCGGTACTTTGGTGAGGACGGCAGCCGCTTGCGCCGGTGGCGGGCTGCGCTCGCCCCTCGCAACTGCCTTGCTGGTTTTGGGCTCGGGTGCTTCCTCCGGCTTCGGCTGTTCAGGGGTGGGTGGCGGCTGTTCGGGCTTCGGAAGATCGATGTCGACGACCTCAGTCACATCATCGATCTCGGACGCGCGCTGCTCGCTCGCGATGTTGCGTACACTCCAGGCGAGGGCAACGTGAAGGCTTGCAGCCAGCGCAACGCCCGCGCCGGCCCACTTGCGATCCTTCGCGTTCGCGCGGATCAGCACCGTGAGCGAATCGCCGCTCGGTTGGCTCGCCGCAAGCATCGTTACTGAGGGCCCAATGCTCTCGCGGGCGTCGCGTCGGTAGGCACGACACCGAATCCGATTTTCGTGAGGCCCGCACGCCTCAGCAGATCGAGGACGTGCATGACCCGGCCATGCGGCACCGCGTTGTCGGCCTTGATCACGGCACGTAGGTCCGCATATTTGCTTGCTTCGCCTTGAGCGATCTCGAGTGCCGCATCGTCCGAAGGAAGCCAACGGCCGTTGGCTTGCGTCTTGCCGTCCGCGAACAGAACGATGCTGAATATCTCTTGCACGTCCTTGCCCGACATCGCCTTCGGAGGCTCGATGTTCATCGCTTTCGGCGACACGATGAGTTTCGCTGTTACCATGAAAATAATCAGCAGTACGAGCGTGATGTCGACCAGCGGGGTGACGTTGATCCCAGTGATTGCCGAGCTGGGGGCGCGCCGAGTATCTCCAGCCATCACGCGCTCTCGCCGGCGGCCAGAGCAGGTACAATCGGTCGAACTGCGTTCTCGCCGGGCGCGGGCGCCGATTCAGGACCAAGCGGGATGTGGGTGAGCACTACATGCCCGAGCGTATCCGCGTTGGCGACAACTGCTGCGACGAGCCCCTGAAAGTAGTTGAATACTGCCACCGCCGGAATTGCGACTAGGATGCCCACGGCCGTTGCGACCAACGCTTCCGCGATGGTGCTCATCACTCGCTCCGGCGCGAGGCCGGCTGCCGCGGCGGTTGCCGTGGCCACGCTCGGCGCAGAACCAAGAGCCTGAAACGCACCGACCACTCCGATCACCGTGCCGAGCAAACCGATAAATGGCGCGTTGTTCCCCAACGTGCCGAGGAACATGAGGTGTCGCTCGAGTCGTCCGCGCTCGAGCCCCGTCGCAGCCGCCATCGCCTCGGCTGCCGGTCGCGGTCCGCGAGCCCATTGCTCCAGGCCGGCGAGTGCAACCGCCGCCTCCACGCTTCGCGATCGAGCGAGGCGAGCACGGGCCCCTTCCAGATCGCGGGCGGCCAAGAGACGATGCAGATCAGCCAATAAGGCCGCGATGTCGTCTCGTCGCGATAGAAAGAGACGTCCGCGCTCGATCATGATCCCGATCGAAACGATGCTGAGCCCGAACAAGAGCCACAACACCCACGCTGCACCAGCGTTGACCATCACATCTTTGAGCCGTTCAACCATTGCAAATCCTTTCGCCCACAGCGCTGTCTCCGAGGACGGGCAGTCGAGCGCGTAGTTTGTGCTTGGTGCGCACTTCGAGCTGCCGCGCGCGTTCCCGCGAGATGCCGAAGTGTCGCGCAATTTGCGCCAGTGATAGCTCCAATGCCGCGTCAGCCATCAAACGATGCTCGGCGATGTACCGCTCCCGCGGATCGAGTTCCGCGATGGCGCGTGCAATCGCACGGGCCAGACTTTCATGAAGCCGATGTTCGGACAATCCCTGTTCAGGATTGTCGGCAGCGGGCAGGCGATCGATCAGCCGAATCGAGCCGGGATACTCCGAACCCGCGTCGAGGGAGATGTCACGACTGACCACGCGCATCATCATTGTGCCTACTTCTTCAGTCGAAGTGCCGAGCCGTTCGGCCACCATCAGGTCCGCGGCTTCGCCCTCGCCGAGTGCATTGGCGGCCCGTATGCGCTCCCGACGGAGCTTGAAAAACACGCGCGAGCGCAGCGCGCCTCCGCCGCCTACCAGGCTCCACGACTTCAACACATGGCTGATAATGCAGGCGCGGATCCAGTGCGTCGCGTACGTCGCGAAACGCACGCCGCGTTCCGGGTCGAACTTGATCAGCGCCTGAGCGATTCCAAAATTACCTTCCGCGATCAGCTCACCCAGCGAAAGGCCGTAGCCGCGATACCTACGTGCTATCGCAACTACACAACGCAAATGTGCGCGCGCCAGGGTGTCTGCTGCGCCCGTGTCTCCGTCATCCTTGTAGCGGCGCGCTAGCCCCAGCTCTTCCTCCCGCGTCAGCACCGGCGTCCGAATGGCCTCTGACAGGCAATCGACGAGGTCATGAGCGGCACGACCTGGAGTCATTAACTTCGGCCTTTCGAGAATGAATGCGAAATCGCACACATATTCCGGTCCTATCAGACAGCGATCCCGCTCACCCTCACGTCCGCCGTCCACCGACGGAACGTTCAAACAAAAGAAAAGATTCTCCTTTTTGAACGCCTGCCGGCCCGAAAGGCGGATAGAGATACGGCCGGTGAGTCTCATCCGACACAACGCGCACGAACGAGCCCGCCGGCGGGCGAGTGCGCTGGCGTTCGGGTGCCAGGCATTCGTCGCCTCCCGTCTTGCTCACGCCGAGTGCCGCGTCGATTTGGTTGAGCCCGTGAGTCCGGCCTGGCGGCATGCAGCGGTCGAGCTCCAACAGAAGTTCGAGACGGATCCCGGCGCGGGGAATTGCGCGAGTGTGGCCGTGGAAGCACGAGAGGGTGGGGTGAGGCTCACCTTCCAGACGCGCGACGGTCGTACCGTTCAGCGCCAAATCCAGGATCCCGTCGAGCTCATTCCGACCGTCGAGTCACTGAGCACTGAAGCTCCGCTGCCTTCTGCGCGGCTGCCGACCGGACCGGTCCCGGCGCTCGCTCCCGCGCCTGCCCACGCTCTTCCGGCGGCGCCGCCGTCCGATGTGCCGCGAGCCCCGTACGCCATCAATCCCGTCTATGGTGCGGAGCTAGGAGTACGGGCGGGCGCGGACCATCTCATCAGCCCCTGCATCGGCCCATTCGGTGCGATACCGGTCGGGCCCTGGGAGCTTGGTATCCTGGCACGCTATGAGGGGCATTACGTCAGCACGCTCGGCGGTAATGAAGGCGCTCCCAAAACGGCCAGCTTGGCCTTCGGCGTAACAGCGGGTCGTCGCATCCCCATCGCGATGTTCGTGTTACGCGCCGGCGTGCTGGGCGTTCTGGCGGCTGTCCACGAGGATCATTACGCCGCAGTCGATCGAGATCGCGCCGAGGGTCGCCTCGGTGGGTTCGTGGGCTCCGTGTGGCCAGCGCACACGACCGTCCGCCTGCGTGCGGATTTGGCGTTCGAGGTCGTCCCGTACAGCATTGGGCACTCGGAGACGAACGCGACTGGAGCTTACAGTTTACCTTGGTGGGGCGTAGCGTCCACCGTAGGAGTGGAGCTCCAATGAGGAAGACGTTTTCTGCCCGACAGCAGCGCAGCCAGGAGCTTGCTTGAAACGCGCTCTGATCGCGCAGCCGCCGCAGTCGGACGCGGAGTTGGTCGTTCTGGTGGCCCAAGGCAATCTCGAAGCATTGGGCGAGTTGTTCGATCGCTACCAAGCTTTGGTTCGGCAGTTCGTCGCGCGTCTCGGCGTCAACATCGGCGACCTCGACGATCTCACCCAATCGACTTTTCTGGAAGTGATCCCCGCGGCTCCCCGTTTCGACACGGCGCTTCCCGTCAAGAATTGGCTATTCGGAATCGCTGTGATCCTCGTTCGTCGACATCGGCGCTCGTTGTCGCGTGCCGCAGCCAGACTTTTGACGTGGGGGCGCTTAACGTTTCCCGAAGCGTCGCCGTCGCCCGCGGCCGATTTCGACCGGGGTGAGGACCTGCGCCGCTTTCAAGCTGCGTTGAACCGTCTTTCGCCCAAGAAGCTCGAAGTATTCACGCTCGTGACGCTGGAGGGGTTCAGCAGTGAGGCAGTGGCGAGCATCCTCGATATCCCGGTCACCACCGTGCGCACGCGCGTCTTCACCACGCGAGGCTCGAGCTTCGCGCCTCCGTCGAGGAGGGGGAGCTATGAATCGGAAAGCTTGCTCCAGGATTTGGCAAGTCGAGGCTGCGTTCGACGGCGGTCTGTCGCGCGCCGACACCGCTTCTTTCGAGCGGCATGCCGCGAGTTGCGAGGAGTGCTCCGTGGAGCGAGCAGCGCTCCTGCGACTGCAAGCGCTGGCCAAACGCCTCCCGAGCGTTCCAGACTCGCCGCTGCGCCGCCGCGGGCTCCACATCGAGGTCTTACGCCGCGCGAACGAATTGACGGTCGGCCCGCAGCGCCGCTGGGTTCCGCATCCGAGAGTTTGGGGGGCTCTTGCGTGCACGGTAGCCGCCCTATTTTTGGCGTTGCATCTCTCGGGTTGGCGTCGCTCAAGCGCCGTGTCCGCTGGGCCTTCGTTCGATTTGGTCGCGACGCCCCATAGCAACTGGCAGGTAAGTCAGCAGGGGCCGTCGCTCCGGCTCGCGCTGCAGAGCGGCTCATTCTCCTTCGCCGTCCGCAAGCTGAAGGCGGGTCAACGCTTCGTTCTTGCCCTGCCAGACGGCGAGCTTGAAGTGCACGGCACGCATTTCACGATAGATGTCAGCGAGAAACAGACTCGGCGCGTCGCTGTCCAAGATGGTGTCGTCACGCTGCGCTTTGCGGGGCAAACAGAGTTGACGTTGCGGGAGGGGGAGTCTTGGCCGCCCGCGTCCATCAGCAACGTTCCCCAGACGGCGGAGTCCGCGGCCGTCGGCTTGCCGCCCGGGCAAACCGCACTGCCCCTTGTGCTTGCACCGCGCTCAACCGACCCAGCGCCGCCCCTGCACGGCAAGACCAGCGGCAATCCTGCGCCATCCGCAAACCTCGCTCTCACTAAACCCGCGGCTAGTGGGGACGCACCTGTATCGAGCGCGGCGGAGGACTTTGCCCGAGCAATGGCCGTGTTCTCGCGTGGAGACTACGGCACGGCAGAGCCCCTCCTGAGCGCCTTCGAGGCGCGTTATCCGCACAGTGCGCACAATGAAGATGTACTGTTTCTGAGAGCGCTTGCGCGAGGCCGCCGCGGCGACCAGGTCGGAGCTCGCGCGTTAGCCGAAGAGTACGTTCGTCTCTATCCAAAGGGCTTCCGCGCGGAGGAGGCTCGGAAGATGGCTCGTGAGAATTGATTGGGCCTCAAAACACCACGCTGTCCTCCGGACATGCGTCTGGCCTCAGCGACGCGCGTCCAGCACCTGTTGCGGTTCCCACACGCTTCTCGATAACGTCAGTGCCCGGCCCGGAAGATCGGCCACGCGATCTCCGTGCGCCACAACATGGAGTCCGAGGTATTGAAGCCGTCGACGAGATAGTACTCGCGCACAGGTCCATCGACGCCGACCTCGTGCTCGGCGACGTACGTGCCAAGCGCTGCGTACGTCCGATCCACATCCGTGTGAGCGAACCGCAATCGCCAGCTCGGCCGCGGGAACGACCAGCGGCCGCGTACGGCCCACGGCACTCGCCGTTCCCGCTGCGGACACAAAGACGGTCGCGTCGCCCTCTCCATTCATGAACACCTCGGTCGACCAGAGAGCGCCGGAGGGACCCGCCGCCTTCAAGCCCTGTGAGCGGAGCCCGTCGTAGAGCTCGGCTTAGCCGGGGTGCATCCAAGCCGCGACCTCCTGCACACGGATGCGATCCGAGAGATGGCAAGCGTAGAAGCTTGCGGCACGGCTCGTTGCTCCACAGCGATTCGTGCCACCGGCGCGGAGCCCGACGACCGCCGACGTTCAATCGTCGGCGACTCGTCGGCAGCCTTGACTGCGTTACTCAACAATCGCCGCGTTGCTGATCGGCGATGCCAACGATTTCGCTTCGGTGCACGAGGAGGGACTTGAACCCCCACGCCTTGCGGCGCCGGAACCTAAATCGGGGGCGCTTGGCGCGAACGGCTGCGAACGGCTGCGAACGGCTGCGAATGAGCGCATTTCTTGATCGCGGATGCGCTCGTTGGGGCTCGTTGGGAGCGGTTGCCGACGATATTTCGACGATTGACAACGCCGTTAGGCGACCTGCAGAAGCTTCACCTTGAGGGCCTTCGACGCCTTCGCGAGAGTCGCCAGCGTGACACCCGTGTCGTGCGGGTCGAGCAGCCGGTGAACGACCGTGCGGCTGGTCCGCATGGCCTTGGCCAGCTCCACTTGGGTCATTTTTTGTCGCGTCATCGCTCGCTCGATCTTCGCGGCCAAGAGCTTCTTCTGAGTCAGAAGCTCGACCTCCTCGCGCTCGCCTAGTTCCTCGAAGAGTGAGTCGAGGGTCGAACCGATGTACTTCTTCTTCATGTTAGGTCTCCGCGTCTTTCATCCGTCGGCGAGCAAGATCGAGATCCGACTTGGGTGTCTTCTGGCTCTTCTTGTGGAAGCCGTGCAGGAGCACCATCGTGGAACGGTCCAAGCAGAACAGAACCCGATAGATGTTGCCGTCCAGGTTGCTGCGAACCTCGAATAGCCCCGCGCCGAACCCATCCACGAGAGGCTTGCCGATCGGCCACGACCATTGCACTTGACCGATGTCCGCCCCAATTTCTTTGCGAACCGCCGGAGACAGCGATCTGATCCAATCCCGAACCGGCTCGTTGCCGGTCGGCGTTTGGTAGAATCTGCATTCGAGCGTCGGCTTCTTGCGTGCGGCCACACTTCGCTGATTGTACCGAAAAAGGTACAGATACGCAAGCGCGATCGGTCGATGACTCGTTGGAAACTCGCTGCGCCAAGCTCGAAGGCCTGCGCGATGATACTCTCTTGGGGATGAGCGAGTCGCGGGAAATCCAGCTCATAGGCGATGCGCACGTGCGGCCGTTGCGCGATGACGAGGTAGACGAGGCGTACGGCGTCTACCTCGAAGCGGTGGGATGGCTGCGGTGCGCTGGCATTCGACAGTGGATGACGGCGATGCCGCGAGCGCGCTTCGACGCTCGGCAAGATCATGACGAGAACTTCGGGTGGTTCGTTAGCGGAGAGCTCGCGGCGATTTTCTCGATCGTCCGAGAGGTGACGGCGCACTGGCAACACGTGCTCGCGGGCGATGAGCCGCGCCCTTGGCTGAGCACACTCGTCATGGCAGCTCCATTTCGCGGTTCCGGCCTCGGAGCGTATGTAGTGACAAGCGCGCTCAAGGTGCTGCATGCGCAGGGGGAACCGACCGCGTATTTGGATTGTTCGGACGCTGGATTCTTGCCGGATTTCTACCAGCGACTCGGCTTCCGAGTGCTCGATCGCAAGAGCGTCACGTACGCGAGCGGCGACACCTATCCAATGGTGCTCATGAGTCGGAACCTTGACAACTTGGCTCATCCCGCTGCATGAGCTCATCCCCGAGCTCAACAAATTGAACGCGGAGCCGACGACCGCCGACGTTCAATCGTCGGCGACTCGTCGGCAACCTTGACTGCGTTACTCAACAATCGCCGCGTTGCTGATCGGCGATGCCAACGATTTCGCTTCGGTGCACGAGGAGGGACTTGAACCCCCACGCCTTGCGGCGCCGGAACCTAAATCCGGTGCGTCTGCCAATTCCGCCACTCGTGCCAGCATGTTTGCCGTCCGCGTTAGGGGTACCGCGACGAACGCGGCTCGTCCACCGCTATCGATTGCGGAGATTCACGTGGGTTCGCTCGTGGGCGCCGCTTACTCGACACCGAGTAGTTCGACTTCGAACAGGAGCGTCGCGTTCGGCGGGATCACGCCGCCCGCGCCGCGCGCGCCGTAGCCGAGTTCAGGCGGAATCAAGAGCGTGCGTTTGCCGCCGATGTTCATCGACGCCACGCCCTCGTCCCAGCCGCGAATGACGCGCCCTTTGCCGAGCGGGAACGAGAAGGGTCGCCCACGGTCGAGCGAGCTGTCGAATTTGGTGCCCTTAACGCCGTCTTGCCAGAGCCAACCGGTGTAGTGCATCACGCAGGTCTGACCCGCCTGCGGTGCTGCGCCACTACCTACCAACGTGTCTTCGTAGCCGAGCCCGCTCGGGCTTGTCGTCATCGCCATCAGCTCCCCTTATCACCGTGGTGCTGCGGCAGAAAGGTGCGCTTGCAAAGGCCCGGACACCATGGTCGATTCCGTCGCCCATGTCGGACGCGCGCCCTTCATTGGCTGAGCTGGTGAGGCTCGCGCTCGGGGTTCGCTTCTTGCGCTTCGCGGTCGTGGGCACGAGCAACGCCATCCTGAGCTTCGCCGTGTTTTGGCTCGTATTCCATGAGCTGCCCGCGCTCTCGGCGCGCGCCGGCATCGCGCAACTTTCGAGCTACGCCATCGGCACGGGCTGGAGCTATTTCTGGAACCGACGCTGGACGTTCGCGAGCAATCAGAACGTGGCGCGCGAAGCCACCCGCTTTGTCGCGCTGCAGGGCATCTTTGCAGGGCTGAGCTCGCTCCTAATGTACCTGGCGGTCGACCGTTCTGGGCTGCCCAAAGTCGAGTCTTGGCTCATGGTCATCGCGCTGGTCACGATCCTCAACTTCTTTTTTTCGCGCTATTGGGTTTTCAAGCCGCCCGCGGCGCACGCGTGAATCACTCAGCGGAGCGCGAGTGCGACTTGCTCGCAGATCAGAGCCACATCAGAGCTCGCGAGCCCGGGATGAAACGGCAGCGTTACGACTCGCTCCGAGTACTGCTCCGTGAGCGGCAGCGACCTCGCTGTCCCGCCGGCAAGGCTCACGTAGTGTGAGAAGCGATGGATGGGCGGGTAGTGGATACTCGATTGAATCCCGGCGTCGCGCAGTGCCTGCATGAACGCTCGTCGATCGACGCCCGCGGCCAGCACGATCGGCAGCAAATGGCGTGCGCCCGGCGCGGGCTCGGCGGAAAACGGCAAACCGAGCTTGGGATGCCCCGCGAGTGCCGCGACGTAGTCCGAGAACACGCGGTCACGCTCGCGATTGTGGCGCTCGAGCTTACCGAGCTGCGCAAGACCGACGGCCGCGGTCAACTCGGGCATGCGGAAATTGTAGCCCAATCCGACCACGTCGTAGCTGAACGAGTGGCCCTTCATGCGATCCCAGGAGAGCGAAGTCATCCCGTGTGAACGGCGGAGCTTCAGGTCGGCGAACAGATCGGCGTCGTCGGTCGTGAGCATGCCGCCCTCGCCGGCCGGTAGATTCTTGTTCGCGAAGAAGCTGAAGCAACCGATGTCGCCCAACGTGCCGCACATGCGGCCGTTGACGCGGCTGCCGACCGAGTGCGCCGCGTCCTCGATCACGCGCAGCGCCTCGGCCCCGCCGAGCGCGCGAATGCCCATGACGTCGCAAGGGTAGCCCGCGTAGTGCATGGGGATCACCGCGCGAGTCTTGTCGGTCATCACGGCGCGCACCGTCGCGGGCGTCATCAGCGGCCGCTCTAGCGACTCGATCTCGGCAAAAACGGGCGTAGCGCCCACGTACAGCACCGCGTTCGCCGTCGCCACGAAGCTCAGCGAGGGCACGATCACTTCGTCACCCGGACCGATGCCAGCGGCCAACATCGCCAGATGCAATGCGGCGGTGCAATTGGCCGCCGCCAGCGCGAACCGCGCGCCGATGTACTCTGCGAAGCGCTGCTCGAACTCGCCCGTGCGCGGTCCCTGAGACAGCCACTTGGAGCGAATGACCTCGAGCACCGCGCGCTCCTCCGTCTCGTCGAAATCGACGTCGGAGAGCATGTAACGAGGCGTGCTTGGGTTGGCTGTCATGGCAAATGATCCCTGGGTTTCTGTCGAGTACGGCGGGCACTCACACGCAAGGCGTGAATTCGCTCAGCGCCGTTCGGTCGGCGGCTTGAGCAGCCGCGCGCGCTCGTAGCGCTGCAGCTCCTCCAACATCCGGCGATTGACGCTCAGCAGATCACCCAAAATGGCAAGTAGCGCGATCAAGAAACCTGCGATGAGCAGCACCGCCGTCAGGATCAGCGACTGCACGTGGCCGCTGCCTCGACCCTCGGCGTAATAGGCGAGAAAGCGCGCCGCGATTGTCACGCCGCACAAGAGCGGTACGAGGCTCACGCTCAAGAAAAAGCGCAACGGTTTGTAGACCACGAAAATCCGAAAAATGGTGAAGATCGAGCGGCGCACGTAGCTGGAAATGCTCTTCACCAAGCGCGACGGGCGGAGCTCGCCGTTCACGCGGATCGGCACGGATAAAATATTCATGTTCCGCTGTCCGGCCTGGATAATCGTCTCCAGTGTGTAGCTGTAGCGGCTGAACACGTTGAGCGTCAGGGCCACCTCACGCGACATGGCCCGGAATCCGCTCGGCGCGTCTCGCACGTCCGTGCCGCTCACCAGGCGTACGACCCGACTGCCGAGGCGCTGCAGCAGCTTTTTGATCAAGGAAAAGTGCTCGATGCTCTCGATCGGGCGTTCGCCAATCACGAATTCCGCACGGCCGTCGAGGATCGGCCGCACGAGCTTCTCGATGTCCTGACCGTTGTACTGATTGTCGGCGTCCGTGTTGACGATGATGTCCGCGCCGCGCTCGAGGCAAGCATGAATGCCGAGCATGAACGCCTGCGCCAAGCCGCGGTTGTGCGTAAAGCCGACGACGTGGTGCACGCCGTTCTCGCGAGCCACGCGCACGGTGTCGTCGCTGCTCCCGTCGTTGATCACGAGCAGCTCGAGCTCGTCGATCCCGGCAATCTGCTTTGGCAAATCAGCGAGCGCAATCGCAAGCGTTTGCGCCTCGTTGAAGCACGGTATTTGGATGATGAGCTTCATGCTCAATCCGGCAAAATACGCTCACGCAGAGCTTGAAACGTGTTCTGCGCGTCTTCGTAGTCGCTCGGGCGACCGATATCGAGCCAAATTCCCTCGAAAGGCACGGCGCGCACCGGCTCGCCTTGCGCGAGCAGAACCTTGATCAGCATCGGGAAATCAAAATATTGCTGATCCGGGATGTGCTGCAGGACGGTCTTGTTGAGCGCGTACACGCCCATGCTCACGTCGTACGAGTACGTGGGTTTTTCGATGTAGTCCGTCACTTTGCCGCTCGGCTCCGAGACGAGCACCCCCAAATCCACGTTGACCTTCTTTTTGAAGGCGGAGATCGACACGCGCGCGCCGCTCGCTACGTGCTCTCGAAAGAAGTTCGCGTAGTCGAGGTCCGTGAGCACGTCTCCGTTCATGAGCAAAAAATTCTCGGGCAAGGACTCGACTAGTTTGAGGGGGCCGATCGTGCCGAGCGGCTTGTCCTCCCGCACGTAGCGCACGGGCAGACCGAGACGCTGCCCGTCACCCAAGAAGGCGATCATGAGTTCTGCCAGGTGACCGACCGAGACCGTTGCCTCCGTCACGCCCGCGCGAGCCAGCTGTTTGAGCACGATCTCGATGATGGGCTTGTCGCCGATCGGAACCAATGGCTTCGGAAACGTGACGGTATACGGGTAGAGCCGCGTGCCCTTGCCGCCTGCCAAGATGATCGCTTTCATGAACCGAACACCACCGACATTCGGCAATCCCTCGCGCAAGGTTAGCGCAGGGTCAAGCCAAAACCCATCTAATCAGCGGCGCCACGCAGCTCGCGCGCCAAAAGCAAGCCGAGCGCACCGAGAACCGCCTCGCATGCCATGTAGATAACCCGCGTGAGCAGCGGCAAAACGAGCGCTGCCTCTCTGCCCACGATCGTATCGAGCATGAAGAGTATCGCGCCCTCGCGCACCCCGATGCCACCGGGCACGATGAAGGCCAGAAGTGCAATGGTCCAGCCGGCGCCCATCGAGCTACCGACGAGCAGCATATCGGTCACGGAGCCCCCGTTAGCGAACGCCAGCCAGGCAGCAACGCCGCCCACGCCGGCCAACGTCCAATTGAACAGGTAGATCGCGACCAAGCCTAACATTTGCCTAACGGACGGCAGCCGCCAGCTCGCCGGCATGGGTCGGCGCAGAATGCGCATCGTCCCTTTTAGAACACGCGGCCACCATTGGTAGCTCGCTAGGCCCGTACACGCCACGACCAGCGGAATCAGCGCCAGGGCCTCGGTCGTATGGTCCGCGCGCTCGAAACCATAGAGCCCGAGAAACAGCGCGCCCGTCAAAAAACCGGTGTTGATGGCGACCGCCACGCACACGAGGTTCGCCTGAATCAGCGACTCCGCCTCCAGGCCGTTGCGCGTGGCGCGCTCGATTTGGGACACCAACGCCCAGACTCGGCCCGGCAAGTACTTCAGGAGCGAGCTCACATTGTAAAGCGCGACGGCGCGGGGCAGCGTGAGCAAATGCGGACGCGCGGCGGTCGCGCGGTACGCGCGTTGAATCGAGACCGTATCCAAGAAGAAGGCCGACAGGTTGACGACGAACGATACGGCCAACCAACCCAAACGCAGATGCAGCGAAGCGCGCGAAATTTCGCGCCACTCGCCGAGGCCGGCACGCACGAAAATGACGATAGCCGCGACGATGGCTGCAGCGCTGGCTAGCGCGCGCAGGCGTGACCAACGCATGGGTATCGTCAGCCCCCGCCGGACAGCACGAGCTTCAGGCCGAGTTGCGCCAGGGGATTACCGACGAAATAAATGCCGTACGTGTGTTCTTTGGCACCGAAGGATTCTTTGAACTTCTTGACGCCCGCGAGCTTGCCACTCGAACCAAAATTGACGCATTTCACGCCGCTCTCGATGGAGTGTTTGATCAAGTCCGCGTGCAACAGGTCGTTGCTGCGTGTGTTCGAGAGCGCCTTGTCCATCCCTCCGAACCAGCCAAAGTAGTAGTTTCGAAAACGCAGCATGATCAGCGCGGCCGCCGGACGATCCTTGTCGTAGGCGACTCGACACTCCAGAAAGGGCCGCTCGGCGTAGCGTAGGAAAAAATCGAGGTCGTAGCGCGGCGTGTCGCGTCCCCAGCGCACGTTCGACAGCGCGTACAGCCGATAGAAGTCCCGCACCAATTCCGGCGAACGCCCGACGCGAATCTCGATCTTGTTCTGCTGCGCGCGCTTGATGTTCTTGCGCATCTTGTGCTCGAAGCTCTTGGCGAGAACGTCCGCCCAGACCCGTCCTTCGGTATCGACGATGTGCGCGTAAGAAGCCGACACCGGCGCGGCGGGCAGCCCGTCCAACACCCCTTGAGAAAATGGGTTTTGGAATACGATGCCCATCCCCAGATGCTTCCTGACCGCCTGCATGATCGCGCCGTAACTTGGAGCGTCCATGCCCTGCGCGGGCAGCACGCCGCCGTAGAGCCCGAACGGCAAGCTCAGCGCCACTGGATAAACCTTGAACACTCTGCGCGCGAGCAGCGGCACCACGTACCGACCGCGCTCGCTCTCCACGTGCACGGACACATTGCGGAACTTGAGCACCGCAGCTGAGGTCTCCACGAAATCCCAATCGAGTTCGCTGAAATCGCGCTGCGCCAAAATCTCGTTGAAATCGGCCTCGGTCGCCGTTCGCACTTTGAGCACGACCACTACCGCCCCTTCACGATCATGAGCCCCTGATCGAGCCAGCGCTGTGACGGCAAGCGCAGCCCTCCGGTCGCTCGGTACCAGGCGTCGTCCAGGGCGACGAACGACGGGACGAGCTTGCGTAACCCGGCAATCGGCAACCGGCCGAGAAGGGCCAGCCCCCGATAGAATGGACCGTGCATGACGAAGCCGTCGGTTTTGCGAAGCCAGGCCGGGCCACTCCTGGAACCGAACGCCTCACTGAGCGCCGAGGCAGGACGGTGGCGCTTGTAAATCTCACCGCTGGGTAACGCCTCGTCGATTTGCTCTTCAGAAACCTGTTCGATCAAGATGATCTTTCCGCCCGGCCTCGAGACGCGATCGAGCTCGCGGGCCGTCCGCGCGAGGCTTTGTTCGTCGACGATATGTTGAATCACCCAAATCGCGATCACACAATCGAACGTGCCGTCATCGAACGGCAGCCTATCGCCATCATAGTGGGCAAAAAGCCGCGCAGGGCGCTCGCCTGTGTGCCGTTTTGCGCCATCAATCATCTTTTGCGAGCGGTCGACGCCGAAGTATTGCAGGCGGTCGAAAAGACTCCAGCAAGCCAGCCGCCCGACGCCGCAACCGAAGTCGAGCACTTTGGCGCCCGGAGCGAGCGCCGTGAGCTCCGCTGCGAGCAAACGCTGGTCGATTAGATCGACATACGCGGCCTTGAGTCCGCTGCGATCCCCAGGCGAGATCACGCTGTTGAAATTCACGTCCGCAGTGGCGCGCTCGTCCCACATGCTGGTGACGGCCTCGGAGCGGCGCAAGAGACCTCGCAGCCGGCCGATCACCGTGGCCTCGACCATCCCGCGGGGAAGCTCGAGCGCGCCCGAGCCGGGCGCTGTTCGAATTCACGCTCGCGAAATAGCGCGAAGCGCTCTCGCTCGCTGTCGTGGAAAAGCAGCAGATCGAAATACCGCCGCCGCTCGAGCGCAAACGCGACGAGCTCGTCGATGCGCCGCACGTCGTCGGTCCTCAATGCAGCGACCTCATCCCCGAGCGAGCTGTAGATCAGGGAGTCGAGGTAGCCGAGCCGCGCCAGGAACGGAAAAATGCTGGCCGGGTCCTCACCGACGGCGCGCAAATGCCGGGGCGAAAACTCGAAAAAAAGCGCGGGGCGAGCGTTTGCGAGCAAGTTCGAGGCGCCGCGCAGGACCTTGAAGTCGTAGCCGTCGGTGTCGCATTTGAGTAGCCCGACGTCCTTGAACGCCGGGTGCTTGGCGGCGACCAAGGCGTCCAACGTCCAAACCGGCACGCGATCGGACTCGCTTCCGCCTTCGGCGATGAACGACGTGCCCGAGTTTCCGGCATTGGGGCGGAGCTCTACCGGCGCGGGCGTCCCATCACCCGTGTCACTTAGTAGGCACTTCTCCCAAACGATCGTGGAGCCGCCGTCGCGCGTGATGGTCACCGCGTTCTCGCGCAGGAAAGGCAGAAATCGCTCGTCCGCTTCAATCGCGAGAAAGTCGGCGGGCACTTCATCGTTCAGTAGCGCGATCGAGTCCCCGATGTTGGCCCCGACATCGATTGTCTTGAGCCGCGCAGCCTGTCCCAGAAAGGCGCCGAGACGGGGCAGCGCCGTGTCGTACGACGGGTACATTCCGCGATACAGCGGGAGATTGTGGGAAAACGGCATCCGCAACCTCTGTTTGCCGAGCGGGACCGTCACCGGCGGGTCGGAAAAAATGGAGACCGCGCGTTTGAGGCGCGGCGAGAGGAGACCGATGCCGCGGCCGAGCGCGCGCGACGCCCTGCTCTCGCTCTGGAGGCAGCGTAGCGTCAGCGCATAGAAGGCTTGGCCGAACATCTCAACGTGACCGGACTACCTTCATCGAAAGTTTCCGTGTTCGAGCATAGTCGACCGCGCGTCGCAAGCACCTTTCGCTCGACCGGGCGTCTAGCATTTGCGCCCGTGCCAATCGGCGGTAAAGAGGGAACCTCATGCAGGATTTAGGTGGTATTTCGGGGTCCTCGGTGGCAGCGCCGAGCCCCGGACATGCCGCGCAACGCGCGTCCCCGACCTCCTCCAGCTTTCTGCGAGCGGATGTTCAGGATCTCTTTTTGTTGCTGGCCATGGTCAGCCTGTGTTGGGTTCGCCGCGTCGCCACACTGCAGCCGGTAAATCCCGGCGGAGACGTCGTCGAGAAGTGGGAGTTCGTTCGGCAGTGGTTCTATGGGAACCATTTTGCGCACGGCGAGTGGTCGCACCACATGACGCGTTGGGGCGTCAACGTCCTCGCTTACCTGGACCAGGCGCTATTCGGGCACGGGCTCAGGGCCTACTACATCGTGCCGATCGGCGCGTGCCTGGTGCAAGTCGCGTTCGTCTTCGGTTGCGCGTTGCGGCTCTCTGGGCGCACGGCAGCGGTGATCGCCGCCACGATGCTGATCTACGCGCCCATGATGGCAACCGCCGGCTCTCAGCTATTGCCGGACCTGTTCACCGGCACGTATGGGATCATCGCGCTCTATCTGTTGCTCTGTTACGCCGACGCAAAACCACCCGCGCGCACGCGCTGGCTGATCGCCTCGGCGGTCGTTTGCTTCTTGGGGTACCTGGCCAAAGAGACGATGGTCTTCTTTTTTCCGGGTTTCTTGCTGGCGATCTGGCTGCTCGGGCGGAGGCTGCCGGATCTCGCCGTGTTCGGCATCGTGCTGGCGGCAGGGCTCGTGCTCGAATGCCTCGCATACCGCTTGTTCACGGACTACCCGAGCCGCCTGGCCATCGTGCGCCTCAGTCACGGTGGCGACGGAGTTCCGACCACGACCTTTCTCGAACTCTTCGAACGCTACGACAACCTGGACGCGGGTTGGGTGCGCGCATTCTACTTCTTCATCGCGGCGTTCTGCGGCGTGTTCGCCTTCCGCCGAGACTCGGCTTCTCGCGCCGTACTCGCGGTGGTTGGAAGTTTTCTGTTTTTTCTCACGTTCCTCGTGCGCGGCTGGAATCCGATGCTCCTCTGGCACCGCTTCCAACCGCGCTACTTCGATCCGTGCGCCCCATTCGTCGAGCTCATAAACGGCCTATTTTTGGCGATGACTCTCCAGCAAGTGCTCGCTCAGTTGAGTCCCGGTTCGTTGCTGGCCCGGCTGGCGGGGCAGCAACGACTCGGCCTCGGTCTGGTCCTAACCTTGGCGAGCATATTCGGCGTCCTGGAGTACTCGTCATTCCGCAGGGACTATGCGGGCCACCCCTTCAAGCTGGGGCCCGCGATGGCGGGGCTCGCCAACAATACCTATCGTCGTAACCTTCCGCTCTATTCACGCCAACCGGCAACCGGCGGCGGCAGCAAGGAATACTACGACCGCGATCTGCACACGCTCTACGGCGTGTACATGGACGTCAACCTGCTCGTACGTGACGGCCTGCTCCCGCACTTCGACACGATTAAGCAGGTCTATCGCAGGTACACGTATTTGGTCCGCGACCCCGATGTCTACAGTCCCGCCAAGTTTACCCAATTGATCAGCAACGGCTGCGGGGTCGAGATCCGGGAGCGGCGCGACAACTTCAGCATGACCCCGATGATGAACCTGCCGGGCTATTGCGACGATCTGCTGGCGCAACAGCTGCCCGACACGGAGTAACGAGCTTCGCAACATGAACGCCATTGGCGAACACTCCGTGCCTGTCCCCGCCACGCCGCTCGCCACCGGCCCGCAACTCACCAGTATCCTCGGCCGGTGAGCATGCCGCCCAAGAAAAGGACGCGCGTTGTCGTCGCGCTCGTGCGCTCGCTGCTCGTCGTCGTCGCCCTCGGATACGTCGCCTACATCGTGAGGCGCGACCTGCCACACTTGTTGCCGCGCATCCTGCCGCTCAGCCCGGAGCGCGCCGGCTGGCTGTGCTTGTCAACCATTCTGCTTGCGATCTGTCCACTGTTGTCGATCGGCGTATTCCGGGTGCTCGTCCAACGCTACGGGGACCAGCCCGTGCGTTATCGTGATTGTTTGAAGCTCGTGCTGCTCTCGAACCTATTGCGACACTTGCCTGGCCGCTTCTTCGGCGTCGCTTACCAGGTCACGACACCGCTGCCCGGCGTCAACGCAGCGAACATGCTGCGCGTGAACGTCGAGCAGATGCTGATGTCGCTAGCCGGTAACACGATCGCTGCCGGCGGCATCCTGTGGTTCGGTGGTGGTCATCTCGTAGCCGGGGCGCTCCTGTTCCTAGCCGCCGCCCCCGCCATGGTGCTGATGCTCAACGCGCGCCTGCCTGGTCCCCTGCGAGAATGGCTGCGGGAGAACGGTCCGGAGCGCCTGCGCAAGCTCGCGATCGACGAGCCGCGGATCGTTCGCCTGCGTTCATTCTGGCTCGCGGCGCTCTTGAACCTGAGCTCATGGGCGCCTTACTTGCTTGCATGGCATTTGCTCTCGCGCGTGTTTCCCATGCTCGGCGATCAACCGCTCGCGTTGCTCGGAGCGTCCTATTCGATTGGCTGGGCGGCGGGCACGCTCTCGCTGATCACGCCGAGCGGCCTCGGCGTGCGCGAAGCAGTTTTTTTGCTGGTCAGCCCTGCGCGCGCCACGACCGAAGCGCTCGCGCTAATCACCATCTTTGGTCGTGTCTGGCAGCTGCTCGGCGACGTTGTCGCCTGGCTTTTGTTCGCCACCTTCTTACCGGCCCTGCTCGTGAAGCCGAACAGGACGGTGAGCAGTTGAACGACGGAGTCGCGTGGCCTGGCTGAGACCGCCAGCGTTCGACGAGCGCGGCTGCAACGTGCTCGATCCAGCCGATCGCTTCGGGATCAAGAGCGATTTCGTGACCCTGATTCAACACGAAACATTGCGCTCGCACTTACCGCGAGCCGAGCCAGGAGCCGTCGCGGCCGACGTGGGATGCGGCTACGGTCGGCACGCGGGCCTCGTGCGCTCGCTCGGCTACACGACCATCGGCATCGACCCCGACGCACGCTTCCTCGAGCTCGCACGACACGCCGTGCCCGACGTCGAATTTCGACTCGGAGCTTTGCCCGACTTGCCGATCGCGTACGAGAGCTGCGATCTGCTTACGATGCTCAGCCTGTGGCGTCCGCTACATCAGCTTGGAGAAACTCGCAAAGCAGTTGGCGCGGCGCGCTACGTGAAGCCAGGCGGAACGATCGCGATGATCGAGAACATCCGGGCACGCCCGCACCCGCTATTCGTCGAGGAGCGGACCATTCTCGATTGGGCGCGCGGCGAGGAACTCGAGCTCACCTTGCGACTGCCATTTCGCCAGGGTCGTCGCCTGTATCTATATTTGATGATGACCGGTCTCTTCCCTCGCAGCCTGCTGCCCGCGATCGCACGCCGCGAAGCGGCGCAGATGGCCAGAAGGCGCGCCCTCCCGCGCAGCAGCTATTGTAACGTACTCTTCTTGTTCAAAAAGCCGGGGTGATCATGCCGTCCTACTGTCCCACGGTCCGACGGACGAGCTTGCCGCCCACGCGACGCACCCACGCACGCTGCACGAATCCCCAAGGCGACGAGTGCATCGCCGTGTAGTCGGCGCGCTTGAGCAGGCCTAGCGCGGTGCCAAACGACGAGCTGCGCGAGCCGTAGTTTCCGGACGCAGCCGCGAGCAAGAGCAGTTCGGCGCTGATCCAAGTGCGCTGCACCGGCGGTTGTGAAAATCCATTACCGTTCGCTTCCCGGTCGCACAACGTCGCCCAGGTGAAGGCTGCCAGGGGACGGCCGGCGATTCGCGCCAGCGCGACTTGCAGCCACGCGCGTGGGTTGCATTCCAGAACGCGCCACGCTCCTGACGAGTCCTTCAAAAAGGGGAACTCGGCAAGACCTTCGAGACCCAAGGCCTCGGCCAGCCGTCGGCCCGCGAGATCGATCTCCGGGTCGACGCGAGTTTCCAGCCAACAGCCGGTGCCGCCCACGCGCGGGTGCTTCCAGCGTTCGACCGCCGAAATTTGTCGTATTTGGCCGTGCTTGCTGCGGGCCACCCAGGCGACGGCCTCGCCTTCGGGCGGCGTCTGCAAGCGCTCTTGCACCAGCCACGCATCGGAGAAAGACCAATTCGCGGTAAGGGCCGCGGAAAGCTCCGCCGGCGACGCATAGGCGCTCGCGGCAAGCAGCTTGCGGCCGCTGGTGTCGAGCGCGAGCTGCGCGCGAAATGGCTTGAGCGTGGGCTTGATCACGACGTCGGTGCCGAGCTCGTCGAACGCTTCACGCAGTTCGCGCGGGTGGCGAATCGTCACGCTACGCGGACATAGATCGGCGAGCCCGTTCGCCCGCAAGAAATCGAAGAACTCCGCTTTGTCGAGCCCGCCCGAACGCAACGCCGTGGCGCGCGGGATTCGGAGTACATGCTCGACAACAGAGCGGTGTTCCAAGAGCAATCGAAGCGTCGCGTCGTCCGTGGCAAACACGGGCAGCGCGCTCCCCGCGCGCTCGGCCAATGGCGAAGCAAAGCGCAGGATGGCAGCGAGCGCGCTCTGCGACGACGCCGGCCACTCAACCCGCTCGTATGCGACCAGCTCGGGGACCCCCGCCAAGACGCTGTTCTGCCCGAACGAGATCAACGCGAAGGGAACACCGCAAGCCGCGAGCTCCTCGGCCAGCGACACGCTGACGACTTCGGACCCTGCGCTGAGCAGAAGCGCCGGCACCGTAGGGTCCGGGTATCGATGATCGAATGAGTGCATCGCTGATGCGAATCTATCGGAGCTGCCACTTAGACCATGTCTTTGCGCGGTTTCCAACGAATAGGAACCACCGTTCGTCGAGTAACAGCTCTCGGACGCGAGCGTTGGACGTCCGCTGATTCTGGACTCCTACGCTGGAGCCAGCTAGGCATAGTGGATGCGCTTCGGCCTTGGCATTCGGCCCCGATTTGCCGATTGCTGGCGCCAAAACCGCGTTGATTGCGCATTCGTTTTCGCACTGAGCGCGCTCTTCTTGCTTGTTCACCTGCTGAACGCGGAACCTGTCGAGCTTCTGGGCGACGCCTTTTACAAGTGGTTTTTCGTCCGGCAGTGGTCGCACATAAATAATTTTTCGCACTCGAGCTGGGACCACCACATGGCGCGAGCTGGCGTCAACCTGCTCGCGTATCTCGCCCAGCGCGTGTTCGGCCCCAACTGGAAAGCCTACTACGTCGCGCCGATGGCGATGGCCACGCTCCAGGTTCCGTTCGTTTACGCGATCGGCAAGCGGCTCTCGGGACGATTCGGTGGGACGCTGGGCGCGCTGCTGCTGATCTATTTCCCGACGACGTTTCGTTCTGCATCGCAGCTCTTGCCCGACGGTTTCGTCGGCACCTACGCGTTGATTGCTGCCTACCTGTTCCTGCGCTCGCTCGACGCCGGAGACGCCGCGCGGCGCCGCTGGCTGCTCGCGAGTAGCTGCGCGTCATTTCTCGCTTACTTGGCGAAAGAGACGGCTCTCTTCTTCGTGCCAGGCTTCTTGCTTGCGGTGTTCCTCGCGCGTCGCGCGTGGCGCGACGTGCTTCACTACCTCGCGCCGCTCTGCGTCGGGATCGCGCTCGAGTCCTGCTTTTACGCGTTGTTTACCAGCTACCCACATCGCTACGCGATCGTGACACACAACGCGTACGCGACAGACGTGTTTACGGTGAGGTCGTTCTTCGAGCTGTTCGACCGCTACTCAAATCCCAATTTCCCGGACTGCCTGAAATTCCTGTTGTCCTTTTTCCTCGCGAGTTCGCTCGGCTTGCTCGCCTTCGGTCGCCGACGTCAGACCTTGCTCTTCTTGTTGATCGCGCTGAGCCAGCTTTTCAATCTGACATTTGCGCTCAAGAGCTTGCGCCCGCTCGTACTCTGGCAAGGGTTCGACTCGCGCTACGTGGAGTCGGTCGTTCCATTTGCGATCGCAGCCACGGGCGCATTCATTGGCGTGGGCTGTAAGTCGCTCTGGGAGCAGTGCCAAGGCCGGCACTGGCAACGTGTGCTGGCTCTCTTGACCCGCCAGCAATCGCGCGCGGTCGTGGCGCTGTGCTTGACCCTAGCCATGCTGTCTTGGGCCTGGGTAGGCCCCCGGCAATGGGCCGGCTTTGAGCAGGACGCGACGCAAGCCGCTCTCGTGCGCGACACCTACCAGCGCAATCTTCCTATTTTGACGCACCACAAGGAGCGCGAAGTCGCCGTCGTGTATTCGGTGTTGCTGCCCGACGATCTGCTGCTGCGCGACGGAGCCCTGCCCGACTTCCAAGCCACGGTGCTCGGCCATGGGGATCTCATCTATCTCGTGCGCGATCCAACTCTGTATGACGATGCCATGGTCACCCGGCTCGAACGATCGCCGTGCGTGCTGGAGGTCTCGCCGAACGATCGCTTTCTGGCGATGACACCAAGCAGACCTTTGCCTCCGCACTGCGACAATCTGCTCGCGGTGCTGCAGGAGAGAGCCCGCGCACGCGCCTCACATCAATAGTCGGCAATCGCAGCATTGACGGTCCCGCCGACCCACTCTGACTCGCCCGACGGCACTGGCCCGTGCTAGAGCCGGACTCGCACGGTCGCCTTCGATGAGCCTGCTTTCGACGCTTTGGCGCAGCCTCCGTGGGCGCTGGCCCGATTGGGCTTTCTTGGCACTAGGCGGCGCCCTGCTCGCGTTCGTGTGCTGGGAAGCTTGTTGCGTGCGCGTGATCACGCACAGCCCGAACGCCGACTATTGGGAGCACGCCGCCGTGTTGCGCGCGTTGATGCAGAGCTTGCTACATCCTGGGAACCCCCAGCTCGTCAGCGGCGCCACCTCAGCACGCTATGGGCCGCAGTTCGTGCTCGTGGCACTGCTGGCGCGCGCCGCGCACACAGACGCGCTGGGCGCGATGAGCATTGCCGCGATGCTCGATGTCGTGCTGCTCCTACTCGGCATCTACGTCTTCTTTCGACGATACTTCGACGAACCGATCGCGAGCGTGTACGGGCTGCTCGTTATGTTGACGAGCTGGTGGGTCGGGTTCCGCTTTTCCAACGTCTATCAGCTGACCGTCTTGCCCAGCGTGGCCAGCTATCCGTCGAGCACCGCCCTCGCTCTCTGCTTGCTTGGTCTCGCATTGGAGCTCGGCGTCCTGCGCCGGCGCGTGCGAAAGCCCCTCGGCCTGTGCCTGCTCGGCCTTTGCCAGGCAATGACGTTCATCGTCCATCCGCTCACGGCGATGATCTTCATCGCCGGCTCCGGCTTGCTCTGCGTGAGCGAGCCTCACGTCGAACGACGACTCCGGTTCGAGGTACTCGGCGCGAGCGCCGCCGGCCTCGCGCTATCGCATTTTTGGCCGTATTTTTCGCCTTGGCGTGTGCTGCTCGGTGGCTCGGGGTTCAGCGCTCATTGGCTCGAGCGGAGCGTGCAGGCGGCAACGACTCGTAGCCTCGCCGACTATCGTCACACCTTCTACGATCTTCCGGCGGTGCTTCGTTTGCTCGGGTTGTCCTTCCTCGGCCTGCTGGCTCTGCCTTATTTTTTCCTGCGCCGCGCGCGATGGTTCGTCGGATTCGGTGCACTTTTGATGCTCGTGCCCTACGCCGTCAACGCGCGCATTGAAATTCCGCTCGGCCACCGATTTCTGTTGCTCGCAATTTTCTATCTGCAAGTCGCCTGTGTCTGGCTTCTACTGTGCTTGACCCCAGGCTCGAGACTCGGCTCGACACGGCTCGCGCGCGGTGTTCCGCGCGTGCTCGGAATACTCGCAATCGCCACCCTGCTAACGCCCTTCGTCATCCACAACGTGTGGCTGGCGAATCACGAAATTAGCCCATTTTCGCGACGCGCCAAGAACGGGCCAACCCCGATCGTCCGTTACGCGCGCGCCGCCGCAGAGATCGCCGGGCCGGGGGCCGTCGTCCTAGCCGATCCCGTAGTGTCCTGGCCGCTGCCAGCGTTTGGACTCAAAGTGTTGGTGCTCAATCACGACAACCCGTTCGTCGCAGACGAACCGGAACGAGATTGGGCCGTGAGCCGGTTCTTGAGCGACGCCAGCCCACAAGAGCGCGAGCAAATCATCGAGCGCTATCAGGTGACTCACGTGGTCCTGCGCCGCGAGCCACGCGGCTCGCTGCGCGATTTTTTGGCGAACTCCCCGCGGCAGCCGCTGCCCGCAGGCTATATCCTGTTTGCGTTGCCGAGCAGACCACGACAGCCGTACCGTCCATGAAGCGCGTTTTCTCGAACGTGCCCGAGTGGGCTTGGGTCGCGCTCGGCGCGCTCGTGGCTTTCGTGGTCTACGCGTCTTGCCGCTTGCCCGGTTTCGGGGAGCAAGACTCGGCGCGCCTCGCCGAAGACTCCGTGCTCTGGCACTTCGCCCGCTCCGTCGCGATCGACGACTTCGACTATCGGCTGCGCACGAGCCCGCTCTACATCCATTTCATCAAGGTCGCGCTCGACGTCGGCCTGCCGATCCGGCGCGTGCCCGCGCTGATGAATTGGTTCGGAGCTTTCATGAGCGGCGTGTGCCTTGCGGGGCTCTACTACCTGTTCAAGGTATTTTCCGAGCGCGCACTGGCCGCCACCGCGGTCGCCCTGTGCGCGCTGACGCCCGGCTTCTGGGTCTGCAGTATCTACGGCATCCCTACGATTCCAGGGTTGACGCTGTGGGTGCTTTCAGCTCTCGCGTTCGCGCGCGCTTGCACGCTCGAGCGTTGGCGAGACCCGAAGTTTACGGCGTTCGTCATACTGAGCGGCCTGCTCGGGTTTCTCGCGCTGTCGCTGAAAGCCGACCTGATTTTATGCAGTGGGCTCTTTCTCGCCCTGGCGCTCAAACAGCGAGGCCGGCGGCTCTTCCTGATGGCGACCGCCGCGGCGACAGTGACCACGGCGCTCGGCGCATCGCTTCTCTACACGCACGCAATCTCCAGCACCCACTCCGCGTTCGGCCACGAATCACAACGACAGTCTCTGTCCGACTTTTCATCGGGCTGGAGCACGCGCTTCCCATTCGACGTCGACTACTTGCTGAACGCCAACAACAGCGCGACCATCACGCACGCCGCCGGCAGCGTGCTGTTCGCGACGATGGCCGTCGCCGTATTGAGCGGCCTATTGGCAGGCGGAAAGTCAGCCCAGATCGCGCGAGCCGCCACGCTGGCGGCAGTTCCCACGATCCTGTTCTGGGGGCTCAAGTCCGGCAACTCGGCGCGTCACAACGTGCCGGCTTTGCCACTGCTCGTGCTCGCGGCATGCAACCTATTTTTCGTAGCTACGGGCAGCGCTGCACGAGCGCGGCTCTTGGTCGCACTCGTGCTCCTCTTTTCATGTCTCGACACGACGGGTCGCGGGTCGGTCGTGCCTCCCGCGAATCTGCAGCTCTTGACGCAGCAGCTGCACACCTCGAGCCATCAGCTGCACCAGAGCGCCCGCGATTTTTTGCGCCAGCCCGGCCCGCGAAAGGCGCTGATCGAGGGCTACCTCAGTGCCTACGACGAGTTCGAAGCCTTCGCGCTCGAAGGCCGCCTGCGCTTCGACCCGGTCGCCATGGAAATCACGCGCGAACCCGACCAGCACATTCGGCTCGTGCACGTGCGGGACTCCGGGGACGCACGTCGCCGCGCACAAGCTTTGCGCGACGAGGGTTGGCAGGTTTTCTCACTGCAGTACAAGCTGTAGTACTCAGCCGCGGCAGGCCCGGCAAACGTGGCTACAGATTGTAGATTTCCGCCTTGTAGGCTTCTAGGTGCTCCCCTAACCATGCCGCGCTGAGCTCGAGCCCGCGATCGAGAGAATGGCGGGGCGCCCAACCAAAGAGCGCCGCGGCGCGCGAATTGTCCGCCCACAAGCGCTCAACCTCGCTGCGTGCCGGCCGCTTGCGCTGATCTTCGCTCACGACTCGCAGCTCTTTGCCCACTATTTTCCCAATCTTCTCGATCAGGTCTCCGATCGAAATCTCACTATTGGTACCGAGATTGACGACCTGGCCGAGCGCCGCGTCGCAGTCCGCGATCGATACGAACCCTTCGACGGTGTCTTTGACGAAGGTAAAATCACGCGTGGGGTGAATGGATCCCACGCGAATCTCGGACTTTCCATCGAGCGCTTGCACCATCACGGTCGGAATCACGGCGCGCGCGGATTGGCGCGGGCCGAACGTATTGAACGGCCGCAAGATCGCCACCGGCAACCCGAAGGCATAGTGAAAGCTCAACGCGAGTTGATCCGCCCCGATCTTGGTCGCTGCATACGGCGATTGCCCGACCAGCGGATGCTGTTCGGTGATCGGCACGAACTGAGCCGTGCCGTACACTTCACTCGTGGACGTGACGATCAAGCGCCGCACGTCGTTGCGACGCGCGGCCTGCAAGACGTTGTGCGTACCGAACACGTTCGTTTCCAAATAGGAGGATGACGCGTGGTAGGAGTAGGGAATCGCGATCAGCGCGGCCAGGTGGAGCACGGTGTCAACGCCGCGCACGGCTTGTTCCACGCGCTCAGCGTCGCGGATGTCGCCTGGAAACACCTCGATGCTCGCGCGGACAGGCTTCGGAAGATCTTCGAGCCAACCCCAGGAGTTGAACGAGTTGTAGAGTACGAACGCTCGCACCTGTGCGCCGAGCTCGACTAGGCGCTCGACCAGGTGACTCCCAATGAAGCCTTCACTGCCGGTGACGAGGACCCTACGACCTTTCATTTCGTGGCATTTACCCGGGCGAGATCAGCGCCGCAAGCTTCATCGTCGAATCAGCGCCTCGAGTCGTGCGGTGAGTTTGGGCGCGGCGCTCTCGAACGCCAGTTCCGCGAGCAACTCGGAACGCAGCGCGGCATTCGTTGCGACGGGCGCCCGCATGAAGCCACGGATTTTTCGGGCGAGCTCGGGCGCGTCGCCGGCGGGGATCGTTTCACCGAGTTGGTAGAGTCGCGTGAGATCGCCCATGTCGCCGACGTCGCTAACGATCAAGGGCAAGCCGTATTGCAGCGCCTCGCTCATCACGATCGGAATGCTCTCCGAGCGCGACGGAATTACGACGCAGTCGCAGTGCGCGTAGGCGTCGGCGAGCTCGTCGTTGTCGAGCCGTCCTCGAAACTGAACTTGGTCCGTGAGCTCTGCGGCCACAATCGCGCGTTTTAGCTCGGGCGTTTGTTCGCCGTCCCCCACGATATCGAAACGAAAATCCTCACCTTTGAGCTCGCTCAGTGCGCGGATCAAGACGTCCGTCCCCTTCACGTGCGCGTGCCGCCCGACGTAGAGAAAGCGTGCGCGTCCTTCGACGCTAGGCGTGCGGGCGCGCGGCAGTAGAGCCCGGAACGTCGGCAAGAACTCGCACTCCTTGCCTGCGAGCTCCGAAAAGTCACGCGCCAAGCGGTGACCGTCGGCGTACAGCTGACCCGCTCGACTCGCGATGCTCCGAATCAGCCTGCGAACGACGGGATTGCTTTTGTACTTGTTGAGATCCGAGCCGAGCGCCCACAGCGCGTACGGCACGCGACTCCGGTGGAGGATCTGATCCAGGAGCAGGTAGATGCCGGAAGGGATCACCCACGCGCACAAAAAGACGTCGATACCGCGGCTCTGGCGCAGCGCGCGAACGTGGCGTACGCCGCTCTCGAGCAACGAGACCGCCGAGAATAGCCCGCTCGGGCTCGAAAAGCTGAGCTCCGCCAGGCGCGGTCCGAGCGCACGCCACGGAAACCAAGTGACGTCGAGCCCGGCCAACGGCGGCGTCGGGTGGAGAACGCGGGCCTGCGTGAGGACACACACCTCGTGACCAAGCGCTTGTAGAATGCGAATCGCGTCCACTAGAAAGTGAGCGTGCGTGTGATCACTCGGCTCAGCCGGAAAGGTGCTGGTAGTGAGGCAGATCTTCATCTCGCCGCCAGAGCCTTAGCGTAGCCTTGGAAGTAAAAACAAGGGCTGCTAGCTCACGAATCAGCCAACTCGAGCCAAGGCGAGCACGCGCTCCCCGAGCGCGAGCGAAGCCGTCAAGCCGGGCGACTCGATACCGTACAGATTGACGAGGCCCCCTGTGCCGTGATCGCTCGGACCCTGCAGCACGAAATCTTGCACGGGCGACCCGGCGGGACCGAGCTTCGGGCGAATGCCGGTGTAGCCGGGCACGAGCGTGCCTGGGGCGAGGCCGGGGAAATAGCTACGAATGGCGCGATAGAACGAGTCCGCGCGCGCGTCGCCACGATGAGCTTGCCGATGCGCTGGTGTGCCGCGCCGGCGCTCGCGCCGTATTCATACAACCGCCGCCCACGACCAGCACATCGAGCTCCAGACTTGAGTCGCTCATCGACGAGCGGTCGTAGCACGGAAATTCTATGGCTCGATCTTGCTTGGGCGCGCGTGCACGGTGAAGAGCCGCAGCAACGCTGTCCCGACAGCGCATGCAGCCACGTCGGCGACCAAGAACCACACGCGCATGAAAACGGCGAGGAGGGCGACCGCCTCGCGGGCCACGCCGGGGGGGCTGAGCAGCACGAAGACGGCCTCGCGGACCCCGACACCTCCCGGCGTGACGAACGCGACGATACCGGCGACCCAGGCCAACACGTAGGACGCCGCGAGCGCCAACAGAGGTTGGCCCTCGAGCAGCGGAAACGCTCGCGCGAGCCAATGCCACGCGAGCAGGTACGGCAGCCAACCCAGCAACGTGAGTGTCGCTACCGACCAGAGCGCAGGCGCATTCAGACGGCCCGCTGCCGGGAACTGCAGGAATTTGCGCAATGAGCGCGGGCCGCGCGCCTCCAATCCACGCAGCAAACCGCTTGGCACGCGCACTTGCAGAGCGAGCACCATCGCGGGCAAAGCGAGCGCTATCAGGCCCACGCCACGCGCTGCTTCGCCGCGCTCCAGGTAGAGCACGCCGGAGGCCGCGATCGAGCTACCCACGATGGACGTAGCCAGTTGTTCGACGTTCACGCGCAGCATGCCGGCGCCGCTCAGACCGGGCAGCGGCTTGCTCACCTGATACGCGATGCCGAAGACGCGCCCCGGCAAGTAGCGCAGCAAATTGGTCACCAAAACCAATTGCAAGCACGCGTGATACTCGAGCGCGACCCCACTATAACGACGCGCCAAGATCCGAAACACGACGACGTTGACGAGGATCCCGCACTCGAGCAGCAAAGAGCACAGAGCGAGCCAGCCCGCTCTAGCCACGCTGAAGGGCGATACGTACGGCAATACGCGCGGCAAATCGCTGCGCGCGACGTACACGACGTACGCCGCCGCGCACACACCCAGCAGAAACCGCAACGCGACGAGTAGCGGGCGCGACGAAAAGGGCGTTTTCGGAGTCGTCGCTTTGGCCATTTTGCTAGCGTCGCGACGCGCGACGAAGCTCGGCAAGTACCGCCAGCATATCGTCCGGCATCGGCTGCTCGAAGCGCAGCGGGCGCTCGGTCTCCGGATGATTGAAGCCGAGCTCCTGCGCGTGGAGCATCAGCCGCGGGGCGGGCAAGAGAGTGCCACGGAATCCCTTGCTGTAAACGCGCTCGCCGAGCAGCGGGTGGCCGGCTTCGGCCAGCTGAATACGAATCTGGTGCGTGCGCCCAGTCTCCAGACGACACTCGAGCAAGCTTGCTTGCGCGAGCGATTCGAGCACCTGGACGTGCGTGGTCGCGACGCGGCCGAGCTTCGGGTTGTCGGTCGAGCCGCGGCGGCCGTCGCCGCGATCGGGCACGAGGCGCGTGGTGAATGTACGCCTCTCGAGCTTGCCGTGCGCGATCGCGCGGTAGCGCCGGTGCACGGTGTGAAAGCGAAATTGGTTTTTGAGCGCGCGCTTTGCGGCGAGTGTGCGCGCAAAAACGACCAGGCCGGACGTCTCCTTGTCGATGCGATGCACGACGCCGAGCGGCGCCTCGCGGCGGCCGCGCTGCGTGGTACCCGAAGGGGTGCCGAGCTCGGCGCGCACGAGCTCCGACAACGTGCCGGGCTCGTCTTTGTACGGAACAGTGCTGATGCCGGCTGGCTTTTGCACGACCACCACGTGCGCGTCGACGTACACGAATGCTCCGCGCGGCAGCACGGAACTCTGCTCGCGCCGCCTGGCGGTCATCGAGATCTCGATCCTTGCGCCGGCGCGCACGCGCCGCTGTGGGTTTCGTTCCGGCTCACCGTCGACGCTTACCTTGCCGGTTTCGACCAAGCGGCGCACTTCGGCCCAGCTTGCGCCCGGGTGTGCAGTGCGCAGCACGCGGTCGAGCAGTTGCTCCGTTTGCCCCTCGGGCGCGACGATCCGCGTGTCGCGAAAGAGCACGCGCGCCGAACCGCTCACCTGCGCGTGCTCCAGCGCGGCTTGACGTGCACCTTGAGCACGTCTCCGTAGAGCACGATCTGCGCGCAATGATCCATCTTGTCGTTGCCGGCGTAGCCACGCACGTGAAAGTTCGCCTTGCTGTAGCGCAAGATCAGATCCATTCCGGCCGGCCCTGTGCCGTGCACCGCGTGCGGCGTACCGCCAACCTCATGAATCAAGTAACTCGCCGTTTCGGTCGTGGACGCGTAGTCGGGCGGAATGATCGACGAATGGCTGACGAACATCAGGCGATCACCGCTGGCCGCCAGCTTCGCGAAGGCGGTGAACGGCGCGATCTGTTGACCGTTGATGGCCGGCCCCGTGTACCCGCAGTGTAAGCCGTCGAGTAGGATCACGGTGTCTACGCGCTTTTTCGCGTAGTCCTGACCCAGTATCCATTGTAGAGCGCCGTAGCCCGCGCTCCACGCGCTCAGGCCGATGAGCCGCGCGTGCGCGCTGTCGCGCCCTGCCTTCTTTGCGACCGCTCGCTCGATGCTGTCGACCAGCCGCGGAAACACGTCAGGCGCCTGGAAAGCCGTCTCATACGAACCCGAGCCGAGGCCGAGATCGATGCCGACGAGCACGGCGCGATCCATGACCTTGACCCATTCTTTGCGCGCGGGCTCGTGGCCGTGAAAATGGATCATCACGTCGAAGTCGCCGTTGCTCTTCACTCCGCCCTGGAGCGGCATGATGAACTGGCCCATGTTGATGCCCTGTTCCCAATGACCGTAATTGCCGAAGCCGGGGTCGGGCGTGTCGCACGGGTTGATTCCGCGCTCCTCCGCCGTTTTCTGCACCTGCGTTTCCGGCGCGGGCTTTGGAGCCACGAACGGTGCCGGAGGCTGCTCAGCGCGTAGCTCGACCACCGGAGCGATGCCGAGCAACGAGCCTACCAGCAAGCACGAGCGCCAGAGCCGCACGTCGAACCCTATCACCTCACGCTGGCTCTTGCTGCGTGCTGCAGTGGATCGTGCCGAGCCCGAGCACGAAATCCGTGGAATGGATACCGACCACGCGCCGCCCAGGAAACAACTCGGACAAGATGCCCAGGGCGCGGCGATCTTGTGCGTCGTTGAAGGTGGGCACGAGCACCACGCCGTTGCCTATGTAGAAATTGGCGTAGCTCGCCGGCAACCGCTGCTTCGCGAACGCCACGGGTGACGGCATCGGCAGCGAAATCACTTCGAGCTTGCGACCATGCGCGTCGCGCGCGCCGCGCAGCCGCTCGGCGGCCGCCGCGAGCACGCGGTGATTCGGATCACGACGATTGTCCTCGCGCGCGAGCACGATCTTTCCGGGCGCTACGAAACGACAAAAATCGTCGATGTGACCCGCGGTGTCGTCGCCCGCGATGCCGCGTTCGAGCCAAAGCACTTTTTCTGCGCCCAAATACTCGCGCAAGACGAGCTCGCTGCCCGCCTTGCCGACCTCGCGGTTGCGCGCTTGGCGCCCGTCGAGCAGGCACTCTTCAGTCGCGAGCAGGGTGCCCTCGCCGTCGACGTCGATCGCGCCGCCCTCGAGCACGAAGCGCCGCGCGCGGCCACCCACCGCGGTTTCCGGCAGCGCTATCGGCAAATCCTGGGCAAGCGCGACGGCCAGGCCCGCCTGCTCGTCGCGGCGATGATTGGGGTAGCGGCCCCAGCCGTTGAAGCGCCACTTCACGAGCGCGCGCTCGCGCCGCTTGCCGCGGCCGCGCGTTACGAACAGCGGCAGAAAATCGCGCGTCCAAGAGCGATCGGTCGGACAACGAAAAAAATCGACGCGCGACGAGTCCACGCCGGCCTTCGAGAACGCCTGCTTCGCCAGCTTTTCACCGCCGGCATTCGAGACGATCAGTCGCACGCGTTCGTGCTCCTGCAGCTGCCGCGCGATCTCGGCGAACACCCAGGGTATGGCCGCGAATTTCCCCGGCCAGTCTTTGGGCTCGTGCGGCCAGGCCAGCCAGGTCGCGGCGTGCGGCTCCCACTCGGCAGGCATCCGAAAACCGCGCGCCGACGGCGCATGTTGAACCTGCGGCCGCTGCTCGGTCGAGCGTCGCGCGCGCGACTTCATTGCTTGCGATCCGAAAAGCGCGCGGTCAAATCGCCATAGGCATCGATGCGGCGGTCGCGGAAAAACGGCCAGTTCTGGCGTACCCACTCCGAACGCGCCAGGTCGCACTCAACGACCAACACTTCTTCCAGCTCGCCGGCCTCAGCCAGCACCACGCCGAATGGATCGCACACGAACGAGTGCCCCCAAAAATCCAATCCCCCGTCGGGCGGCCCTTCGTGCCCCACGCGGTTGACGGCGATCACGAACACGCCGTTGGCGATCGCATGACTGCGCTGCATGGTTTGCCAGGCGGACAGTTGAGCCGCGCCGAATTCGGCTTTTTCCTTGGGATGCCAACCGATCGCCGTCGGATAGACGAGCAGCTGTGCACCTTGCATCGCGGTGAGCCGCGCCGCCTCCGGATACCACTGGTCCCAGCAAATGAGCGTGCCGAGGTTTCCCACGGGCGTTTCAATGCTGCGAAAGCCGAGATCGCCGGGTGTGAAATAGAACTTCTCGAGAAACAGCGGATCGTCCGGAATATGCATCTTGCGGTACACGCCGAGCGTGTCCCCGTCCGGCCCGACGACGGCCAGGCTATTGTGATAGAGGCCGGCCGCTCGCCGCTCGAAGATCGGAACCACCACGCTGACCGCGCACGCTTTGGCCACCTGAGCCATTGCTTGCACGGTCGGGCCGTCGAGCGGTTCAGCGAGTTCGAAGAACGCGGTGTTTTCTTCCTGACAAAAGTAGGGAGACGCAAAGAGCTCTTGCAGGCAGACGAGCCTCGCCCCCCGCTTGGCCGCGTCGCGGATCAACGCGCTCGTGCGCTCGATATTTTCCTGCTTGTCCGGCCCGGCCGTGGTCTGCACGAGGCCGATCGTGATTTTGCTCGCCGTCATGGCTTCGTTCCTAATGGGTCCGCGGTCCGCTCGCCAATCAAAAACCTCGGCCGGTTCTTCAATATTTCGTAAATCTTGCCGAGATACGTGCCCACGATGCCGAGCAGCACGAACAAGACGCCGAACATGAGCGACATGAAGGTCATCACCGACGCCCAGCCCGTGATCGTGTGACCCGAGAGATAGCGATAGACAATGTAAGCGAGTTCACAAGCTGCGAACGCGCTCGTCAAAAACCCAACCCAAATGCCGAGCCGGAGCGGCAGGAGCGAGAAGGAGAGCAAAGCGCCAGACGCGAAGCGCAGCATCTTGGGCAAGGTGTACTTGGAGACGCCCGAGTGACGCTCAGCCACCTGGTACGGCAGCGTCGCCGTCGGCAGGCCAAGCCAGCTCACCATCCCGCGTAGAAAGAGATCGGCGTCGCCCATCTCGCGCAGCGCCGCGACGGCGCTCGTATCCAGCAAACGGAAATCGGAGTTGCCCGCTGCCAGGCCGATCCCGGTCAGACGCGAGAACACGCGATAAAATTGACGAGAGGTCGTGCGCTTGAACCAGGACACGCGCGCATCGTCGATGCGCTGCGTGCCGACGACTTTGTAGCCGCTGCGCCAAGTCGAGAGCATCTCCGGGATCAGCGCCGGTGGGTGCTGCAGATCCCCATCCAAGCTGACCACGGCGCGGCCGCGCGCGTCGTACAACCCCGCCAAGAGCGCGTGCTGATGACCGAAGTTCCGAGCCAAGCGTAGCCCGCGCACGCTGGGCCGCGTCTGTGCTTGCTCCTGGATCCGAGACCACGTCTGATCCCCGCTGCCGTCGTCGACGAGCACGATCTCGAACGGGATGCCCAGCGGGTCGACGACTGCCACGATGGCGTCCACGAGCGCTGCGACGTTGCCCTGTTCATTGTACATGGGCGACACCACCGACAGCTCGACGGACTCTCGACTTGCGGTCATCGTGACCCGACGTTTCGTAGCATTTCTAGGCGACGTACGGTCCGTGATATAGCCGGCGTGGAGAGGCGTCCTGCAAAACTTGGCGGAAAGCAAGCTCGGCCAGCGCCTCGAACTCGGGCTCGTGGCGCTGTCCTGTCTGCTCTTCGCGGCGAGCTACGGCTTCAACTACGGCGTCGACAATCAGGTCGTCTACCTGCTCAAATCGCTGACCCTCGTCGATCGCGGTTTGCTGCGCGCCGATTGGTATACGTCGCACGCAACGCAGTACCACCCGACGTTCGCCTATCTGGGAGCGCTGCTGCTCTGGCTCCGTCGGGACGGTTGGGCCATCGCGATCGCGCAGTCTGCGATCATCGCGCTCGGGACGTTCGTCATCTACGGCATCGTGCGCGCCGTCGCGGGCGTGCGCCACGCGCTGGTCGCATTTTGGCTGCTCTTGGCCGTGCTGTTCGTCACGCGCACCTCGAGCGTGATGGTCAGCTACATCTTCGATTTCATCTTGCAACCCTCGACGCTCGGCAGCCTGGGCTTGCTGGGCGCCATGTACTATTTCATCGAGGAGCGCTGGCTCGCGTCGGGGATCTGCCTTGCCGGCAGCGGCGCGTTTCACGTCAACTACTTGGTGCTGGGCTACCCGGTTTTCGGGCTCGCGCAGCTCGCGCTCGGCACGCGCGGGCTGTGGGAGCGCCTCAAATTGCAGTTCGGCCCGCTCGTGTTGGTGACCATCGCGGTCTCGCCCATGTTGCGCAAGAGCGCGTCAGCGCGTGGCCTCGAACAGGCGCAGCAGATCCTGTTCAGCGTGCGCTCGCCGCACCACTATTCACCGGGCACGCACGAACGAAACTTCATGCCGCCCGCGGCCTACGCGTTGTTCGGCATCGGCGCGGGTTGGCCTATTTTGCGCTCTGCGCCCGGCAAGCGCTTGGGTGCGCTGCTGGCCGGTTTCTCGGCCGTCGTTTGGACCGGCACTTTGCTCACGACCTGGATTTGGGTGCCGCGCGTTGCGCAGTTGTTCGTCTGGCGGTTCGCGCCGTTCGCGGATTTGCTCAATCAGATCCTCGCGACCTCCGCGCTCGCGCAACTGATCGCGAGACCCGCGCGTGGCAAGCTTCATCCACCCGCTCTCCTCGGCGCGTGCTTCATTGCTGTGGCCGTGCTCGGTCTCTTCCTGAAAGATCACGAAGACGCTCCGCTGCCGCGGCTCGCGCTGGCGTACCTCGCGCTCGGCTTGCTCGTATATTGCCTCGACGTCGGCTTGGATTTGCTCACGCAGCGCGTGCCTGAGCGGCTGCTTGTCCGCGTGCGCAGCGTGCTGGCGTGGGCGGGTGTCCCGTTCGCGCTCGTCGCTCTCACGTTCAGCGCGCGTCCCAAGCTGCAAACAATCGCCGAACGTTCCACGCTGCTCAACCCGCGCAACGACGCAACGCACGACCTGTACGGCTGGCTCGCGAACAGCTCGCCGCGCGACGCGATATTTCTCACGCCACCCGACATCGAGGGCATGCGCCTGCTCGGCAAACGCGCAATCGTGGTCGACTGGAAAGCCGCGCCGATCTTGCCCCGCGATCTGCTCGAGTGGTACGCGCGCATCAGCGCTGTCACGGGTCGAGCCGTATCGGGCTCGCGCGATCTGGCCGGCTACCCCGCGCTCTCGCTCGCGCAAGTTTTGGAGGTGGCGCACCGTTACGGCGCGAGCTTCGTCGTCGAACGCCGGCAACACGCCGGCCGCCTGAGCGAGCTCGCGGTCGTCTATCAGAATCCGGGCTACATCGTATTCCGGATGCCGTAGAGCCAAGCGAGCGTCACTCGGCCTTGCTCGACGAACGGCTCTAGGGCACCTTGCGGCTTGGACGCGCTGGCCATGACACCGAGCCATCCGAAGCTATCGTTCGTGATCCCGTTTCTGAACGAGGAAGCGACGCTCCGCGAGCTGTTCGAAAAAATAGCGCAAGCCGTACAACCCCTACTCACGAAGTCGGACGACTTCGAGGTGATCCTGGTCGACGACGGCAGCACCGACGGTTCGTTGGCCGAGGCGGAGCGCCTGGTGCTCGAGCATCCGCAAGTGCAGCTGCTCGAGCTCCAGGGAAATTTCGGAAAAAGCGCGGCGCTCGCAGCTGGTTTTGGCGCCGCGCGCGGCCACATGGTGTTCACGCTCGACGCGGATCTACAGGACGATCCCAAGGAGATCCCGCGTTTCGTGGCCAAGCTCGAGGAAGGCTTCGATTTGGTCTCCGGCTACAAACTGAAGCGGAACGACCCGATCTCCAAGGTGGTCCCTTCGCGCGTCTTCAATCTACTCGTGCGCGTGACGACCGGTGTGAAGCTCCACGACGTCAATTGCGGCTTCAAGGCGTACCGCGACGTGGTGCTCAAGAACGTGCGCCTGTACGGCGAGCTACATCGCTTCATCCCCGTGCTCGCGCACTGGAAGCGCTATCGGATCAGCGAGATCCCTATCGAGCACCATGCGCGGCGCTTTGGGGCGAGCAAGTTCGGCGGCGGGCGCTTCTTCCGCGGCTTGATGGATCTCTTGACGGTCGTCTTTCTGCTGCGCTACGGGCGGCGGCCGGCGCATTTCTTCGGCGCGCTCGGCATGCTGACGCTCAGCGTGGGCGTCGCTCTGGGCATGTATTTGACGGTGATTTGGTGCATGGGCCAATCGATCGGCCACCGCCCATTGTTGATCCTGGCCGTGCTGTTGATCGTGGTCGGCGTTCAGATCTTGGCAACCGGTTTGATCGCCGAGCTGATCGTGCATTTGGCGCGCACTGACCTGCCCTACGTGCTCAAGCGCGAAATCCGTCACGAGGCGCCCCTGCGCGAAACCAGCGAACGCCTACCGAGCGTGATCGCGCGCTGATCTAGCGGCCAGCACCGCGTAACGCGAGCCAGACACCCACGTCCGCGAGCAGCGACGCCGCTCGCGACGCCACGGCGATGGCAAGAGCCGGGGCCACGCCGAACGTCGACGCAAGAGCCATCGACAGGATCGACTCACGCACGCCGACACCGGCCGGCGCAGCCAGCGCAATGAAGCCACCCACGGTGGCGAGCGCGTAGAACCCAGAGCCGCTCACCGCGAGCGAGCTCGGCGCGCCGAACGCGAGGCTCAAGAGCACGCCATGCACGAGCCAGGTCAACCAATACGCGAGGTGCATCAGCGGCAGCGCGACGGGGAGCAGCGGACCTCGGCCGTCCACGCTCAAGGCCCGCCGCAGAAATCCCGGCAATCGAGCGCGATCGAGCGCGACCAACACCAGCAGGCCGAGCGCAAACAGCGCCAAGAGCACGAGCGAGAGAGAGCCGAGCCGGCTTTCGTCCAGCGCGGCGTGATCGAACCCGAGCAACGCCGAAAAACCGACCGCGCCGCCAACCGCCGTCCACGACAGCATCTCGAAGCCGACGGACGAGCCCACGAGCAGCGCGGGCACGCCGAGCCGCTCAGCGCCGGCGATACGCACTAGCGGCAACCCGACCATGCCGGGGGTGTAACGCGCGAGCTGTGAGTCCATGTATAGAGCGAGCGCAATCTTGCGCGGCACCCGCTGACCCGTGATTCGCTCGAGCAAGGCGATCCAGCCACGGCCCTGGATCAGGCAGCCGAACGCGAGCGGCAAGATCGACGCGAACGCGAGCGGCCAGCTGAGTGAAACGCGCGTGCTCCGCCAGCGCTGCGTCAGGCGCCACGCCGCATACGCGACGAACGCGATCGCCACCGTCATCAACAGCGGTCGGAGCCTGCGCTTGGCGCGAGCCAGACCTGAAGCCTGTTTTACAGCTGCCAATCCGCCATCAACTGTGCGTTTTGCGACGGATCGAGACCGCGCTTCAGCAGCGCAAATTCGCCGACGCGCTTGAGCACGCCGTACTCGCCGTTCTGGAGGGCCGCCGTGAGCGTCTGCTTGGTGTGCGAGAGCTTGAGCTCCTTGCCCGACGCGATCAGGTACTCTGCTCCGTGCGGGCCCGTGCGCATCGCGTACATGTTGACGCGCGACGACAGGTGCGGGCCAATCGTCTCGGTAGCCGCCACCGAGGCATCCTTCGGGATCATCACCATCAGCGACTGGAGCTGCGCGAAACGCGCGATCTCCGCGTCCGAGATCGTGAACTCGAGATACGAGTAGCCCGCCTTGAACGAGTTCGGGCGGCGTGAAAACGCGCCGTAGTTGTAGGTGAGCACGAGCGAGGCGCACACCATGGTGGCCGCAGCCGCGTGCATGCGAGGCACCCCCAGCAAAGACTCGCGCTTGATCGCCGCGAGCGCGAGCGGCGTAGCCAGGAACAGGTACGGCGCCCAGTGCATCACGTAGTGAAACGAGTACAGCGTGGGTGGGTCGTAGTCCGTGACGAGCAGCGTCAGCAGTAGACCCGGCAAGAACGCCACCCAAAGATACCAACGGCGCGCCGGCAAGAACGCGACCGGCAAGAGCAGGTGCAAGAGATAGATCAGCTTGCGCTCGATGACGATCTTCGACCAGACGAAGAGTGGGTTCGTGAGCAAGGTCTTGATTACGCTTCGGTAACCCTTCTCTCCCTCCGCCCAGAGCGTCTTGTACATGTTCGGGTACCACCACTCGCCTGCTTCATCCATCAGGTAAAAGCGCAGGTACACGAAGTAAGCGAGCGACCCGACGAGCAGCGCGAGGCCGGCACGCGGTCGATAGCCGGTCAGCAGAAAGTAAGCACCGACGATGGCGACGCCGATCGGCACGTCTTCACGGAGCAGCACGGCGGCGGCCGCTGATAGACCGCACACCCACCAGCGCTCGTACTCCGCCGCCCAGACCAAGAGCAGAATAAAGAACGCCGCGATCGGCACGTTCTGGAACTCCGAAAAGTTCGCGCTGTGTAGCGGGTAGTAGCAGAGAAAGACCAGGCTTATCAGCGCCGCCATCCACTCCGATACGTAACGCCGCGCGAAACCAAACAGCGGCAATGCGCTCGAGCCGAGCAACACCGTTTGCAAGACGAGCAGCGTCTCCGGCCGCGGCACGAGCGCGTAGATCGGCAGGAAAATGTAGGTGCCGAACTTGGCGTGGTTCGCCAGATACTTTCCCGGGTCGGACGGGAAGACCACTGTGCTCTGCAGGAACTTGCCGTGCAGCCCGCCGTAGATCAGGTTGTTGTTGATCGAGAGATCGAAGTTGTGCGTGCGCAGCTTGTAGTGCCAGCGCACCAGAAAAAAACTCATGAACAGCACGTAGGCAACGACCGCAGCGAGCACGACCCAGAGCGGTCCGCGCGCCCGCACTTGCTGCGGAATCGGCTCGAGCACGCCCTGCCACCACTCTCGCACCGCGCTCGGGGCTTCACACAGTGCACGAAATACCAAGCGTTCGGCGACGAGCGAGCCGAGCAGCACGACGAGCAATAGGTCGTCTTGGCGGTTCTGCCAGGGTTTGTAACGGAACACGAGCGGCAACAGCGGCAGCAGCAGGAGTGGCGATAAAAACCACAGCCATTGTTCGCAAAGCGCCCAACCGTGTCCGCGCCGACGCATCCAATACAGCGTGCCGCCCACAGTGAGCGCCCCGACGAAGCTGCTCCCGACGTACGCCCAAACCAAGCGCATGCGCTGGCCTGGGTCAGGCAACGTGTTGCTGATCAAGAACTCCGCAACCCAGTGTGAGCGGAAGGCGAACTCGAACCACATCACGGCTGCGCCGAGTAGGAGCCCGCCGAGAACGACCGAGCGACTCGCGATGCCCCACGGGTTTTCGAGCAGATTGGCGGGCGACTTTGCCGCCTTTTCCGGGCCAGTCATCGGGCGCAAGCATTACCACGAGCGACTCGGCTGCGCGCCGACTCGAGCAAACCTGGAGGCTCCTAGCGCCGTCCCCGAGCGGCGCGTACGCTATTGGCAGTGATTCGCCGTCCGCTGTCCCGCTTCTGCCTGGCCGCCTTGCTCGCGGTCTGCTCGGCGGAGACTGCCCACGCTGAGTTCAACCCGCTCGGACGGAGCAAAAAGAGGCCGAGCCCACCGGCGCCGACGACCACTCCGAGTAAGCCACGAGCTGCGAGCCCCGCCCCGAGCCCCGCGGCCGTCCCCAAAGCCGCCGAAAAACCGAAGGAAGCGAGCGGGCCGAGCAGCGAGGCTTTGATCGCCCGCTATATGGGCATCGTGCTCGCGCAACCGGGCGCGGACTTTCCATTGCAGCGGCTGATTGAACTCTACCGCGAGCGGGACGGCAAGCTCGACGGGCTGCTCGCCGATCTGGACCAGCGCGTCGCCTCCGCCGGCGGCTCGCACTACGCCGCGCTGATTGCACGCGCCGGCATCGAAAAATTCGATGGGCACCCGGAGCGAGCGCAAGCCTCCTACGAGCGCGCGATCGGCGAGGAACCCAAGAACGCCATCGCGATCCTGGCGCTGGCGCGCATGCTGAACGAACGCGGCGACAAGCAGCAAGCTCGCCAACGCTTCGAGCAAGCCATGCCCGCGATCAAAGACGATGCCGAGCACGAGCAGGTGCTGCGCACGCTGCTCGGCTTGTGCCTCGATCTCAAGGACTTCGACGCCGCCAAGCGCATGCACGAGGAGCTCGTCAAGCGTTCGAACGGTTCGTTTTTCGTGCGCGCCGAACTCGGTCGAGAGCTGCTCGCGCGCGGGGACTACCAGCGCGCCGCAGCGGAGTACAAGCTCGTCGTGCGCGCCGCGAGCGGCGACAATCGCGTGCTCGCGCCGGCTTTGCGTGACTACGGCAAGGCTCTCGCGAAGCTCGGCAAGACCGAGGAGGCATTGACCGAGCTGCGACGCGCGCGCGACCTGGCCGGTGAGTCCGGAGTGCGACGCGAAGTCGGGGATGCGATCGTCGAAATTTATCGCAACGAGGAGCGGCTCCCGCAGCTGATCAGCGAGCTCGAGAAGCAAAATAGCTCACAACCCGACGCGCTGCGCACGCTCGGCGCGCTGTACGAAGAAACCGGGCAGGTGGAAAAGGCGATCGCCATGTATCGCCGCGTACTGCAGAGCGACGCCAAGGATCTCTCGACGCACCTGCGCGTCGTGCATTTGCTGGAAGTGCGCGGCGATCTCGATCAAGCCATCGCCGAATACGACGCGTTGATTCGCGCCGCGCCGCGCAACCCGGATTTCGTCTTCCGCATGGCGGAGGCGTTGATCGCGCGGGGTGATCGCAAGCGCGCGCTGGAGCGGCTGCAAGAGCTGGAGGCTCGCTCGGGCAACGACGAAGAAACTCTGACGGCGCTCGTCGACTTCTACGAGCGCGTCGAGGAAAAGTCGCACGCGCTCGCGCTGCTGCAGCGTCTAGCCGCGGGCGGAGCGGCGGACCCCGAACACTTGGTGGAACTCGGTGCGCGCTATTGGCAAGAGGGCGACAAGAAAAAGGCGCTCGCCACCTGGCAGCGCATCAAGCTGGTCGTGCCGGATCGCGCGCGTGCGCTGTCGATGCTGGGCGAAATTTACCTCGAGCACGACATGCCTGCTGAAGCGCTGCAGGCCTTGGCGGAGGCGGTAAAAATAGCGCCGAAGCAGGCGCGCTACCGCAAAGCATACGCGCTCGCGCTCGAGCGCAGCAGCTCGTCGACCGCCACTCGCGAACAACGCTCCGCGCAGTTCGACGAGGCGCGCAAGATCTGGGAGCAACTCCTGCACGACGCGAGCGCCGACGCGAACCTCGCGCGCGAGGCCCGCCAGCACATCGTGAGTTTGTGGAGCTTGGACGGCCAGCTCGCCGCGCGTCTGCCCGGCCTCGAGGGCCGACTCAAGCAAACTCCCCCTGATCTGGAAGCCGGACGCTTGCTGGCGGAGGCGGATTTCAGATTGCGCCGCTACGCCGACGCCGAGCGCGTCTTGCGGCGCGTCACCGACGCGGCGCCCAGCGACGTCGAAAGCCTGCTCGCGCTCGAGCGAGTGTTCGGCCTCGAGCGCAAGCTGAAGGACGCGATTGCCGTGCTCGAAAAGCTGACGCACGCCGACCCCAAGCGCGCCCGCGAGTACTACCAACGCATGGCCAGCAACGCGGCCGAGCTCTATCAAGACGACGAGGCGGTGGCCTATGCCGCGCGCGCGGTCGAGCTCAGTCCCGACGACGCGGAGGGGCACAAGAAGCTCGGCGAGATGTATCGCAAGCGCCAAGACGTCCGCCGTTCGATCGGCGAATTTCGCCAAGCCATCACCAAGAACGACCGCTTATTTCCGGTCTATTTGGAGCTCGCCGAGCTGCTGCTCGGTGAGGGCTCCACGGACGAGGCCGACCTGCTGCTGCGCCGCGTGATTCGGGCCTCGCCGGACGAAGAGCTCGTCGCGCAAGCGGCGCGCCTCAGCATGCAGGTGAATCTCGGCAAGGGCACGCTCGAGTCGCTCGAACACGACCTGTTGCCGCTCGCGCTGAACAACCCCGAGCGCGGCATCTACCGCCGGCTCTTGCTCGAGATCTACGGCGCGATCGCCTATCCACTGCTCGAGCAAGCCAAGAGCTCGGACGCGCGCGAGGCGGACGCGGCGCGCGCCGCGCTCGATCGCGTCGGAGAACGCGCCGTCAAGCCGCTGCTCGACGCCCTGTCCGACGCGCGCGAGGCAGAGCAAGAGGTCGCAATCAGCCTACTCGGGCACGTGCGCAATCGCAGCGCGGGACCGGCGCTCTTCTCGTACGCGATCGGCACGCAGGACGAGACCTTGCGCGCTCGCGCGATGATCGCCGTCGGCATGCTGCGCGATCCGGCGCTGTTGCCCCGCTACCAGTCGCTGCTCGTCACGTCCGGTCACGCCGTGGCCGATGACGCGGATCCCGTCGTGCTAGCCGCCGCCTGGGGCGTCGCGCGCCTACACGCGCCGCAGGCGCAGCGGTTACTCTCTGAGCTGGCGGACAGCGAAGCACCGAATCTTGCAGCGCTCGGCCTGCTCGGTCTCGGCGCGCTCGGCGGGCGCGTCGCGCTGCCCCAGATCACGCGCGCGCTGGAGAGTAGCGCCGCCGGTCCGCTGCCGCGCGCCGCAGCAGCTTTTGCGCTCGGTGAGCTGGGCCAAACGAGCGAAAGTGAGCTGCTCGGTGAGCTCACGCGCAGCACGGACGTGACGCTGCGCAGCAGCGCCTTGCTCGCGCTCGCGCGGCTCAACGCCCCATCGGCGCCGCGCGCGATTGCAGACGCGTTGGTCAGCGGCGACCCTGTGCTGGCGCCGGCGGCCGCGGACGCCGCGCTGATCTGGTCGACACACGAATACCGCCGAGCGCGCGAAGTCTTGCCAGCCCCTGCCGGAATGGTCGACGTACGCGCGGTCCTCGACGGCTTGCGACCGGCGGGCTACGGCAAAGACGAGCGGGTCGCCGCGCTCGACAAGCTCGCGCCGACCTTGAGCGAGGCGTGCGTCGCCGCGGCACAGGCCTCGCCCGAGCGCGCGCGCGCCGTCGCCGAGCTCCTGTTAGGCGATCTCGGCAAGCCACCCTTTGGAGCGCTGCTCGATCCCGCACAATCGGCGCAGGCGAGCGCGCACGGACTCGAACTCAGTCATCGCATTGGAGCCGAGCTCGTGCCGACCTTCATCGGTCTCTCCAAACACCTTTCGGTCGACGTTCGCTTGTTCGCACTGCGCTTTCTGGCCGGCCGTGAAGAGGACGCCGCACGCGCGGCGCTTGCCGCCGCCCTGGGCGACGCGCGTGGTGAGGTGCGCAGGGCCGCCCTGGGCGCACTCGGGCCGCGCGATGTCGCGGCACGCGCGGTCATCGCGCGCTTGCTTCAAACCGAGTCGGACTGGGCGCTACGCGCGGCGGCGGCCGAAGCGCTCGGCAGAATCGCCGAGAAATCGGCTGATCCTGCGACATTTGCCGCGCTCGAAACCAGTGCCGAGCATGATCCATATGCCCTCGTGCGAGAAGCCGCGCTGCCAGCCCTGGTTCACGTCAATCCCGCGCGCGCCCGCGAAGTCTTGGCTCATAGTCATGACAGCGACCCCGAACCCAGGGTAAAAGCGCGGGCAGCTGCTCTGCTCGACGAGCTCCGATGAAGCCTCGCCACACGAACCTCGCTGCTCACCGCGCGCTACTCGGGCTGACTCTTTTGCTCGCGGGTTGTCGCGATCTCTCGCACTTCGACAGCAAACCGGGCTCGGCATATTGCGGCGCAATCATCGGTACGCCGGATTTCCAAGACGGCTTGATCGCCGCCGGACAGCCGCCGAGCCTGACCCTGAAGCTCACGCTCGACACGGGGAAATTGAACAGCGAGCCCGGCGTTCTCTCCAGCAACGACAAAGCGACCGGGCTCTGCTCGAGCACCGGTGATCCGCTTTTTCAGGATGCGCCGCTGCGCGCCATCCCGCAGATCGACCACGACGTTTTGTCGACGATGAGTTTTGGTGAGGGGCACGATCACGATTTTTTTACCTGGGTCGACTCACGCTGCCAGGGTCCGTTTCTCGCGTTGGTTTCGCTGATGCGCAACGATCAGGTCGAGGTACGATTGTTCAAGCCCGGACCGATCGACGCCACGGGCGCCAATCGCTCCGGCTTCGGCGTGTTCCCGTTGAGCTCACAGCCCCACGGCTGCGGCTTCTGAAAATCATGCAGCTCGTGCTCGGCATCGAAACCTCGTGCGATGAGACCGCGGCCGCGCTCGTCACCGGTTCGGGCGAGGTCGTAGCGGACGCAGTGCACAGCCAGATCCAAGTGCACGCGCCGTACGGAGGCGTGGTCCCGGAACTCGCGTCCCGCGATCACCTGCGCAACGTGCGACCGGTGATCCAAGAGACCTTCACCCGCGCCGGCGTGCGACCAAGTGAGATCGACGGTATCGCGGTCACCTGCCGGCCCGGTCTCACCGGGGCGCTGCTGGTGGGCGTGCAGAGCGCGCAAGGCCTGAGCTTCGCGCTCGACAAGCCCGTGGTCGGCGTCGATCACTTGCTCGGGCATTTGCTGGCCGTTTTCTTGCGCTTTCCAGGCGCTGCGAGCGAACAGCCGCCCAGCTACCCGTTCGTGGCGTTGCTAGCCTCCGGTGGGCACACAGCCCTCTACCGCGTGGGCAGCGCGCACGTGGCAGACGTGCACGAGCTCGGCGCAACGCGCGACGACGCCGCCGGAGAAGCCTTCGACAAGGTCGCCAAACTGCTCGGCTTGGGCTACCCGGGCGGCCCCGTGATCGATCGCCTCGCCAAGGAAGGAAATCCGGACACCATCGAGCTGCCTTGGCCCATGCGGCGACGCGATTCGCTCGAGTTCAGCTTCTCTGGGCTCAAGACCAACATGCTGCGCTGGGTGCAAGACCACGGCTTGCCGGGCGACGATCAGACGCTGCGCGACGTATGCGCGGCCTTCCAACGCCGTGTGGTCGACACGTTGATCGCGAAGGCGCTCGTCGCGTGCCAACGGGAGGGCGCGCGCACGCTGGTGCTCGCCGGCGGAGTCGCCGCCAATCGTGAGCTGCGCGCGCGCAGCGCCGAGCAGGCTGCACCGCTCGGCATCCGCGTGGTCGTACCGCCTTTCAAGGCTTGCACCGACAACGCCGCGATGATCGCCTACGCCGGCTTGAGTCGGCTCGCGCGCGGTGAAAACGACAGCGGCAAGCTCACGGTGAGCCCACACACTCTCTTGCCGCAGAGCACGCGCAAGGGGCGCGGACGGCGCGGCGAAGCCGTCCAAGATTGATCGAAAATGGGGCTCGCTGAACGCGGGATCGCGGGACTGCGCACACGGTGGCGTGAGGGCGCTGCGGCGCTGCTCCTGGTCGCCGGGGTCGCGCTGTTCGCCGCTGTGGGCAACCAGCACTATCCGATCGCCGACTGGCTGTTCTGGCACTATGCCGTGTATTGGCTGGCTTCGCTCGCCTGCGTGGTCGCCTGCTTCGGCATCGGCTCGGCAAGCCTGCGCGCTCTAGGACTGCGTGGCCTGCGCACCTTGGAGCACTTGAGCCTAGCCTTCGCCCTGGGCTTGTTCGAGTTCGAGCTTGCCATGTTCTTGCTCGGTGCACTGCACCTTTATCGAGCGGTTCTGTTCTTCACGCTGCCGATCGGGCTAGTCGTCGTGAGCTTCAACGAGCTCCGCTCACTCTGGTCACACCTTCGCCGGCGCGAACGTCGACTCGCGCGCTACCGGCCGCCACTCGGCAGCGCGGGCGCGCTCGCGCTCGCATTCGGTTTCGTGGGACTGCTCGCCGTCTACTTCATGATCTTGTCGCCGGAAAACGTCGAGTTCGACTCGCGTTGGAAGCATCTCGCGCTCGCCGAGGACTACGTTTCCTTCGGCGGTATTCGGCCGTTGATGGAGGGCTGGATGTTCGACGCGCGCCCTCATTTCACGAGCTACCTCTACGCCTGGGCGTTTCTGCTGCCGAAAAGCAGCCTCTTCGATCGCATGCTGCTGTCGGCGCACTTGGAGTTCGTGGCGTTTTTGGTAACGACGCTGGTCGGCATTCCGGCACTCGTCCGCCGACTGGCACCGCGCGCCGATCCCCGCGTCGTGTGGGCGGCGCGCTTCCTATTTCCCGGTGTGCTGCTTTATGACAGCAGCCTCGCGGCCGGCGCCGATCATTTCGGCGCAATGTACGGCGTTCCGATCTGCCTAGCGACGTTGTTCGCGTGGCGGGCGCTCTCGGCGCGCTGGTGCGTATTGCTCGGAGCCCTACTCGCAGCGGCGACACTCGTAAAAGAGACGACCGCGCTCTTGCTCGTACCGATCCCTGTGATCGCGATCGCCGTTCGACTCGGAGTGCTGCAGGTGCGTGCGTTCCGCGCACCGAAAACCGGCGACCTGTTCGCGCTGATGCGCGGCCCGTTGTTCGCCGCGGCGACCGCGCTGCTGTGCAGTGCGCCGCTCTGGCTCACCAATTGGCTTTGGCACGGCGACCCGCTATATCCGGCGCTCAACCGCTATCTTTCGCCGCGTCCTTGGACCAGTGAATCCGCGTACAAACTCAAGTGGGCGTATGAAGAGGCGAACCTGTGGCAGCCTTCCCATGATCTATCTGGGCTCCTCAGCTCGCTGAAAGCGCTCGCCACCTTTTCGTTTCTGCCGAACGACTGGTCCAGTTTTCACGGCAAGACCCCCGTCTTCGGCTCGCTGTTCACCCTGCTCATTCCGGCGCTGCTTTTTTGTCGCGCGCGCTTGCGGCTATGGCTCGTGATCGGTTGGGTGCACGCGGCCATTTTTTGTTGGTTTTGGATTCACCACCAAGATCGCTACTTGCAAGGCATTCTGCCGTTGATGACGGCCGCGACCTGCGCGGCCGTACTGGTCGTCTGGCGAACGGGGCTCGCGGCGCGCTGCGCGCTTTCGGCGCTGATTGGGCTCCAGGTCGTGTGGGGTGGGGACGTCTACTTCATCCAAACGCACCCCCTCGCAAAATCACCGCTCAAGAAGAGCATCGATCTGCTGTCGGCGGGTTTCGAGCGCAAATACGAACAACGTTTTTCGATTCAAGAGGCATGGCAGCAAGTAGCGCGCGTACTCCCGAAGCGCTCCCGGGTCGTCGTCCACGACGAGAACAACCACCTTGGCCTCGAGGCGCAGGTGGTCATGGATCGCTTTCCGTTCGAATACGGCATCAGCTACGGCTTGCAACAAACGCCGGCGGACGTGTTTCGCCTGTACCGAAGCCTGGGCGCGACGCACATCTTGTGGAACCAACGCAGCAAGGGCACCGACTCGCTCGCCGGGGACATCATGTTCTGGGACTTCGTGATCCGGCGCGCGCCGAGCCTCGGGATTTTCGGCAGCACGCATCTATCCAAAATGCCAGATGCCGCACCCGCCGCCCCGTTCAACCCGACCGTGGCAGTCTTTCCCTGTCCGGGCTCGTACCCTGCGGGGTTTTATCGCGTGTCGGATCTACGCGTGCCGGTATACGGGCCGCAGAGCTCGCTTTTCCCCGCCGCGCCGCGCGCGCCCTTGGGCCCCGATTGGCCGAGCGCCCTCGAAAAAACCAGCGAGATCGTCGTCGCCGATCTGCGCTGCTTTCAAGACGCGGCCAGACTCACAGCGCTCGGCTACGAGAAGATCGTGGACCGCGGTCACCCGCCAGGCACGCGCGGTCAAGACTATTCGCTTTGGCTCAAGCACTGAACGCGCCAAGCGCGACTAGCGCTTGTGGGCGACTTTGCCTTTGTCGGCTGTTTTGCTGGCGACCTTCTTGGACGCGCCCTTGTCGCTCTCGCTGATCAGGAACTCGACGTAATCACGCCGCAAACGCACCCGGTAAGCCGGCACCTCGTCGCGAAACTTGAACGTGACCTCGGCGCCGGCGTTGCTGTTCGATGTGTGCACGGTCTTCACGCGCGGGTCGCGCTTGGCAATCGCGCCGCCCTGTTCCATCACCTTGCGCCCTGGGATCACCACGACAAAGCCCGTCGGCTGAATGACGCCTTGCAACTTCGAGCCGTCACCGTCGAGGCGCAAACGATAGATCGTGGGCGTGTGGATTTTACCGTGTCCCCAAGCCGCTACGTTTTCGGGCTTGCCGCCCGCCTTGTCGGCGGACTCGCTAGCCTTGTGCGAATCGTCGCCACCTTCATCGGAGAAGGCCTCGTCGTCGCCGGCCGACGGCGCAGCGAGCTTGGCCGCCGCGCGCTCCGAAGCCTCCACGCCCGCCGCTTCCGGCGACGGCGATAGCGGAGCAGGCTCCATCGTCGCCATCGGAGTCGGTCCAAACAGCGGAACGTTCGCCGTCGGCGCGCCCGACGCCAGATCCGACGCGGGCGGCGTCGCGCTCAACGGCGCGCCGGTCGAAGGAGGGAGCGCGGCCGCGGCGGCCGTCGCGCCGGCAGCCTGGCCCGGCGGTGCGGAGCGGTGAGCGGCGAGCGCAGTGACCGTCGCAAGCAGCACGACGCCCGAGGCGCCCAGGATCAGCTTCTTGTGCATCGGCTTCAGCTTGCTCGCGGAGATCTCGGCGCTCGAGCCCGATTGAGGTCGCAGGCGATGCCCTTCACCGGGCTGCGCGGAGCTCGGCGGCGGCGAGGTCTTGCGCAGCTTCGGCGCACTGTTGCCGCGGCGCGTGAGTTCGAGAACCTTGGCCGACGCACCCTTGAACAATTCGCCGAATCCAACGGCGGCGCGCCCCGAGAACTTGGCGAACGATTGTCCCGCGCTCTTCATCGCTTCACCCGCGTTGGTTGCGGCGAGGCTCAAGCGACCGCGCATTGCGGCCGCGTCCGCATCCTCGTCATCGGCGTCGTTAGGCTCGGCCGAGGCCACGTCGGCGCTGGTGGTCACCGCATCCCCTGAGATTTTGAAGCCGCGCACCGGCTCACGCTCGACGCCGGTCACGCTCGGCTCCGGCGTGGAGTCTTCGACACCCTCGAAGCGCAGCTGCACGACCAACTGGGGCACGTTCGACGTGGGATCGATCGCAACGCTCACGCCGTCGATGTGCGCGTTGCGGCGCCCACCCTGCTCGAGGTCCTCGACTTCCAAGCGACGGCCGACTTTGAGGAACTCGAGGTTCGAGCCGACTTGCACCTTCTGGGTGCCGCTCTCGCGTACACGCGCTTTCATCGGCGAGCCGAGGCCTTCGATGTGCAAGCGCACGCGCGAGCCGACTTCAGCCTGGCTGACCGTGTCTTCCGGCTCGGGCTCGCTCGCGGCGCGCGCTCCCTCGCACAGATCGCGCAACGCCCCGACGCTCCCACTGTCCAGCGCCGTGAACTCGACTCCGAACTCGCCGCCGCGGCTGCCCTCGTGGCGCCACGCGACGCGGCCTTCGACCACGATCTCGCGGCCTTCTTCCTCGAAGCGGCACACGAGCGGAGCGCCCTGATCCGGCAGGTAGGCCGTGCGCAAATGCATGCCACGCGCGCTCACGTCGACCGCTTCGGCTTCGAACGCGGGGATCCCCGGCTCGTTCCCGCACACTTCGACCAACGTCTCGACCGGCACTCGACCCGCGCCCTGGGCGCGGCGCTCTTGGATTTCACTCATGACAGCCTCCGCAATGGTCTCACCGCGAACCGCGCGGTGAGACTCCTCGCTTTCCACTCGAGTAAGTGAGGGGCCCGGATTTGGCCAACTTTGTCGCGCTCGAGCGCTCCGCGCGCCACAAAGCCCCGCAAATCTTTACACGGAGCCGCGCGCGACACATCATCCGCCGTTCATGGCGCTGACGGTCGTGGTCCGCTCTGGCGACCTCAAGTCTCAAGCGGCCATCACCTTCGACGCCCCGCGTATCGTGATCGGTCGAGGTGACGGCTGCGAGGTCCGCCTGCCGGATCCGAGCGTGAGCCATCGTCACGCTTCGATCCGTCAACGCGGCACGGACTACGTGCTGATCGACGAAGGCAGCACCAACGGCACGTTCGCCGGCCCCGTGCGGCTCTCGCCGCAAGCGCCGCGGGTGATTCGCTCCGGCGATTTGATCCGCGTCGGGCGAGTTTGGCTCGAGCTCAGCGTGTCGCAAGTGCCTCCCACCCAGAATCCCGGGCTTGCCACCAAGGAGATCGCGCTGCTGCTGGTCGCGAGCTCCCTGTCCGACGAAGGCGAACTGGTTGCGCCCCGTGTGACGGTAAAAGCGGGGCCGGACGCAGGCAAAGAGCTGGTGCTCTCCGAGTTCGACCGCAGCTACGTCGTGGGCCGCGCAGCGAACGCCGACTTATCACTCAGCGACAACGACAGCTCCCGACGTCACGTCGAGCTGATTCGGCGCGGGACGCAGGTCTTCGTGCGCGAGCTCGGCTCCAAAAATGGGGCGTTGCTCGGCGGGACCTTGATCGAGAGTGGCCGCGACACCGCGTGGCCCGTTCGTCTGAGTCTGACGATTGGAGCCAGCGAGCTCGTCTACGAAGATCCGGTGCTCGCCGCCTTGGTCGAGATCGAAGCCGGCAGCGACGAGCGCATGCGCGATGACGATTCAATCGATCCGCCGACCGTCGACGCGGGAGTGATGCTCGGCGCGCCGCACGCCGAGCCTCTGGCGACCGGGGACGTTGCCGCGCCGCCTCCGCGCGCCTCGCGCCGGCCAGCCCCGAAGGGGCCGCGCACCGGGTTTCGCTGGGTCGATCTGTCGATCGCCCTGGTGGCGCTGACCGTGATCGGCCTCAGTTTGCTCGGCCTCAGTTGGCTGTTCAAGAACTGAGCTAGTGTCCCGAGTCCTTGATTTATTCCATGAATCAACGCGCGCTCAGGGGTAGATCCCCCGCTGTGTCGACGCCGAGAAATCGCTTCGTGTGCGCGCTGCTCGTGCTCATCGGCTGCGCTCCCAATCGACCGTTGCCGGCGCAACCCGTCATGCGCACGAGCCCACCGATACAGCCTGTGTCCGCGCCTGCGCTCGTGCCCGCTGCGGACACGCTCAATCCGTGGAGCTCGCTGCCGATCGACGAAGAACCCGACAGCTTTCGCTTCGCCGTCGTGACCGATCGCACGGGTGGACACCGCGGAGACGTGTTCGAGCAAGGCGCACAGAAAGTGCAGCTGCTGAAGCCGGACTTCGTGATGAGCGTCGGCGATTTGATCGAGGGCTATACCAAAGACAGCGCGGAGATCAGCAAGGAATGGGACGAATTCCAGCAGACTGTCGGTCGCTTCGGCGCTCGCTTTTACTATGTGCCCGGCAATCACGACCTCTCGAATCCGGTGATGGCCGACCAGTGGCGCCAGCGCTTCGGCGCGTCTTACTATCACTTCGTCTATCGCAACGTGCTGTTTCTGTGTCTGAACACGGAGGACGGCGAACCCAACCATTTGAGCGACGAACAGCTCGCCTACTTTCAACGCACGCTCGCGGAGTACCCGCTCGTGCGCTGGACGTTGCTGTTCATGCATCGCCCGCTCTGGGCTCAAAAAGAAGGCGACCGCGGGCGGCTCGAGTTTCAACGCGTCGAGGAGTTACTGCAAGGGCGACCGTACACCGTATTCGCAGGGCATTTTCACAACTACGAAAAGTATCTCAGAAATCAGCAACGCTACATCATCCTCGCCACCACCGGCGGCGCCAGCGCTTTGCGCGGCACGCTATTCGGTGAGTTCGACCACGTCGCCTGGGTGACGATGACCAAAGAGGGGCCGCGCATCGCCAATCTCCTGCTCTCGGGTATCGAGGACGAAGACGTACGCACCGAGCAGTCGCGTGATAAGGTCGAGAGCTACGAGCGCAACTTCCACATCGGCGTGGAAAACGTGTATCTGAATGCTCTGCGCGTCGCGGGCGCAACGAGCAAGCTCTCGATCCAAAACGGCACGCCGAGCGCGGTCGCCGTGCAGGCTGCGTTCGGACCGAGTGGAGCGCTCGAGCCGAGCCCGCATGCCGTGCAAATCATGCTCCAGCCCGGGCAAAAGCAAGTGTTGCCGATCGCGATCAAGCTCGATCGACCCACGCCGATCACGGACCTGCACGCGGTGCCGTTCGCGTGGTCGGCCGTCTTTGACACGCAGGGCCCGCCGCCCATGAAGTTCTCCGGTTTGATGGATTTCGTGGTGAGCCCGCTGCACGATTTCACGCGGCAACGGACGCCGATCGTGGTCGATGGGCGCTTGTCCGAGTGGGGCAAGCTCGCGCACTCGGCTGTCCATTCGGCTCAGGTCTTGGGTGCCGAATCTTGGTCGGGGCCGCTCGACCTGCACTACGACTTCGATCTCCGCTACGACGACGAGAACCTGTACATCGCTGTCAACGTCACGGACGATCACGTCGCGAGCGTGAAGGATCGTCCCCCGTGGGAACAGGACGGCCTCGAGCTCATGCTCGATCCGCGCGACGACCCGGAACGCGCGAACGACCGCCGAGACTATGGCGAGACCTGGCGCGACTACGCTTATCTCGCCTTCAGTCCTGCCCAAACGCGCGAGCAAATGGCGGTCTGGGAGGCCGAGAAGATCCCGACTGGAGTCACCTTCGCGTGTCTACCGACTGTGGCGGGCTACGCGGCGGAAATCCTGATACCGAATCGCGTGCTCGACGCCTTGCGCCGTCAAGGCAAGTACGACCTCTTGCGCTTCAATCTCGCCGTCCACGACGCCGAGGAGCCGGGCGGCCCGAGCACCGTGTTTTGGTGGCAGCCGGATTGGCATCTCGACGCGAACGTGCCTGGCTCCGGCACGTTCCGAAGAAAACCGTGAACGGCCCCGCCGCGACAAGCGCACCCGTTGACGAGCGATCAGACCTGCGTCCGCGCCGTGCTTGACAGCGCAGCCTATTTTGGCTGGGCTTCTGCCCGGAGGTCATGCATGAAAAGCGCGCGAGTCCTGGTCATCCTGTCGATCCTACTACCGGCCTGCGGCCATTCCGTCGCGCTCGCGCCAGAAGCGAAAGACGTCGAGCTCATTCACGAGAGCGAGCGACCGCTACATTGCAAGATGCTCGGCAAGATCAATGGTGAGTCCCGCGCCAGCGATGAGAAGGTCGCGCGCGAAGGCGCCGAAAATGACTTTCGCAATCACGCCGCGGAACTCAAGGCCAATTTCGCGATGATCGACAATGAGCGTGGCGGCAAGGTCGGCACCAGTTCGGAGATTGAATCCTTCATCGGCGGCAAGGCGCTCGCATGCGAAACCGAAGCGATGGAAGAGGCGAAGGAAAAAGCCGAAGCCAAAGCCAAAGAGCAGAAGGAGCTCGATGACGCCAAGCGCGAGGAGCAAGAAAAAGAGGATCGCGCTGAAAAAGACGACAAGAAAAAGGGCGACAAGGACGACGACGACAAGAAGAGCAAGAAGAAGAGCAAGGACGACTAGTGAGCGCTGCCCCGCTACAAACTACGGTCCCAGGGCGCTGGGCGGACTGAGCATTGGCCACATCTCAACCTCAACCAGCAGCATTCCTGGGGCGCCGGGGCAAAGCCCCGCAACGTGACACATCGGGCCCGGAACACCAGATCGCGGAGCGGAACTGATAACAAGACCCAACGCGAGCCGGCGAACCCGGCGCATGCTTCGTAGCGGCTCGCGGAAGTCGCCCAACTTGGTGCGTGCGACTACACCCAAATAACCTACTTTTTTAGCACTACTGCTTGAAATTTGAGATTTTCTCGAGAATTTCGCGACTTTCGGAGTGAGCTCTGGGCTTGCTTCGAGGTCCTGCGATCGAGGCGGGCCGTGTGCGAAACGGGCTCTGGTCCACCACTTCGGGTGCCACGGGGCGCGGTCGCCCAGTTTTTGTTTTCTTGGGTCTCGCCTCCCTTTGCCGATCGGGGCGCTTCGACGCACCCGAAGGGGTGAGATCTGATCGTCCCAAAGTCTGAAGCGGTAGTGTTAGTGATCCTTGGGACCCTCGTCGTATGAGCGTGGCCGGTACTTTTTCGGCACGCCCGAGTTGAGCGTGCCGTTGTAGACGAGATCGCTCGCCAGAAACGCCAGCCAACTGCCCGGATACTTGTCGCCTAAATCGAGGAGCTCGTCTTTGTGAGCAAGCGCGCCCTTTTCGTCCCATAAGCACTGCAGCGCGAGCGCGATCAAGTTGGAGTCGTTGGGCGCGAGCTCGAAACCGCGCACGTAGTGAGGAAACGCCTCTTCCGGTCGGTGCATGCGGCACAGAGTGTCCCCGTAGTACACGTGCGCCATCGCCCACTGCGGGGCTAGCCGCACGGCCTCCGCGTTGATCGCCAAGCGTTCGGACAGCTTGCCGCGCGCGCCGAGCATCACGGAGTAGTTGAGTTGTGCTTTCGCGCTGAGCGGCGCGGCATTGCGAGTGGACCGCCAAAACATCAGGTCGTCGGTGTAGTCGATGGCGTGCGATCGCGCTTGGATGACTTGTACGGCGAAGAACGCGACAGCTATGCGAACGGGCAATCGTCCCCGTGCGCGCTCGAGCAGCAAGGCGAGCGCGCTCGACGAGCCGAGCACCGGCAAATACCAAAAGCGCTCGGCCCGCACCGTGGGCAAGAGTACCGGGATGTTGGAGTGTGGAAAGTACGCGACAGGCAGCCAAACCAGCGCCACCCCCAACAGCACGAGCGAGCTCGTCTCGAACCGCAACGACTCGGCGAGCCCATCACCGGCGACTCGGCGCCGAACCCGGCTCTCGCGCACGAGTGCCGCGACCCACAACGCAACTCCGCACAAGGGAGGCACCACGAGCAGGGCGCCTCCGAGCACGCTACCCGGGAAGAGCAGACTCTTGGGCACCGGTTCTTGGGCGAACGAGTAGTCCCCACTGAGCGTCCACGGGAATACTACCTGGCCGAAGCCGCGCGCGTAAACGCGCAGCGCGCCTGCCACGCGATGAGGGAAGTCCGCGTCCACTAGCGGATTGTTGATCGCGTCGTGCGGCAACTGTGGCTGTTGAAACCAGTGCAAGAACGCCACGAACCCGCGGGAAAATGCGGTGCCCCCGGGCAATGCGGAAACGGGCGAGCTGCCATCGGCAACCGGGTAGAAGTGTTTGCGCACGAGCGTGTAGACGACGAGCGCGGCGGTCGCCATCACGAAGCAAATAAGAGCGCGCAGGAAGCGCAGCGGGGTTTTGGAGTGAAAGAGCGGCGCGCTCAGCAAGGCTGCCCAAGGCAGGAGCGGCAGCGTCACGAGCACGCTCTCTTTGCTGAAGAGGCCGAGTAAGCACGTCGCGAATACGACCGCCGGCATGGCCAGCAGAGAGCGGCGCAAGGCGTGGAGTCCCAGCAGCACGAACAGCCCGGCCAACACGTCGGCAATCCCGACCACACCGGTAACGGCTTCCGTCAACACGGCGCTGCTCAGAAAGCACGCGCCTGCCAACCAGCCCGCCGCGCGCCGGCGCGTGATCGCGAACACGAAGCCCGCGAGCAGCGCCGCGTTCGCCGCGTGTACCACGACGTTCACGCAGTGGTGCAAGAATGGCTCATGGCTCACGTACCAGAGCGCGCGCCAGATCAAGTCGGGCAGCGGTCGATAGGAGCCGATGCTGCGCGTCGGCGGCAACCCCCAGAAATCCACCTTGAACGCGTGCCAGATGGGCCCGGCTTTGCCGTTGACGAATGGATTGGCGAGCAGCGCCTCTTGCTCGTCGAAGATGTAATTCGAGAGCGGGCTGCGCACGAAAATCAGCGCGCTGAGCGCGAGCGCGGGCACGAACGCGGTGATGAAGTCCGGATCCTGCAACAGGAAATAGGCGCGCAAGGACGCCCAGGTCTCGTCGAATCGCGAGCGCAGGCTCGCCCAGCAGAACGACGGGCGCAGCGCGGCCCATTGCTCGGCGAGCCGCGCGCGCAGCTTAGCCGAACGGCTCGGTATGCTTGGCTGAGTCTCGGGCCCGCCAGTCATCGTTGGCTACCGCAAGAGCCTATAGTTCATCTGTCGTGAGCGAGCTCCAGTTTCCAGGCTTCTACCTCGAAAACCGCTGGAGGATCCCGGGCTAGTGATAACGTCGCCCGAGATGGCGGCGTCCGACCGTTTCGACGGCTGCGAGATCGTAAAAAAGCTCCACACCGGGCCGATCACCGATCTCTATCACGCCGTGCAGGAACCGCTCGGTCGCCCCGTGTTCATCAAAGCCCTTGGCTCGAGCATCCTGCCGTCGTCGCCATTTGCGGCTTCGCTCGAACGCGAGGCGCGCCTGCTCGCAGAGCTCAAACACGAAAGCATCTTGCAGGTCTACGATTTCGTCCGAACGGACGAGCGCATGTGGCTCGTCCTCGAATACGTCGACGGGCCGTCGCTCGACACGCTGCTCCGCAAGGTCGGAAAGCTTCCCCAAGCGACCGCTTGTGCGATCGCGCTGCGGGTGGCGAGCGCACTCGCACACGCGCACGCCAAAGGTATCGTGCACCGCGACGTACAACCCAAGAACATCCTGCTCGCCAAGGACGGCCAGGTGAAACTCGTGAGCTTCGCGGTCGCTTTCGACGAGCGCATGCCCACCGCGCCCGAACTGCTCGAGGGCGGCGATGGCTACGGGGGCCCCGCGTACATGTCGCCCGAGCAGATCCTCGGAGAGCGCGCCGACGCGCGAACCGACGTGTTCTCCCTGGGCGTCGTGCTGTACGAAATGCTGTGTGGCGAACGACCCTTCGACGGCCCGGACGACCGCAGCACCTCACTGCGGATTCGTCGCGATCCGATCCCGCCCCTCGCGCGCAAAGCCCCCGCCTTGAGCCCGTCGCTCGAACGACTCACTCAGCGCTGCCTGGAAAAGATGCCGAGCGATCGTTTCGATTCGAGCGGCGAGCTCTTTGCAGCGCTCGAAGCCGCGGCCCGCGAGCTCGGTCCAGAAACACCCAACGAGGCGGTGCGCGCTGCCCTATCGCGCGCGGGCCTCTCCAGCGCTCCGGCCGCGAAGAGCGTGCCGGCGGCTCGCCAGCAGCCCAAGTTCCGCTTGGCTCGTACCTTGGGCGGACTTTCGCTGTGTTCGCTCTTGATCGCCGGGGGTGGCACCGTGATTCAGAGCGGGGCGGCAAAACGAGAAGGGGAAGCCAGCGCGAGCCGCGCGGGCCACAAGCTCGAGCTGCTGCCCGCGCGACGCGCCTACTTGAGGGTCGTCGCTCACCCGTGGGCTCACGTCGTGGTGGACGGGCAAGAAGTGGAAACGACGCCGTTCGCTCGGCCCATCCCGCTCAGCGCTGGGAGCCACTTTGTGCGGCTCGATCATCCAAATGCCCCGAGTGAGCGGCGCACCATCGACCTGACCCCTGGGGAGACTTTGCTGCTCGAAGTGACCCTCAAAGTCAGCAACGCCGCCGCGCCAAGCGCGAGCGCCGGCTCGAGCGACGCAGGCCCGGCCCAAGACAACACGCCATAGCCCTCCGAGAAGGGGGCCCGCCCTGCGCGAAGAGCGTGTAGGTGCGTGTGCGTGACCTCTGGCGCAAATCTCGAGACGGCGAACCCCCTTTCCGCAAGAGTGAGAGTGGTCGACCCCTTAAGTATACGTTAGTGTTTCGTATGTCGCAGACTCGAGCGTTCGAGCCTCGATGCGGTCGGAGCAAGGCCGCTTCACCTCATGCACGCAGAACTTAAGTCGGGCTCGATGCTGGGCCGGTATGAGCTGCTCACGCGGCTCGGACGCGGCGGCATGGCGAGCGTGTGGGTCGCGCGCGAGCGGGCCCCGAGCGGCAAGCAGCGCCTGGTAGCCGTCAAAGCGATGCTGCCGGAGCTCGCCCGCCAAACCGACTTCCGCGCGATGTTCCTGGAAGAAGGGCAGATCGTACGCAGCATCGATCACCCACACGTGGTCAAGGTGCACGAAGTCTCCGAAGACCGCGGCGTTCTGTACATGGCGATGGAGTGGGTCGAAGGCGATTCGCTGCGCACCGTGATCAAGGAAGCCAAACGCCGGCGCGCGATCCCGGCCGAGATGGCGGTGAAAATCATCGCCGACACCGCCGCTGGCTTGCACGCCGCGCACGAGCTCCGAGGCTGGGACGGTGAACTCCGAAATATCGTTCACTGCGACGTTTCACCGCACAACATCCTGGTCGGCTTGGACGGACAGGCAAAGCTCGTCGATTTTGGCGTCGCCAACGCCGCCGCGCACAGCGATATCGGCACCGAAGACCGGATCAAGGGCAAATTTGGCTACATGTCGCCGGAGCAGGCGGCCGCGCTGAAGATCGACCGACGCAGCGACGTGTTCGCGCTCGGCATCGTCTTGTTCGAACTCACCACGGGCGAGCGGCTCTTCCGCGGCGAGAATTCGGCGCACACTCTAGAGCTCGTCAAGCGCGGCAAGATCCCACTGCCGACCGAGATCCACGCGAAGTACTCGCCCGGGCTCGAGCGGATCGTGATGCGCGCACTCGAGCGCGACATCTCGCGACGCTTTCAAACTGCAGCCGAGTTTCAAGAAGCTCTCGAGCGCTATCTGAAAGAGGAGCGCATCCTGGTACCGCCCGCTGGCGTCGGCCAGCTCGTGCGGCGAGTGCTTGGGCAACGTATCGAGCTCCAGCGCCAGTCGTTGCGTGAAGCGCTCACCGCGGCGGATGGCACCTTGCAAGGCGGGCTCATCCCCGACCAATCCGCCGCACCGGATCGTTCGCACCCGAGCTATAGCGGGAGCGGGCAATTCTCGTCTCCGCTCTCGGATCCGCCGAGCAGCAGCTCGCAGTTCAGCCACTCTCGCTCGGGGACACCGAGCGCGCACGCGCTGCCACCGCGACCGCGCAAAACGGGATTCGCGCCGCTGTTCGCCGCTCTTGGCGGCATACTCGCGGCTGGCACCGCCCTGTTCTGGGCGACTCACCGCCCGCCCCCGACGCCACTTTTGACTACGCAGTTGCCGGGAGCGACCGCCACAGCAGCACCCTCGGTCGCTGGCGCGGCGGCCTCTGACAAAGACCCATCCGGCGTGAGTATCGATAGCCTCGCGACTGCTGGAGCGAACGCGCCCAACACGCCGCCCCGGGGAGCGGCAGCCGCCGCAGGTCGCAAAGGCGCGCGCCCCGAGCATGTCTCGCTGAAAGACGACCCAACCCCGCCCAAACCCGACCCGGTCGAACCGGAAAAGGTCGAGCTTGCCGCGGATCCTCCGCCCGAGCCGAAAGCGCCCGAGCCGGCGGACAAACCGCTACCGCCACCGGATCAGCGCGCGCCGCTGAACCGCGGCGCGGCGGTCGCGGCGCTCGGCTCGGCCGCGTCCGCTGCGAGCAGCTGCAAGCGCCCGGATGGTCCGTCCGGTTCCGGTACGGCCACCGTCACCTTTTCCCCGGACGGCCCGGTCTCCTCGGTTCGGCTCTCGGCGCCCTTCGCTGGCACCGCTGTCGGCAACTGCGTGATCGGGGTCTTCCGCAATGCGCACGTCGCGCCGTTCAGCGGCAGCTCGATCACGTTGCCCAAGGGCTTTACGGTTCCGGATTAGAGAGGGCGAGCGCACGACTCGCCCCTTGGTTCGTTCCAACCAGCGGTGGCTCTAACGCCGCCAGCGCACGCGCTCGTCGTCGAACTGCCGAGCCAAACGGCGTTGCTCCTGCACGAACGCGCCGTATTGCCGCGGCACGCGCGAGTCCGAGAGAAACGCGTGCAAGACGTGGAGCGTCGCTTCCGCGTCGTCCGCGGCGCGATGCGCGTTCTCGAGTTTGATGCCGAGGCGTTCGACCACGTCCCCGAGTGAACGGCTCTTTTCGAGCTTCTGCAGCTCGCGCGCCCACACCAGCGGATCGATCCACTCGATGCCTTTGCGAAACGCCGCCGGCAACGCCTGACTGAAGCCCTCCACCCGTCCGATTTCGGCGTTGAGCACCGTGCGATCGTATTCGGCGTTGTATGCAACCGGTACGTGCCCGGCGGTCACCCGGCAGAGCTCGTCGAGAATCTGCGCGAAGGCTGGTGCATCCTTGACGTGTTCGTCGCCGATGCCGTGCACCTCGAAGGCTTCCTGCGGGATCGGTCGGCCAGGATTTACCAGCCAACTCTTGCGCTCCACCACGGCGCCGTCACGCCAGACCACGCAAGCGACCTCCACGACGCGATCGGCGTTCGGGTCGCGCCCAGTCGTCTCGGTGTCGATCGCCACCAGGGAGATACCGGCGATGGCGGCGTCCGATGCAAGGCCCTCGACGAGGCCCGCCGCGACGACGCGCAACAGGTGAGCGATGCCTGGATAGTGGCGCCCAGTTGGGAAGCAGCCGACGTCCAGCGTCGCGCCCCTCAAGGCGCGCTGCTCTTCGGCTTGGCTGACGCGGTCGACTTGGCGGCGGAACTCGCGGCGCTCGGCGCTGACGCCGCGGGTGGCGCGCTCGAAGCCGCGACGGGCGGAGCCGCCACCTTGGCGGGCGGCGTGCCGCCGTTCAACTCGATCTCGAGCGAGATCCACTCGGCCAGATCGTCTTTGAGGTCGCTGGTCGCTTCGAAGTGACGCCCGTTGATGAAGATGGAAGGCGTGCTGGCGAGTTCGAGCTTTTCGCCCTGCTTGCGATCGCGCCCGACGATGTCCGCTACGGCCTCGCTGTCTCGATCTTGAACGAACTTCGCCATGTCGAGGCCGATGCTCTTGGCCAGCTGCTCGACGTTGCTGGGCTCGAGGTGCTGCTGGTTGTCGAACAGCACGGCGTGCATCTCCCAGAATTTTCCTTGCTTTTGCGCGGCGATCGCCGCGCGCGCCGCTTTCTCGGCGTACTGATGAATGCTGAGCGGGAACTCTTTGAACACGAAGCGCACTTGGCCTTCGAACTGATGGTAGGTCTCGTCGAGTATTGGACGCGCAGCGCCGCACGCCGGACACTCGAAGTCCGCGAACTCGACCAGCAACACGGGCGCGCCGGCCGGGCCCTTGCTGGGCGAGTCAGCTAGATCGATGTTCTTGATCTGGTCGGCGGCAAAGCGGACGCGATACGCAGCCTCAACCTGCGCGCGCGCCCGCCCACGCCGCACTTGCGTGGCGAGGAACTTCGCCGCGGGCACGCACTGCCGGCAGGCACGACCTTCATTCACGCACTGCGCGATGCTGACCGGCTGATCCGCGCATGGAGCGAGCAACTCGGACACGTAACGCGACCAGTCCGCCTTCTCCCGTCCGGTAAGATCGGAGGAGTCGACACCCTTCAGCGTCACATCCTTCGCCTCCGCGTGCGTGGGAGCCGCCTCGGAGCCCGTCTCACCCGGCGAGCGACACGTGCTGAGCTCGGAACTATACAGAGCAAGCGCTAGAAATGCTGAAGCCACGCGCAGGCTGAACATTGCGGGGGCAGCCTAGCACCAATGCCAGAGGCGAAGAAAAGCGCAGTCTGCTGGGCGCGCGCGCTTCACGAAGGCCAAAAATAGCTGCGGATGATGGCGGCGCTCGCGAGACTCGGCTAAATCGCTGAAACCGAGATGTCTGACGCGAGGCTGCCTTCCTATCCGCCTGACGCTCAAGGCATCGCGCCGCCGCCCGGCGTAAAACGCGTGATCGCCGTGGGTGCGGGGCGGGGTGGAGTCGGCAAGAGCCTGCTGGCCGTAAACCTTGCGGTGTACGTAGCGCAGCTCGGTCGCTCCGTACTGCTCGTCGACGCAGATCCCGGCGGCGCGGCCTTGCACACGTTGCTCGATCTTTCGTTGCCGACCACGGTCGAACAAAGTGACGATCCGGATGACGAGGCCTTGGTCGCCATGCCGACGACCGTACCAGGCCTCCAGCTGCTCCCTCAGACCTACCGCATCGGTTCGACGGTCCCCGTGCGGCCGGGTCGAAAGCCGCGTTGGTTGCGGGAAGTCCAAAATCTGGACGTCGAGTACGTGATCGTCGACCTGGGTGCCGGCACTGCGCCCGCTACGCTGGACTTGTTCCTGACCGCCGACATCTCGATCGCGGTCAGTTCGCCCGAGCCGCCCAGCATCGAGGCTAGCTACCGCTTCATGCGCGCGGTGTTTCAGCGCGTGCTGCGTCGGTTACTCAGCAAGGATCGCTTCAAAATGCGCTTGCTCGAGCGCGCGGAAGCCGAGCTCGGAGCGCTGCCGTCACCGCAAGACCTGGTCCGCGCAGTGGCGCGCTACGACGCGGGGCTCGGATCCCTTGCCGCAGCCGAGCTGGTGCGGCTTCGCCCGCGCTTGGTCGTCAACAATTCGCGCCTGCGCAGCGATTCCGAACTCGGCCCGGCGATTTGCGAAATGGCACAGCGCTATCTGGGTGTTTCGTTCGACTACGTCGGACACATCGAGCAAGACGACGCGGTGTGGTTGAGCGTGGTTCATCGACGACCGCTCTTGATCGACAGTCCGACCAGCAAGAGCGCACGCAACTTAGAACGCATCGCCCGCCGAGTGCTCGCGCTAGCGACCACACCGGACCAAGCACGCGAGTTGCCCACGCTGTCGCTAGTCCCGAACGAGCCGAATTTGTACGAAGTGCTATGGACTCATCGCAGCGCGAGCGACGAGGATCTACGCCGCGCATACAAGCGTCAGCGTGAGCTGTATCTGCCCGGCAGCTTGCCGCTCACTTCGCTGCTCGTCGGCGAGACCCTCGAACGCGAGGTCCTGCGCGTCGAAGAAGCCCACGACACGCTGCTCGATCCACTGCGCCGAAAGGCCTACGATTCATCGATCTTTCCTGAGCAGGAGAGCGAACCGTTGCCTCGCAACGCCGCGCTCGATAGCGCGCTCGAGGCAGAGCGCGCCATGTTGCAAAAGGAGCTTGCACGCGAGATCAACGCCGAGACCGAGTTCACCGGCACGCTCCTGCGCAAGGTGCGGGAAGCGCATGGCATCGAGCTCGCTGAAATCGCCAAACAGACCAAGATCTCGAGCGTACACTTGCAGGCGATCGAGACCGAGCAGTTCAGCCTACTGCCGGCCCTCGTGTACACCCGGGGCTTCGTACAGCAGCTCGCCAAGTTCCTGAAGCTCGATCCGACGCAGGTGTCCCGCACGTACCTGCGTCGTTTGCGTGAATGGCGCGCGCTCGACGGAGGGGAAGCCAACTCTTGAGTCCGCGCCGTCGACTCGATAGCGGCAAGGACATTCTGTTCTCGCTCGTGGTCACGTTCGTGGCGCTCTTGCCGCGCCTATTCGTGGCGATCGCCTGGGCGCGCGAGCCGGTCTGGGACGGCCACTACTACCACTTCGGCGCCGAGCGACTCGCGCGCGGACTCGGCTACTCCGAGGACGTCTTCAGTCATGGTCACTTGGTTTGGAAACCGTGGACTCACTATCCGGTCGGTTACAGCGCGCTGCTCTCGCTCGCTTATCGCGTCTTCGGCGCCGAGCTGGTGGTCGCACCAGTCGTCAACGCGATCATCGGGGCGTTGCTGGCGCTCGTCGTGCATCGATTCGCGCGCTACTACCTGTCGCGCGATCGCGCCCGCATCGCGGCCGCTCTGGTCGCCCTGCACCCGGGGTTGATCGCCTATTCGGCGGTGGTGATGACCGAGCCGCTCGCGGCCTTGCTCTTACTCTGTGCCGGGCTCGCGGCGCTGCACTATCGTGGCCACCAGCAAGGCTTGATCGTGGCGGGCGCGCTGCTCGGATTGGCGACGCTCGTGCGACCATCGAGCCTGCTGGCCGGGCCGCTGATCTTGTTCACCCAACCGCGACCGTACTGGCAAGGCGCGTTGCGCGCGGCCGCGGCGACCGCCATGGCACTTCTCGTCGTGCTGCCCTGGACGCTCAGAAATTGTGAACGCATGGACGGCTGCGCTTTGGTCTCCACCAATGGCGGTTGGAATTTGGCCATCGGCGCGCTCACCGAGACGGGACGCTTTCAGACCCTGCGCGCCAAGGACGGCTGCGCGGTGGTCACCGGACAGGTACAGCAGGACGATTGCTGGGCGCGCGTAGGGCGTGCCAAAATTTTGAGCGATCCGAAGCATTGGCTTTCGCTCGCACCACTGAAGCTCGCCCAAACCTTCGACCACGAATCATTCGCCATCGAGTACTTGCACGAAGCCGATCCAGGTCGTTGGTCGGAGGATCGGCGCGTGGCGGCGCGCGAGCTACTCACCGCCTTTCATCGCGCAATTCTGCTGCTGTCCGCCTTCGGCGTCGCAGCCTGGCCGCTCTCCCTCCGGACCGACAAAAAGGCGCTCTATGCGCAGGCCGCGCTGCTCGTCGTACTCACGGGTCTGTCTGCGCTCGCGCTCTTCAGCGACGCGCATCCATTTTACCTATTGGCGGCGCTGCCGCCGATCGCCGCAATGTTGAGACTGCCGGGGCGACCCACGCAAGGCGCCGCGGGCTGCTACTTGCTCGGCCTGGTTGCGATCACGGTGCTCACGCACGTGCTTTTCTTCGGCGAGGATCGTTATCATCTGGTGGTCGCGCCGATCTTTTGTATCTTGGCCGCAGCTGCATTGCGTAAGCCGGACGCGGCGCCGGCTACTTGATGGCCAGAACGGTCGCGACTCGGCTATTCGTGCTGAACGGCTGCGCTCGCGCCGTCGGCCAAGGCAGCCAACGTCGCGGACAGATCTGCTGGCAGCGGAGCCTCGATGCGCAACTCGGCGCCCGTGGAGAGATCGCGCGTTAGCAACGAACACGCGTGCAACGCCAGACGGCGGAGCCCATAGCGATCGCGGAAGAGTCGGTTGTGCTCGCCCTTGCCGTAGCGCACGTCCCCGATAATCGGGCACGACACGTGCTTCAGGTGCCGGCGGATCTGGTGTAGGCGCCCAGTGCTCGGCGCTGCCTCGAGCCACGCGTAGCGTCCGTACTGCGCGAGCTTGCGCACGTGCGTCAGCGCGCGCTGCGCTGGGCCGCCATTTTCAGGGCGCAGCGGATGATCGATCTCCTGCGCTTCGCCCGGCGTGCCGCGCACGAGCGCCCAATACTTCTTCACGATTTCCCCGCGCTCGAAGCGGCCGCATAGCTCCCGCGCGCTCTCCGGCGAGAGCGCCAACATCAGCACGCCGCTCGTGCCGCGATCCAAGCGGTGTACAGGGTAGACCCAGCTGCCGATCGCGTCGCGCACGAGAGTCATCACGACCTGTTCGTCGTTCGCCCAACCGCGATGCACCACGAGCCCCGACGGCTTGTCGATGGCGATCAGATGATCGTCGCGGTAGAGCACGTCGAGGGTGGGCGCTTCAGGCACGTTCCGCCGGCTTACCCTAGCGTGGTACGCTCGCAACCGATGCGTTACTTCTTGGTTGGCCTCTGCCTGCTCTGCGCTTGCCCTGGAAAATCCGAGCACCAACCGAGCGCTCTGCCGCCTTGCACGAGCTTTGGTCAGACATGCGAGTTTTCTCCGGGCAAGCTCGGTTCGTGCGTCCAGCGCGACGGCTGCACCCAGGGCAATTGTTTCGTGTGCCAGTCGCAGCATTGAGCCCGCCCGCGCCAAAAACCGACCATGAGTCCCTTTCTCGTTTTCGTGGCTTGCTTGGCAGGGCTGGTGCTGGTTGCCTTCGTCGTGTCGCGCATCACCGGCGCGAGGGCGGCCTACGTCGAATCGTTCGCGCTCGAAACCGGCGAGCGCGTGCTGTGGGAGGACCCACTCGCCGACGCTTATCCCATTCCCACGCGCCGAGCCCTGATCACCACATATCGAAGATCCCGGCGCTGGGTCGTGCGCGTGACCGATCGCCGCATCATCGTCGGCTGCAAAGCGCTCTTCAGCGCGAAGCACATGATCATGCACGTGCTCTATCCCTCCGATCGCGCCTTTCCAGACGAAGCGAATCGCCTCGGAGGCGGCTTGCTCACGCGTGGCTACCAGACGTTCGTTTTCGAGCGCGCGAGCATGGCACGCGCAAGCTCTAACCGGAACGCGTTCGTCGACGTGTCTCTGAGCCCAGCGCGGCTCAGTTCCACGAACTTGAACGCGTTCCGGATCTACAGCGACCGCTTGGAGTCGTTCTGTTTGCCAGAGTGACTCTGCTCGCGCTAACCGCTTTTCGCCTTCTGCGGATCGTGCCAGCGCGAGCCGGGCCCCAGCAAACGCTCGGCCTGCGCTGGACCCCACGAGCCCTGTTCGTAGGTGTAGATCGGCGCGGCGTTACCGAGGATCGGCTCGACGATACGCCAGGCGGCCTCGACTCCGTCTTCGCGCGCGAACAGGTTCGCGTCGCCCTTCATGGCGTCGCCGATTAGGCGCTCATAGGCGCCCATTTCTGCCGCGGTTTGGTTGGAAAGAAACAGCTCGACGCTGTCGCCCGACATGGCTTCACCAGGACGCTTGGCGCGCGCACCGATCGCGATCGCAACCTCCGGGCCGAGCCGGAAGCGTACGTAGTTCGCGCGCTCCGGCAGCGGCTCCTTGAACACCTGGTGCGGTGGACGGTGAAACTCGACCAACACTTCCGTCGCCGTGACCGGCAAGGTCTTGCCCGCCCGCACGTAGAAGGGCACATCGTGCCAACGCCAAGAATCGATGTGCAGGCGAAGCGCGGCAAAGGTCTCGACCGTGGAGTCCTTGGCGACGCCGTCTTCGTCGAGGTAGCCCTTGAATTGGCCGCGCACGACGGATTCGGGAGACAGCGGTCGAATGGCCTTGAAGATCTTGGTCTTCTCGTCGCGCAGGGCCTCGCGATCGCCGGCCGGCGGCGGCTCCATCGCCAGAAACGCGACGACCTCGAGCAGATGGTTTTGAATCACGTCGCGAATCGCGCCGGCCTCCTCGTAAAAGCGACCGCGACCCGCCACGCCGAACGACTCTGCCATCGTGATCTGGACGCTCGCGACGTAGTTGCGATTCCAGATCGGTTCGAAGATGGCGTTCGCGAACCGGAAATAGAGCAGGTTTTGCACCGGCTCCTTGCCCAAAAAGTGATCGATGCGAAAGATCGCGTGCTCGTCGAAGACGCGGCGCAGCGTGCTGTTCAGAACTCGCGCAGAAGCCAGATCGCGACCGAACGGCTTTTCCACGACGACGCGCGCTCCGTTCGAGCAACCGGTGGAGCCGAGCAGGTCGACCACCTCAGGGAAGACGCTGGGCGGAATGGACAAGTAGAATAGCGGGCGACTCGCTTTGCCGAGTGCGCCACGAATTTTTTGGAACAGCTCACCCGTGCGGTAGTCACCGTCGACGTAGCTCAAGTTCTCCGAGAGCGCCTTGAAGGCCTTTTCGTCGACCCCGCCGCCATACTCTTGGATGCTCTTTCTCGCGCGCTCACAGAGCTTCGGAAGGCTCGAGCCGCCGCGTGAGACGCCCACGATTGGGAATGCGGGATGGCCACGCTTGAGCATCCAGTGAATGGCCGGGAAAATCTTTTTGTACGCGAGGTCGCCCGTCGCTCCGAACAGCACGAACGCGTCGCTCACGGTGTCGCTCACGATATCCTCCTACTTTTGCTCGATGTGACCACCGAAGCCGAAGCGCATGGCGCTCAAAATCTTGTTCGCAAAGTCCGCCTCGCTGCGAGACATGAAACGATCGTAAACAGCCGCAGTCAGCACGTGCGCGGGCACCGACTCATCGACGGCGGCCTGGATCGTCCAACGCCCTTCACCCGAGTCCGCGACACGCCCCGAAAACTCTGCGAGCCCCGGGCTCTTTACCAGCGCCGCCGCGGTCAGATCCAAGAGCCAGGAGCTGATCACGCTGCCGCGCCGCCAGAGCTCGCTGATCTCGCCGAGGGCGAAGTCGTACTGGTAATGCTCGGGGTGCTTCAACGGCGTGGTCTCGGCGTCGACCGCGCGCGCGCCTTTGCCAGCGTTCGCGTGGTGCAAGATGTTGAGCCCCTCCGCGTACGCGGCCATGATCCCGTACTCGATGCCGTTGTGGATCATCTTGACGAAGTGACCTGCGCCCACCGGCCCACAATGCAGATAGCCGTGATCGGCGGTGCCGCGTCCGACGGGGCGCCCTTCGGTGGCCACCGCAGATTCGATCGCCGGTGCCAGCGCCTTGAAGATCGGATCGAGTCGCGAGACGGCCGTCCCATCCCCGCCGATCATCTGACAATAGCCGCGTTCGCGACCCCAGACGCCACCGCTCGTGCCGACATCGACGTAGTGGAGCTTGCGTGGCGCGAGCTCCGCGGCGCGACGGATGTCGTCCTGGTAGTGTGAGTTGCCACCGTCCACAATCACGTCGTCCACCTCGAGCAGCGGCGCGAGCTGAGCGATGGTGGAGTCGACGTGCGCGGCGGGCACCATCAGCCATACCGCGCGGGGTTTCTCCAACTTCTGTACGAACTCGGCGAGCGTGGTCGCACCGGTCGCGCCTTCCGCGGTAAGCTTGGCCACCGCTTCGGGGAAGACGTCGAATACGACGCATTCGTGCCCCTTGTCCTGCAGGCGCCGCACCATGTTGGCGCCCATTCGACCAAGACCTACCATTCCGAGCTGCATCGTTGGATCCTCGCTCCGGGAAACCGAGAAACGGCCATCCTAGGCCAATCCTGAGTCTTCGGGCTTACTAACACCCGCGTCGCGGCCGTTAAACTCGGCGTGCGTTCAGGCGCTCCAGACTCGAGCTCGCATGCGCGCGAATGCTCCGGCCCCTGCGCGAGGGCGTCTGAGTGGTAGGATTGGAACTCAAGGATGAGGCATCGAGCGACAGCCCGAACGAGGCCAACGTGACGATTTCATCTCGTCCCGCTCGCGCGAGAAACAGTCTGCAACCGACCGGCACCGGACGCGAAGAGCTCCGCGCAGCGATGCTGCGCCCCTATTTGCTACGCTTGCGTGACGAACGCGGCGAAAGTGCCGTGCGCGCGCTGCTCACGACCGTCGGTGTGCCACCGCTCTTGCTCGAGGACGACTCGGCGTGGCTCTCGCTCGGTGCGGCGCAACGCACGCTCGCGGCGCTCGAGACCGCGCTCGGGGAATCGTCGCTCGCTTCGCGCGGTCCGTGGATGACCCATCCCGAAACGCTCGGCGCGTACGTGCGCATGCTGCGCGTGGCGTCGGTACCCGAAGATGCATACCGCTATCTCGCGGCGCACGCTTCGGAGTCCACACGCGTCGGCAGCTACGAGCTCGCCCAACTCGAACGCGGCAAAGCCGAAATCGTCTATCGCCCGAAACCCGATCTCGACGACGAGCAAACGGACCTGCGCCTATGCTCAGCGCGGCGCGCCGAGTTCGCGAGCGTACCGCGCATCTGGGGCCTAGCCGAGGCGAGCGTCGAGCACCCGGTGTGCCTCGCCCAGGGCGGCAAGGAGTGTCGCTACATCCTGCGTTGGGAGGCGTCCAAACGCCGAAAAATGCTGGCCGGCATCGCACTCGGCGGGGTGAGCTCCGGCATCGCCGTCGCAGCTGCGGGCAGCAGCAAGGGCGCGGTGATCGCGGCGGTCGTGGGCGCGGCGCTCGGGGGAGCCATCGGCGCCCTGTACGAGCGCGTCGAGGAGGAGCGAGCGCTGCGCGTGTTCGAAAAGCATCGTATCGCCGCGCTCGAGCGCGGCCTCGAAACGCGCGGGCACTTCAAGGCGGCCAGCGGAGATTTGGCGGGCGAGACCTTGGGCGGCAAATACCGCATTTTGCACCGCATAGGATCAGGCGGCATCGGCGCCGTGTACGCGGCCGAGCACGTCGGTATCGGCTCCAAGGTTGCGATCAAGGTGCTGCGTGGTGCGGCCGCCGTCGACGCTTCCGAAATAGCGCGCCTGCGCCGTGAAGCGCGCGTGCAGGGTTCGATCGAGCATCCCAACGTGGTGCGCACGCTCGATCTCGATCAGCTGCCGGACGGATCCATCTACGTCGTGATGGAGCTGATGCACGGCATGAGCCTCGCTCAGCGCTTGAAGTTGCAGGGGTTGGTCGCGCCGGGCTTCGCGATCCCGATGTTCATGCAGGTGTGTCGCGCACTGAGCGCCGCGCATCAGCTCGGTATCGTCCACCGCGATCTGAAGCCCGGAAACATTTTCATCTGTGACGATCGCAGCATCAAAGTGCTCGACTTTGGCATGAGCAAGCTCGGCGAGAGCGAATCGCTCACGCAGGACGGCTACACGCTCGGCACGCCCGAATACATGGCGCCCGAGCAGTGCATCGGCGCGCCGGTCGACCCACGCACGGATTTGTACGCGTTCGGCGTGCTCATGTACGAAGCGCTCACGGGTGAGCTGCCCATTCGCGGCCGGCACCGTCGCGAGCTACTGGAGCTCCATCAGCGCGAAATCCCGCGCTCTCTGCGCGCGGCCCGCCCCGATTTGAACCTGCCCGAAGAGCTCGACGTGGCCATCATGCGCTGCCTGAAGAAGCGCGCCTCGGAGCGGCCGAGCAGCGCGCGCGAGCTCGAGCGCATGCTCAGCAGCATTCCACGCGAGAGCCTGGTCAATGAGTATCCCCCGTCGGTCGGTCGCCGCGCGTCCGAAGCACCGTCTTCCGAGAACATTCGCTTCAGCGGCTCGTAATCCGCGGGGCGCGTGGAGCTGGCGCAAGCTTGCCTCCTCCGCGCTATGCTCGCGAGCATGTCGCTGAAACTTCGCGCGATCGTCGAGCTCCTCGAGCGGGTAGCGCCGCTCGAGCTCGCCGAAGCGTGGGACAACGTTGGCCTGCTCGTGGAGCCGAGCCACGCAGCTACGCGGGATTTCGAGCGCATCCTGCTCACGATCGACTTGAGTAGCGCGGTCTTGGCGGAAGCCGTCAAGAAGCGCGCCGATTTCCTGCTTGCCTACCATCCGCCAATTTTCAAAGGGCTGACGCGCCTCCGCGCCAGTCGCCCCTCCGAGCGGCTGCTGGTCGACGCGCTCGACGCCAACCTGCCCATCTATTCGCCGCACACCGCGCTCGACGCCGCGCCGAACGGCCTCAACGATTGGCTCGCCCGCGGGATCGGTTCCGGCACCGCTTCGCCGCTCGCGCCGGTGGTGAGCTCCGTCGGAGAGCAACTCAAGCTCGTGGTGTTCGTTCCGCGCACGCACCTCGCTGGGCTCAGGAGCGCGCTTTCCAGCGAAGCCAACGCCGGCGTGATCGGCCACTATCGCGAGTGCAGCTTCAGCGCGGACGGCCAGGGCTCATTCTTCGGCAATGCCGAGGCAGCGCCGGCGGTCGGCGAGCGCGGTCGCCTCGAATTCGTCGACGAGGTCCGGCTCGAGATGCTGTGCGATAGACGCACGCTGCCCGCCGCCGCCGCCGCGATCGCCGCGCACCATCCCTACGAAGAGCCGGCGTGGGACGCCTATCCGCTCGCGTCCAAACCAAACCCGAACGCGGGAGCCGGACGCTTGCTGACTCTGTCCGAGCCAACGCCACTGGAGACCATCATCGCTCGTCTAAAGCGCCAGCTCAACGTGAGCTGGCTGCGCGTCGCGCGCTCGCCGGACGCAAAACCAATCAGCCGCGTCGCGCTGTGCGCCGGCTCGGGTGGCAGCCTATTCGAGAACGTGAGCGACGTGGACCTCTTCGTCACGGGGGAACTGCGCCATCACGACGTTTTGGCGAAGGTTCGTCAAGGTGCAAGCGTGATCTTGTCCGAGCACACCCACACCGAGCGCGGCTTTCTGCCCGAGCTCGCGCGCCGGATCGTCGAGCTCTCTGACGGCAAACTCGAAGCGCTCGTTGCCGAGGCCGACGTCGATCCGTTAGTTACCTGCTAGCCACTGGAACCCAAGCCATGAACCTTCGCTCTTCGCTCTGTTTGACATCCGTCGTCGCCGTCACGCTCGCCGTCGTGCCACGACGCGCAGAGGCCTTCACGCACATCGTCTCTCCGAACGAGACCCTCGCCTCGATCGCCGAAAAATACTACGGCAAGATCCAATACGAAAAATTCTTGGTCGACGCGAACCTGCTCGGCCTGGGTGGCGGCTCTCCGATCGTCAAGGGCATGCGGCTCGAGATCCCAGCCGTCGGTCACCGCGTCGTGAAGCATGGGGAGACTTGGGAGAATCTCGCCGCTGAGCTACTGGGCGCCGCGAGCCGCTCCGACGTGCTCTCCATCGAAAACAGCTCGAATCCGTGGCTGTTTCCGCAGGAGGGCGCGGAGATCGTCGTCCCTTACAACTTGCGTGTGATCGCGGCCAGCGGCGAGACACTCGTGACCATCGCCTACAAATATTACGGCGACATGAACAAAGCCTGGGTACTGGATCACTACAATGGGCTGAACGGTCACAAGCTCGAATCCAATGACGTCGTGCTCGTGCCGCTGAGTGATCTCCCGCTCACCGATGTCGGCAAGAAGGCGGCGCAAGAGGCCGCCGGCTTCGAGTGCTCACAAGCCATGGGCAGCATGCGCGAAGCGCAGCGCAAGGTCGCACAAGAAGTGCCCGCCCTGATCGCCGACGTGAAGAGCGGACGCTACGTGGACGCCGTGAGCCGCGGCACCCGCTTCTTGGCGTCGGCGCTGCTCGCGGAGCCCGAGCAAGCGATCGTCAATCGGCAGCTGCTGGAAGCCTACGTCGCGCTCGACGCGCCGGGCCTCGCCGCGCAAGCCTGCAGCGAATGGCGCAAACGCGACAAATCCGCGCGCTTGGATCCGGTCGAGCTCAGCCCGAAGATCATCGCGGCTTGCAAGCGCGGAGGCCCTTGAAACTAGCGCGCACCGCGATCGATTGGGGCAAGCTTGCGCCGCTGCGCCTGCACGCGCAGGGCGTGGCCGACGGCGTGTACGCCGGCTGGCACCGCAGTCGGCGTCGAGGCTCGGGCATCGAGTTCGGCGGACATCGCGCCTACGTGCCCGGCGACGATTTGCGCTTCATCGACCGCCACGCGCTCCTGCGACACGGCGAGCCGCTCGTGCGCCAGTTCGAAACAGAGACGGATCGCACGCTTTGTCTGCTGCTCGACGCGAGCGCATCCATGAGCTTCCGCAGTGAACGGGGGATCGCTTCGAAATTCGCGTTCGCCGCCCTGCTGGCCGCGGCGCTCGCAAAAGTCGCCGTCAGTGGCGGCGACCGTGTCGCGCTCAGCTTCATCGCTCGCAATCCGAGCAACGAACTTGCGACGAGCGGCGGCAGGCAGGCCTTCGAGCGCGTCGTGGGCGCGCTCGAAAGCATCGAGCCAAGCGAGGACCTGCATGCGGACCGCGGCGCGCTGGAGCGGGCGGTGGTCCGCATCGAGCGGCGCGCGAATCGCGGCGCGAACGTCGTCGTATTCAGCGATCTCTTGGATTTACCCGACGGCGCGCTCGAGCTCTTGGGGGGCCTCGCCGCGCGCGGCCGCAATCTGTGCCTCGTGCGCGTCTTGGATCCAACGGAAATCGAATTCCCATTCACCGGGCCCGTACACTTGCGAGCGCTCGAGCGGCCGACACAGGTGGAAACCGACGGCGCTTCCGCGCGAGCCGACTATCTCGCAGCGCTCGCGGAAAACGAGCGCGGCCTGCAACAAGAGCTGCTCGCACGCGGCGGACGCCTGCTGCGCGCAAGCTCCGGCGACGACGCGATCGCCATCGTACGCCGGATCCTCGACGCGCTCGGAGGACGCCCCTCGTGACCTTCCTCGTCACAGCCGCGCTCGCTGTGGGCTTGCTCGTGCTGGCTCCGATCGTCGCGCACCTGCTGCGGCGCGGTCGCGCCCGCATACAGGATTTCCCACCCGCGGGTCTGGTACCGCCGAAGCGCTCGATCGCACGCGAGCGCTCTCGGCTCGAGGACTATCTGCCGCTCGCCCTGCGCGGGCTGCTCGTGCTCTGTTTGGCTCTGCTCGGCGCGACGCCCTTCGTGCGCTGCTCGCGCGTGTCCCTCAGCCGTCAGCGCGGCGCGTCGGTCGCGCTCGCAATCGTGATCGACGACTCCCAGAGCATGCGCCTCCGAAACGAGCGGGGAGTACGCTGGGAGCTTGCCCTGAAAGCGGCGCACGAACTGTTCGACTCGGTGCGTGAGGGAGACGCCGTCTCGATCGTTCTGGCAGGCAAGCCGGCGCGCATCGCGCTCAGCGCGACGATGGATCTGCGCGCTGCCCGGCACGTGCTCGACGAGCTCACGGCAAGCGACCGGCCTACCGATCTCGCGGCGGCGGTACAGCTCGCGCGCTCCAGCTTGTCAGGTCTCGCTCAGCGCGATCGCCGCGTGGCGCTCTTCAGCGATTTGGCCGGCGAGCCCCCAGCAAACGGCGAACTCCCGCTCTGGACCCCAGCGCCCGAACTCGCCCTACGCGCCGACGACTGCGCCGTCACCAGCGCCGAAAAACACGGCGCGCGAGTCGAGGTCAACGTCGCTTGCTCCTCACCCGCCGCTGCACGCGGACGAACACTGACGATCAGCGGGCAGGTCGCGAAGGCCACGCTGGTCGCCCGCGCCGGCACGCAGACGCTCGAGCTTGCCCTCGATCCGAAGCAGAAAGCCGAAGACGTCGCGCTCGACGGCGCGGACGCGCTTGCGCTCGACGACCGCGCTCCGATCGCCAGTGCGTCGAGCAGCCTCGGCATCTTGGTGGTCGAAGACACCGCCGACAGCCGCGTCGCAACCGGCGGACCGCCGCCGCTCGATCAGGCGCTCGCGGCTCTGGACGCCGACGCGGCGCTCAGGTCCGTCGCGCTCTTGCCGGACCAGGCCGACGATTTCGCGGGCCTGGCGCTAGCGTTGCTCGACGACCCCGGGGGCCTCACCCCGGAAGCGCGCTCGGCCCTCACGACCTTCGTCGAGCGTGGCGGCGTGGCCGTCGCATTTCTCGGTCCACGCGCGGAGCACGCCCCGCTCGGCGCGAGCTTCGAGCCCTTCGCTCACGGCGCCCTTCGCTTCCGCGGCGATGCGACGAGCGACGCGGCGCCCCAAAGCTTTGCCTGGCTCGGACCGGAGGGGCAAAGCTTCAGCGGACTTTCACCGCGCGGGCACGTGTCTTTGTTGGCGGCGGATCTACTCGGAGCGCGCACTCTCGCTACCTTCAGCGACGGCGATCCCTTTTTGACCGAGCGAGCGCTCGGCAAAGGCCTGATCTTCACGCTCGCCTTGCCGACCGATCCCGCGCAAAGCGATCTGGTCTTTCGCCCGGGTTTCGTAGCGCTTTTGGATCACTTTCTGGATGAGGCGCGCCAGCGGCGCGGCGCGGGCAAGAGCGTCGCCGGCAGCGAATGGACGTTCGACGCGGCCAGCAAAGTCACGATCCGAGGTCCGCGTGGACCGGTCGATGTCAGCGAGCGTGCGCTCGTGAACGGCTCGCCCAGAAAATTCGCGGTGGTCGACAGCGCCGGTCGCTATGCCCTGCACATCGACGACGCGAGCGAGGAACGCGTCGTCACTCTCGACCCCGAAGAAACGCTCGCGGAGCCTCACGCACTAGTGGCCGGCAGCGCGCAGGCACAAATCGGGGCGCCGCGCAGCGAGACCAACGTCTCGCCCGAATTCGGCATGGTCGCGCTCGGGCTGCTCGGACTCGAGCTCGGCCTGCGCGCGTGGCGACTGGCGCGTACACGCCGAATCACATCCGTTCAGGAGCCGCGATCCCGAGCAAGTTGAGCCCCGTCGCCAGCGTGCGCGCGGTGAGCTCGCACAGCGCGAGCCGGGACGCGCGCTGCGCGTCCGCCGCCTTGAGCACCGGACACGCATCGTAAAAACTCGTGAAGCGCGCGGCCAGCTCGTACAGATAGCCGCATAGCTTGTGCGGCTGGAGCAACTCTTCCACGTCCGACAGCACGCGCGCGAACGAGAGCAACTCGAGGCAAAGGGCTCTCTCCACGGGTTCTGTGATTTTCAGGGCACCCGGTGCGTTCTGTCCGGCCTTGCGAAAAATCGACCGAATGCGGGCATGCGCGTACTGCAAGTACGGCCCGGTATTGCCCTCGAAGGCGAGCATGCGCTCCCATTCGAACACGTAGTCCTTGTTGCGGTCGCTGCTCAAATCCGCGTACTTGACCGCGCCGATCCCGACCTGACGCGCGACCAGCGCGCACTCCTCCGAGTTGAGCTCCGGATTCTTCTCGGCGATCGCTCGTTCGGCGCGCGCGACCGCTTCGTCCAGCAGATCGATCAACCGCAGCGCGTAGCCAGCGCGGGACTTGAGTATCTTGCGATCGTCGCCGAGCACATTGCCGAACGCGACATGTTCTGCGCGTACCGTGCTCGGCAGGAAGCCCGCCATTTTCGCCGCTTCGAACACCATCGCGAAGTGCTGTTGCTGCTGTGCGCTCACTACGTACAAAAGACGTGTACCTCGCAGCGTTCCAACGCGAAAGCGAATCGCGGCCAAGTCGGTGGCAGCGTAGCCGAAACCGCCATCTTGCTTGCGCAAGATCAGCGGCAGCGGCTCGCCTTCGCGCGACTGAAAGCCGGGAGGGAAGATGCACAACGCTCCATCGTTCAAGCTGGCCAGACCGCGAGCCTCGAGCTCGTCCGCGACGCTCGCTAGTTGATCGTTGAAGAAACTCTCGCCTCGCACGTCCGCGTCCGTGAGCTTCACCGAAAGGCGCTCGAAAACGGCCTCCATGTAGCGTTTCGAGCTCTGCACGAACGTGCGCCACAGCTCGAGCGTAGCCGCGTCACCGGCCTGCAACGAAACGACTCGAGCGCGCGAACGATCGGCAAACTCCGGATTCGCATCGAATTTGGCGCGCGCGGCGCGATAGAAATCTCCGAGCTCGCCGATGCTGAGCTCGCTCGCATTGCTCTCGCGCTTCACGTCGATCAGGTGCTCGATCAACATCCCGAACGGCGTACCCCAATCGCCGATGTGATTCTGGCGGAGGACGTGCTGGCCACAAAACTCGAGTACGCGCGCCAGCGAATCGCCAATGATGGCCGAGCGCAAATGGCCGACGTGCATCTCCTTGGCGATGTTCGGTCCCCCGTAGTCGATCACCACCACGTCCGGCTTGTCACGCGGGGGCACGCCGAGCTTCAGGTCGCTGGCCATCTGCGCCACGCTGTCCGCGAGCGCCTCCGCGCTGACCGTGAGATTGATGAAGCCCGGTCCGGCGATTTCCGCTTTCTCGCACACTCCGCCGAGCTCGAGCCGCTCGACCAGCGCCTGCGCGACTTCACGCGGGGCGCGACGTAGCACCTTGCCCAAGCTCATCGCCACGTTGGCTTGGAAATCCGCGCGGTCGGAGCGGCGCAAGAGCGGGTCGGTGTCCTTGTGCTCGGGCCCGAAGGCGGCTTCGATCGCGGCCCTTAGCCTGCCCTTGAGCGCGAGCTCGAGATGCGACATCCGCTGTTTCTTACAGCGCGGCGCGACGAAGTCTAGAGCGCGTCTCATGAGCCGACAGCGAAGTAGTTTTGGGGATGGGGCCCCAAAACCTGGGGGTGGGCCTCCGCTGAATTCATTTCAGCTGCGCGGGGGCTGAGCCCCCGACGAGCAAGCCTAGAACGCATCTCAGTCATGAGATGCGTTCTAGTGTCGCGAACCGGAGCGCCTCAGGACACTGGCTGCAGCCTACGGAGCGTGATAATCGGGCTGCCATGACACGCGCGCTGCTCGGCTTGTCGCTGTTCGTCGTCGGCTGCCACTCGGCTGGCCAGTACGGCTATAGCCGTACCTACGAGCCGTTGAGTCCGGAGTCGGTGGCCACGAAGGACGCGCGCGACTACGACCCGGTGATGGCCGCGCGCGAGCACGCGGACTGGAAGACGAAGCCGGTCAGCGTGTTTGGCATCGTCAAGAGCCGCTCGCAGGCGAAAGACGGCAGCACGTACGTCGCCCTGAGCGTACGCACTCTCAGCGGCCGCAACCTGTGCGACTCGATGGACGAGGACACCTGCCGCGTCACGGTCAGTGAGCACGAGCACGCGGTGGTACACGCCAAGCTGCAACTCACGAGCGATGACGACATCGGCAAAGGTAGCGTCGGGCCCGGTTCCCTCTTGCGCGTGATCGGCAAAATCACGGACGACGTCGACGTCGACGATGGCACGGCGGTCATTCAAGCCACCTACTACCGGCACTGGCCGCGGAACTTCTTCGTCACGACCGCGGATCGCGCACACATGCAAATGTGAGCCATTCGCCGGCCTTTCGAGGCTGTGCTACAAGCGAGCCGTGTTTCGCGGTCGTCGTTTTGCCGTCTTCGTCGCCCTCGCCCTCGCCGGCGCAGCAGCGCTGAGCGCGCGTCCGGCGCGCGCCACCGTCGTCGAACGAGTGGTCGCCATCATCGGCGATCGGGCGATCCTGCTGAGCGATCTCAAAGCGCGCGCCCGGCCGTTCCTCGTCCAGGTGGGCCAGGGAGTCCCGCCGGGCGCCCAGCGCAACGCCGCGATCTCCCAAGTATACAAGGGCGTGCTCGACAAGATCATCGATGAAGAGCTGGAAGAGCGCGCCGCGATAACTGCCAAGATCAACATCAGCGCCAAAGAAATCGACGAAGCGATCGCCCGCGTCGCCGCGCAGAATCAGCTCTCCCCCGACAAGCTGCTGTCCGAAGCCGAACGTTCCGGCATCACCGAGCAGCAGTATCGCGAGGAGCTCCGACGCCAGCTATTGCAGGCCAAGCTCGTCAACGTAAGGCTGCAAGGCCGCATTCGCGTAACGGACGAGGACCTGCACGCCGCTTACAAGAAGCTGGTGGTCGAGGAGCGCGAGCACCTCGGGCTGCGCGTCGCCTGGATCCGCTTGGCGCAGGCAGGACACCCCGCAGCCGAGCGGCACGCGCTGGCGGATCGCGTGGCGGAGCTCGCGCGCTCGCAGGATTTTGCCGCACTCGCTCGCCAGTACTCCGACGACGTCAGCTCACGCGGCCAAGGCGGCGTGTTATCCGCCGGCAAGCTCACGGATTTACCGCCAGAGCTCGCGCGCATCTCGCTCTCGCTCGATACGGGCGACGTATCGCCCGCGCTGCAGGTTGGCGGCGACTACGTGATCGTGCGCGTGCTTTCGCGCGACGCCTCCCAATTGCCGTCGTTCGACGACGCGCGGCGTGAACTCGGCGAACGCGTGTACATGGAAAAGATGGGCCAATCGCGGCGCACCTGGCTGGACGGACTGCGCCGTCAAAATCACGTCGAGATGCGACTGTAAGCGCGGCGTAGCTAGCCCGCGTCCGTCGTCGACGAACCTTCGCACACGCGGTCGTAGACTTTGTCCGGCGCGGTGCCCGACGCGACGAAGTGATCGGCCGTCTTCAGCTCCTGCGCCAGCACTTGCTCGAAGTCTGCCAGAGGCAACGCGCCGGATAGCCTGCGGCCATTGATGAAGAACGTGGGCGTACCCGTGACGTTCAACCGCTCTGCGAGCGCGAGATCGGCGCGCACGCTCGCATCGTGTCCAGCGCTGGATGCGCTGGCCAACAGGCGAGACCCGTCGAGACCCACGCGCTCGCCCAGCGCGACCAGGGCCGCGTCGTCCAGCTCCGTCTTCGAGCGCATGAGCGCGTCGTGAACAGCCCAGAAGCCTTGCTCCCCGCCGGCTGACAGCGCCTCGGCCGCGAACGTGCTCAGCAGGTGCGCCTGCGTGTGTTGCGGAAGCGGGAAATTCTTCCACACCACGCGCAGCTTGCCGGGATGGCGCTCGAGCAACGTGCTCAAAGTGTCCTCAACTCGCTTGCAATACGGACACTCGAAATCCGCGAACTCCACGAGCGTCACCGGCGCGCCCTGCGCCCCGCGCCATGGAGAGCCTGCGAGTGGCACGCAATTTCTGTTCGCTACCGCGCCGCCCACGCCAATCAAATTGACGCTCGAGCGGACGCTGTAGAGCTCCGCAGCGGAAGTTCCGGCTGCGAGCGACCAAACCGCGGCGCGACGCTCGTCGCCCAGTAAGCTCTCGAGCTTTTGATAGGAAAAGTCTCCATCGACGCGGCTCCCGTTGATGAACGCGTACGGTGTGGAGCGAATGCCAAATTGTGCGGCGAGCGTCAGATCGGCGTCCACCGCTGAAACGCCGAGCGATTCGAGCGTGTCGAGTGGTTCGGCGATCTCGGTCGCCGATAGCTCGGACAACAGAGATTCGGCTGTGATCGGCGCTTCGCCACTGATCAACTCGAGCAGGATTCGGTAAAAAGCGCCCGAGCCATGGCGCGCCCGGACACCCGCCAGCACCCGCGCAGCGGTCAGCGCATACGGATGGTCGGCGAGCGGGCGATGCCGAAAAACGAGCCGCAGATCGTCACCGAATGCCGCCTTGAGCTTCTCGAGCGAGCGGAGCGTGCGGCGCGTGTACGGACATTGCAGATCGCCGAATAGCACCAGCGTCACAGTCGCCGCGCGTGTGCCCCAGATTGCGTCGGTGCTCTGCACCGGCAGAACGGCGCGCGCGTCTTGTGCAGAAGTACCCTGGCCTACTCCCGCGGCCACGAGTGGCAGGTGGGGCCTGCTTCGCGCGAGTGGAGGTGGCTCTTCGTCGGACAACGGCGCAGCGCTTGTCTCCTCCTTTGGCGGCATCAGCGCTGAAGGCGCGGGCGGAAGTGGACTCGTTGTGGCTTTGGTCGCACTCGGTGCAGATGTAACGCGCGCCTTGTGGATCACGTACGCGAAAGCACCTGCGGCGCCGCCAAGCATCATCAGCAAACCGAGTAGCAGCGCGACCACGGCGCCCACGCCTGTCGACTTACTGAATGCAGGCGCGCGCGGTGGGACCCGAGGCGCCGGTTTCGGCGACGGCCCACGTGGACTGGTCGGCGCAACCGGCGCAGACGACAAGGCATCGAGCGCCGGCAGCGGCAGAGCAGGGCCGTCGAGCGCGGCACCTTCCGGCGCGGCGCTCGTACGCGGCTCGACTTGAGGCTTTACTTCGATTGCGCGCGTCAGATCCGCTACGAACGCTTCGACATCAACGGATCGCGTCCAAGCCGCGTCGAGCGCGGCCGGTACCGGAGCGCCCAGCGCGCTCGGCGTTGGCGGCGGCATTTCCTCGGTAACCCGGCGCCCAGCCAGGAGTTCGGCCGCGAGCCTCTGCAGATCCCGCACATCGGACGCCGGCTCCGGTGCCGGCTTGCCTTCGCCGCTTCGCGTGAGCGCGGCAACCGTGAAACCGAGCAATACGTCCGCGTCGTGCTCGAAGACGAACTCCGCGGTAATCGAACCGTGTCCGATGCCCTGTTCGTGCAACGGCCCAACCGCTCGCGCAACGCGACTGACGAGCGAGAGCACACGCGCAGCAGCCCAAGGCTCTCGCTCCAGCGCGACGCTGGCGCGCACTGGCATCCGAAACGCGACCAGCATTTGGCCGTCCACGCTAGTCGCCGACAGCGGTCTACCGAGACCCGGACACCCCAAGCCAAAGCGTGCAGCCGATTCCCCGCGCTGCGCAACCTCCGCCGCCGATAGCGGGCAGGGGCGCGCCACGAGCAGCACGCGCCGGCCGGCAAGGTCGTCCGCTTCAATCAGGCCGCGCTCGGCGTCGATCGAGCCGAGCACCCGAAAGCGCTCGGCCAGCAACGCACCGCGCTCGAACATCGCTGCCAGTTTGACACGCCGCGAGCCGACTCCGACACCTTGGCGCAATAAGCCCTGCTCCGGCCCTTTTTCATGCCCTTCTTGCGGCCATTTGCGGTGTGGCACACCATGTGCTCAAAGGACGCCGTCCATGCCAAAACTCGCCCAGATACTCGCCATTGCCGTCGCGCTCGGAGTGCTCGCGCTGGCGCCGCGGGCGAGAGCGCAGACTGCCACGACGATCAGCTTGGGCCCCATCGTTGGGCATAGCGATGCAGCCACGCGCCCCTCCATGCCGCTGACCTATATCAACCGAAACGATTGTTTGAGCGACGATGTGATTTCTTTCCCAGTCGTCTTTTCTCCCGGTGACCTCAATCAGTCGCTCGAGATTTGGGCTGGCAGCGGCTGCGATCAGTCGGCGAACCGCACCAGCAGCACCAACACGACGTGTTGGCTCGTCTATAAAGAGACCATTGCAAACGCGACCCAGAACGTGCCGATCCACGTGCGTGATTTGCTTTGCGGCGCTAGCTCCGCGTCGACCGTTACGGTGGGCACTGGCGGAACCGCGGGTGCTAGCGGCAGCGGCGGCATAGCGGGTGACAGCGGCACCGGTGGCACGGCGGGTGATAGCGGCACCGGCGGAACAGCGGGCGATAGCACTGGCGGGACAGCGGGCACGGGCGTCGGCATCGCCAGCGGAGCTTGCATGGTTTCGACGGGCTCGGTTGTGCAAAACACGTCGATTGACGTTTGCACACCTGCAGGGGGGCCCGCGCCACCGACAACGCTCACCGTGTATTTCTTGATTATCTCGAACACCATCGGCAGCACGGCGGCGGCGTCGACCACCTGGGCGGCCACTTTCAAGCTGCTCGGCCCCGTCCCGCCCGTAAATCTCTCCCCTGGCGTCGGTGAAAACGAGCTGATTATCAGCTTCGATGGCACCACGACGAGTCAGGATCCTTCTGCGAACGGCTTCACCGCCTTC
>DASXKQ010000251.1:0-24953 GCA_036496745.1 Polyangiaceae bacterium
GCCCGTATGCACGACGGAGCTCGGTCGCGCGGCGAACCTCGATCAAGAATTCGCCAAACGCGGCGTGAAGATGATCGCCATCAGCGTCGACCCGGTGGACAGCCATAAAGGTTGGATCGCCGACATCGAGGAGACCCAAAGTTGCAAGGTCGGTTACCCGATTTTGGCCGACCCCGATCGCAAAGTCGCGACCCTGTACGACATGATTCACCCCGAGGCGAACGACACCCTGACCGTGCGCAGCGCCTTCTTCATCGATCCGAACAAGAAGATCCGCGCGATCATCACCTACCCCGCCAGCACGGGCCGCAACTTCAGCGAGATCTTGCGCGTGATCGACTCACTGCAGCTCACCGACAAGCACAAGGTCGCCACACCCGCCGACTGGAAAGACGGCGATGACGTGGTGATCGCGCCGGCCGTACAGGACCCGGAGGAGCTCAAGCAGCGCTTCCCACGCGGCTTCAAGACCGTGCGCCCGTATCTGCGCCTCACGCCGCAACCAAACAAGGGCTAGCGAGCCCGGCGTCACGTCATTGTGCCGGCACCTATTTCGCGCACATGATCGCGCAACCACAGAGCACGGCACCATCCGAAATGAACTCGGCGTTACAGAGGTCAGTAAGGACGTCCGGTGTTGGCACGCAGGAACACTCGAAAGGTACGATGGTGGTGCCGCCGTCGACGTTTGCAGACTCCGCGTACAAGCACTCGAAGGTCTCGCCTGCGGAGCAGTCGGCGGAGGATCGTGGACGCGTCGCGCTGCACCGGCAACCCGAGGGTAAAAGGTAGGATCCATTCTGTTTGCAATCCAGCTGGTCGCCCGCGCAACTCCATTGGGCGGGCGAGCAGCCGACGGGAAAGGACCCAGCGTCCTGCGCAGCTTGTCCTGCGACGCCGCCGTCGACGATGAACGCGCTTCCGCCCGTAGCGATCGCTAGCGAACCACCACCGCCCACACGGATGCCCCCAGTTCCGAGGCTCCCGCCCGCGCCAGCGCTACCCTTGGCGCTCGAACCTGCGCCAGAACCGTCCTGCTCGACCCGGACGATCCCGCCGCAGTTGAGCGCGAGGCTACCGGCCATGAGCACCATTGCCCGAAATAGTGGCTGGTTTTCTGGTGGTGTGTGCGAGCTCACGCTGCCCCGCGCAAACCAAGGTGCACGAAGGCGGGCTCGATCACGTCGCGAACGGCTTCGTCGTGGGCCGCTCGCAATAGGCGCGGCGTGAAATAGCCCCAAGGCACGAGATCCTCCCGATCCTTTTCGGCTCCTCCGCAGCACACAGCCAGGAGCAGCTCGCGCAATTCTGCGATGCGGCCGGCGAGAAACTCTCGCTGGCCAGCGCCGAGCGTAGCCAGGTGCCCCCAGCCCACCCGGCTGTGCTGCAGCTCGTCCGCGATGTTGCGGCGATTCAGCGCGCGCAGCTCAGGATCGATCAGCTGAGGTCGCACGTGTCGCAAGAAGAGGCAGCCCGCGGTCTCGGTCATGCAACAAAATGCAATGCGGAGCAGCCGATTCTGCTCCGCGGTTGCGCCGCGGAAGGCGAGCTGTCGCTCGCTGCGCGGCACGATCTGGCCGCCGGGATGACCAAACTGCATCGCCCAATCGCGACACCACGCAGCGTGCTGATGCTCGTCCTCGATCGCGCGCTCGGCGAGCGCAATCACGGACGCCGGCGAGTTCTCGGCGCGCAGATCGGCAAGGATGTGTTGGAAGCCAACCCACGCGGTCATCTCTCCACGCGCCCGCTGCCACCAGAAAGCCGCCAGGCACGCCCGCTGCTCGGAGTCCAAGTCCGCCATCGACCTATCGTGTCCGCATCTTGTCTAGAAAACAAGCCGCACGGCCTGCCTCGCCCGCTTCGGTGGAGCAGGCAGCGCCGCGCGGGTCGTCTCGAGGCCGCGGACCCCCCGCGGACGTACACGTTGTCGGCTGAGCGGGAGTCCCACCAGAAAGAGCGTGATCCCCTCGGCCGCCCAGACATACTCTAGACGCGCCTCATGGCGCTCTGGAACGACCAGCAATACTTGAAGTTCGGGGACGAGCGCACGCGAGCCGCGCGCGAGCTGTTACAGCGCGTCCAGCTGTCGACGGCCGCTCGTGTGGTCGACCTCGGCTGCGGACCGGGCAATTCCACGGCCCTGCTGCGCGAACGCTTTCCAACGGCAAAGCTCTGCGGCGTCGACAATTCGCCCGAGATGCTCGCGCGCGCGCGCCGTGATTTTCCGGATATCGACTGGCTGGATGCGGACGCAGCGACGTTTCGCGCACGCGAGCCCGTCGATCTCTTGTTCGCCAATGCCGTCTTGCACTGGCTGCCCAATCACGCGGAGCTCTTTCGCACGCTGCTCGAGCAGCTCGAACCAGGCGGCGTGCTCGCCGTGCAGATGCCGAGGAATTTCGCGGAGGCAAGCCACCGTTTGATGCGTGAAACCTCCGCGGACGCCGCGGCGAGCGGCACGCAATCGCTCGCGCGGCTGAACCACGTGCGCGATCTGACGCCGGTAGAGAGCCCCGAATTTTACTATGATTTGCTCGCGCCACACGCTCGAAGCGTGGACATTTGGGAAACCGTTTATGAGCACGTGATGGTCGACGCCGCGGCGATCGTGGAGTGGGTGAAGGGCACGGGACTGCGACCTTACCTCGACGCGTTGAGTGCCGAAGAGCGGCCCCGCTACCTCGAGCGCTACACGGCAGGCATCGAGCGCGCGTACCCGATGCGCAGCGACGGCCGCCGCTTGCTCCGCTTTCCGCGACTGTTCCTGGTCGCCGTTCGCTGAGTGCGCTCGTACGGCGTAGAATCCACGGGCGATGGCGACCTCGCACGACCTGCTCGTGGCGGTGGAAGCCGAGCTGGCTCGGATTGGTCTACTCATGCAGCACGATCGCGAGCTGCCGAGCGTGACCACGCTCGTCGCGGGCGAGCCGATTCGCGGCTCCTGGTGGGGACACGCGCGCGGACGCGATATTTACGAGCTACTCACGCAGTTCGAGCACGGCGCGGGCGCACTCTCGCTCAAGCTCGTAAACGACAAGATCACCTATGTCCACCGCGCACTGTGGCCCGCGTTCCTGACTCTCAGCGCCCGCGCGGCTGAGAGCTCGCAGCGAACGCTCTCGCCGCATGCTCGGGCATTGTTGCAGCAGGTTACGGCGCACGGCCCAACGCGACTCGACGAACTGGCCACCGCCGGATTTGCGCCGCACAAGGAGCTCACGGCCGCGGCCCGTGAGCTCGAACGCGCCTTGTTCCTACACGCTGACAGCGTGCACACCTCGTCGGGCGCGCACGCCAAGGTCTTGCAAGCTTGGCCTGCCTGGGCGGCGGTCGCATTGCCGAGCGCTGCGCGTCCGGCAGAAAGCGACGCGCGCGCCGAGTTCGAGCAGGCGGTCGCGCGCCTCACGGCGGGCTGTCGGCGGACGCCGAGGGTGCCACTACTCGCACACTGAGCGCGCCGAGCGAGCTCACTTGCGCAAATGCTCGGCAAAAAAGCGCGCGGTCTCTTGCAAAGTCCTGGAGAACCAAGGCTCGACGAGCCAGAACGGGTGCGGCGTATCCGGCAAAACGACCAGCTCGGAGGCGACGCCGTGGGCGCGCAGCGCGTCGCGCATCTCCGGACGACCGGGGAGAATGGGCGTGGGCGCCGTGCTGTCGATGAACAAGGTCGGCGCGCTCTCGGCGCTCACGTGGCTCAGCGCCGAGGCCTCGTGCCACGTGCTCGCGCGCGAGTTGAATGAGCCGCCGAGAAACCGCGTCGGGCCGCCCGGCGTGTGAAACTCCTTTGCGAGCAAGTCGGGACCCGAGAAGCTCGCGAGCCCGTCGATGTCCACCACCGCTTGCACCCTGCTCGTGCGCGCGTCCGCGCCGTCGCCAGCGAGTCGTTGAACGCCGTTGCTCGCGCCGAGCAGCGCCACGAGCTGCCCACCCGCAGAACCACCCACGGCGCCGACGCGCCCGGGATCGATTCCGAACTTGGTCGCGTTGGCGCGCAAAAAACGCACCGCTGCCTTGAGATCGTAGAGCGCGTTTGGAAAGCGCCCAGCCGGACCCAAGCGGTAGCTCACTGGCGCGGCCACGTAGCCGAGCGCCGCTAGGCGTTTGGCGAACGGCCGCTCCATCTGACGCTCGCCGCTTTCCCAACCACCGCCGTGCACGACGATCACGGCCGGTAAGGGCGCGGCCGCGCTCGGCGAGTACAGATCGAGCGCGAGCCGGACACCGGACGGCTCAGCATAAACAACGTCTTCATGCGCCGTGACGCCCGGCGGGAGCACGTCGGGCGGCAGCGTCGCGTTCGGGTACTTGGCACGCACTTGCTCGAGCACCCGAGCGCGCGAAAATGGCCCTGTCGAACGCGCGTGGCAGCTCCCGAGCGCGAGCGCGCAGAAAACGCCCAGGGCGAGCGCCCTTTTCAATCGACTGGCGGAGCCTTTGGGCATGGCCGCTGCTGCACTTGTCCGGGATCGGTCGCGACCTGCTCGAAGCACGATAGCGAGCATACGCCCGACTGCTGATACGTGTACTGAAGCAGGTAGACGCCGCCCACCGTGGGTGCGAGTCGAAGCGCACGCCGGCAAGCACCGTCCGAGACCTCGACCATGCGCATGACCATCCGGGTCTTGGGCACGCTCCGATAAGCCGTCGTCGAGCGCGTGCAGCTCCGATAGGAGGTCCCGCTGCCGCAGCTGTACGACTCGGTCGTCATGTACGACTCTTGAACGTAGTACGTCTCGCTCACCATGTGATTCTCGAGATGAAAGAAGCCGCTCGCCACGCCGAGCCTGACCGGGACCGGATGGATCAACAGCGCGTCCGTGTGGGCTTGTGCACCTTCGACCGCGGTGCTTGCGTGATCGAAACCGCGATATTCGTCGATCAGGATGCGCTCGCGCAGCGACGCGCCGGAGACTTGTTCGTATGTGCGGCGCACCTTCAAGATCGCGTGCGGCTGGTCCGCGGTCGGCGGCGCGTAGTCTCGCACGCACGCGGCGCAGCAGCCCCGCCAGCGAAGCCACGGTGAACTTCCGAAGGATCATTCCGGGCACTCCGCCGAGCACCGGCGGCCCCGACCGTCGCAACGTTCAATGCCGGCGGCGCTCGTCGCCTCCAGCATGCAGTGATCCTTACCGCGCGCGCAGCCCGACAAACAGTTCAGGCGCTCCTCGCTCGGACCAAGGCAGGCAGGCGCGAAGCACAGCGCGAGAAGCAGCCCGACCCCCGACGCTCGATTCCGGTCCCTCGTGCCCATCCTCCGGCTGACTACCCGACCGGTTTGTCGCGCGCAAGGCCGTCGCAGGGCAATCTCTCCTGCTTTTCGCGTGACAGGTGAAAGCTGCGCGGTTCGAGCTACGTTCGGTACTGCGAGGCCCACCCATGCTCCTGCGAATTTGCCAATCTGCGCTTCTGCTGGTGCTCGGCACAGGCTGCGGAGGCGGCATTGCTTTGTCGACTCGGGCCAAGAGCGCGGACGCCGCGCCCGCCGAGAGTCCGACAAACGCGAGCACCCAGGCAAACGCGCCGGCGAGCGGCGGACAACGACCCGAGGTAGCGCTAGCTGCGCCGCCGCCCAATGCCGTCCCGTCGACCACGGCCCTACAAGGCGCGCCGCCGGCTCCGCCCGGCGGCCCCCCCGCTGGAACTGCGACCGCCGGAGCGACCGCGGCGAACGGCGCCAGCACGGAGGCCGACGCGCGCCAGATGCTCGAGATCGAGGCCTGGTTCGCGCTCACGGTACCGAACGTGGGCGAGGCGCTGCGTGCCCTGCACGCGCTCGCGCGTGAGCGCGGCGGCTTCGTAGCAGACGAAGAAGTGTCGGGCGCGGGCGCTGAACGCGCGACGCTCACGCTGCGCATTCCCTCCGGCTCCGCGGAGCCCTTTTTCGAAGCGGCTCGCAAGCTCGGTGACGTCGATTCCGAGCGCATGAACGTGCGCGACGTGGGCAAGGAGTACCACGACGCGACGATCTTGCTCGAGAACCTGCGAGCCGCGTTGCACCGCTACGAAGAGATCCTGGCCAAGGCGCAGAACGTGGAAGAGATCATGAAGGTGGAGTCCGAGCTCACGCGCATTCGCGGCGAGATCGAGCGCGTCGAGGGCAGCCTGCGCTGGCTGCGCGATCGCGCCGCGCAGGCCACCGTGCATGTGACGCTGACGCGCAAGGGCAGCTCGGTGGTCGAACCCGACCGCGCCATTGCCAAGCTCTATCCGGGCGTGCGCTTCGGTTACCTCGCCGACTATCGCGGGCAGCGCGGCGGCGCCGGCTACCTCGGCGGCGGCCTCTCGCTGCGGGGCTCGCGCGCCATCAGCCTCGACATCGAGGGGCTGCGCGACGCGACACGCGACACGCGCGGCCTCGACATTTTTCAAATCACGGTCGGCGGCGAAGACTATTCGGATTTTCTCGGCCGCGGTCGGCGACAGTGGCTAAATCCTTACCTCGGACTGCGCGCCGGCTACGCGCGTTTCCTCGGCTACGGCGAGGCCGTGGCCGGCGGCACGCTCGGCGTCGAGGTCTTGCACACGCAGTACGTGACCCTCGACGCCGACTTCCGGCTGCTCGGCTACTTCTTCGGTAAGCCGAGCGCGCACATCGCCGCGCAACCAGCGCTCGGCGTCAACGTCGCTTTTTAGCTCTGTCGAGCCTGGCGCGCGCGCCGGCGTGCCGCGACGATCGCGAGTGCCAGCGCGGCGAGCCCGAGCGACCCGTCATTGGCCGGGCTCGCGACGCCGCAGCTGCAACCCGATTTTTGGGGCGGCACCCTGCGTGCCGGGGCCGCACCGCCGGCGTTCGCGGAGCCGCCGCTGTTGGTCTGGTTGCCACTCGCGCCACCGCTGCTCGCGCCACCGCTGCTCGCGCCGCCGCTGCTCGCGCCACCGCTGCTCGCGCCGCCTGTCGCGCTGCCCCCGCTACCCGACCCGCTCGCACCTTGCGAGACGGTCTTGCACTGCACGCACAACGCGGTGTTCGTCGAATCGCACTGCTCGCCGCTGTCGATGACGCCATCACCGCAGGACGCGCGCTGGCAAGAAGTGCGGCATGCGTCCGGCTTGGTGTCGCTGTTGGCCGCGCCATTGTCACAGCGCTCGCCCGTGTCGAGAACACTGTCGCCGCACGATGCGCGCACACACGACGTGCGGCACGCGTTGGGCGCCGTGTCGCTGTTGGCCGCGCCGTCGTCGCACTCTTCACCCGGATCGGTAGCCCCATTGCCGCACAGCGACGGCCAGCCGATATCGCGCAGCGCCGCGCGCTCGAGCGTGAAATCGTAACTCGTGTTGACCGATTGCGCGGGCTCCATCAAGAGGTCCGGGCGCGCGATGGGATCCCAGTGCGAGCCCGTGCTGGCTCCATTGATTGGCACGCTCGCGTACATGTAGACGTGACCGTCCGGGTCGACGCCGATGCCCCGCGCAGCGTCAACCGACAGGGATACCTGGGCGCCTGCGGTAGCGAGCAAGAGCTGCGCATCCGCTGCGGAAATGCCGAGCGACGGAATGCCGAGCGGCACCACCGTCAGATCCCCGTTCCACACGTCGGCGTTGGACGGCGGCACGCTGGGATCCGTGAGCAAGGCCGCGACGGCGCCGGCGACCTCGACGTCGTAGACGGCGTTGAGCGGGCTGCACTGGCCAGGAGTGATCACGGCGATCGTACCGGGCGTCACCGTGGTCGACTGCGAGCAGGCGTCGGCCGGGTTCGGCACGGCGAGCGGAGCCGTGATCGCGGTGGGCGTGAGCTTGGGCCCGAAGTTCACGTCGATCACGTTGCCGCGCAAGGCCCCGATCGCGGGCGTGACCGAAAAGAGCGGCATGCCCGGCGTGAGGACCGTCTTGGCCGTGTTGGTGACGGCGCTGCCGTCCCAGACGAGCCCGCGTGCGTTCTGTCCCGAAGCGACGATCTCGTTCGGCAGCATCTCGCTCCAATGCTTTTTCGTCGTGCGGTCCAAGAGGTGCGCGCTGAACGCGTCCACGGAGCCGTCGATCGACGGCTCGCCGGTCTCCGGGTCGATGGTCGTCAAGAAACCGAGGCCGTGCGTGATCTCGTGGAGCACGGTGGACACGAGATCCGCCGAGTTGCGCGGAGGCATCGCGTCGAGTCCGTAGTACCAGGGCAAACCGATACTGCAGGAATCGAGCGCCCCGTTGAACTCCGCCTGGATGTCCGAGCCACCGGGCTCTACGTCCATCCCGAGAATCGCGTCAGCCAGGGCGTCCGAGTAGATTTGTCCATCCGGCAGCCCCTGCCCGACGATCAGATGCGTCGAGCCCGCGTGGCCGAGTATCGCGCCGGTCTGGTCGCACATGAGCGGACCGAAGCTCGCCTCCACCACGATCGGCACGGCGCTTTCGAGCACGTTGCCCCAGCGGTCGAGCGCGAACTGAAATGCGATCTTTCGCTGCGCGCCGAGCGTGGTGCCGGTGTTGCCGCCGACTGGCGTCGCCGGCGTCGTATCATTGAACCCGGTTCCGGCGGCGTCCATGTTCACCAGCGTGAACGTCGCTTTGGCGCTCGCGAGCGCCGGCGCGAGCGTCAGACCGAGCAGCGCGAGTCCGCCGACGAAACGCTGATGGAGCGGCCGCGTCACGGCTGCCTCGCTGCCAAGCTCGACTCGAGCTCTTTCACGGACGTGACACATTCGACGCGCAACGAACCGTCAGGCGCGCGATGAGCGATTTGTGCGCTGTGATACCTGCCCTCGAGCGGCAGCACTCGCAGGCCGTTTTGGCCGTCATGCGCCGTCAGCCCGGCGCTCGTGCGCGACAGGTGCGAACGCAGGGCTTCCACCAGAGCGACCGAGTTTGCCGGCGCGACGGCGGCTGCAGTAGGCGCGGGAACCGCGCTGCTCGTCGGCTCGGGCGCGCGGTTCGAGCACGCCGGCAACGACCAGGAACTCGCACACACAACCAGCACAAACCCCCAATGAATGACTTTCGACATCATGCCTCCTGACCCACGACGCCCCTTATAGCAGAGAGGGGCGCTCCGTTCGAAATAGGAGATTCAAGCCGAGCGGCGGCCGGCGGCGATTAAGCAAGATGCTTTATTCGCCAACGGCGGCGCGCACGTGCGAGAGCAAGGGATGCTGCGGGTATTTTTGCATGAATTGCGCGGCGAGCGAGCGCGCCTGTTCGCGAGCTCCGCTCTGACTCAACGCTTGAATGCGGAGCGCCAGAGCCTCGGGCCGAAAACTGCCGACGGGATAGGTGCGCTCATAGCGGTCGAGTGCGCTCAGCGCGGCGGCAAAATCACCGCGCCCAAACGCCGCGCGCGCCGCCTCGATTTGCTTGAGCTCATCGGTCAAGGTCGGCTTGGGGCTATCCGTCGCGAACGCTGCCACGGACGAGCCCGCAGCCGCGCGTGGCGCTTCCACCGGCACGTCTTGTGGCTCGAGCGACCCGTTCGACAGCGCGCGTCGCGCGGGCGACGCGCTGGGCAAAGCGGACGGCGCGGCCGCTGGCTCACCGTCGACGGGCGGTTCCACGACGGCGGCCGGCGGTGGACGCGCGCTCACAGTGCGCACCGGCAAAGACGGCGCAGGTTGCTCGACTCTGAGCGCCGTCTGCGCTGAAGGCGCGCGCGGCTTACTGAGTTCGCTCGCGCCGTAGCCCGTCACCGCGCCGCCGACGGCGCCCACGCAGAACCAGAGCGCGATGCCCTTGAGCAGCACCGAGCCCGTGGCTGCCGCCGAGGTCCCCGCGGCGGCCAGGGTCGTGGCAGCGCCCGCAAACGCCACTGCGCGCCGGCGCGCAGGATCGCTCGGCACGTCGATGTCTGCCGCGCCGAGCAAGCGGCCCGCGGCGCCGGAACCTTCGCGCAAACGCACTGGGCCGTTCATGGCGCTCCCCCATCCGGGAATGCTCGGGCCGCGAGCAATTCGAATTTTTCACGCGCACGGCGCAAGCGCGACGCGACCGTACCCGAAGGCAGCGCGAGCGTCGTCGAGATCTCGGCCATCGTCATTTGCTCGAGCTCATAGAGAACGAACACGGCGCGTAGCTCGAGCGGCAGCTCCGCGAGTACCGCGTCGAGCGTGCGACGGAGCTCACGCTGCTCAGACAAATGCTCGGGATCCGGCTGATCGCTCTCGAGCCCGAACAGCGCGGCATCCCCCGCCTCGGCGCGGCGGCGCCATAGCCGGCGCAAACCGGACGCGACGCGGAAGGCCGTGCTGAGCACGAACGCGCGCTCGCTCTCCGGCTCGACCGCGTCGAGCTTGCGAGCCACGACCAAGATGACCTCCTGCACCGCATCGTCTACATCGCTCTCAGGCACGCCGAGTCGCCGCAAAAATCGCCAAAGCACGTCGAAATGCGCGGAAACGATGCGACCGAGGCGCGCCTCGTCCACCCGCACGGCGGGGGAGAAAGCGGCGCTGGGAAGCTCGGTGGCGAGCACTCGACTCACCTAGATGGTCTCCCAGGGCCATTTTGATCACGGCTCATAGCTCGACGCCCAGCGACAGCATCCCGGACGGCAGCCAATCGAACTGGTGACCGCCGTAGATCTTCTGTTCTGGCGCGCTCAGCTCGAAGGTGTCCTCGGTGATGCCGCGCAGCAGCGACAGCCCCAATTCGACGAACAGGGGGTCCGAAACCAGCCGCATTTTGGCCGAAAGCCCCAGATCGGCCCAAAACCGGTGCTGCGTCAGCGACGACGGATAGACGGGGTCCGCTTTCCCGCTCACCGTCAGTTGACCGAGCTCCGACGTCACGCACGGCATCAGCCGCACGAGCTCGCTCGCTCGCAGCGTGAGCGGACAGACGTCGAGGCGCGCCATCAGCCAGGAGAACGTGGCGAGCGGCGTGTCCGGGCCGGTCTTGCCCGTTTTCCCGAGGAGCGGCGTGAGCTCCAGAGCGGGCGCGAACAGGCTCTCGGACTCATAGCGAGCGCCGAAGTTGAGCCCGGGCGCGACGAGCACGACCGGCGCGTATTTGCCGGACACGGTGACGGCGGGTCCCGCGCTGAAACGCAGCGCGCGCGCGGCTTGCTCGTTTTTTTTTGGAGGAACGCTGGCCGCCACGGGCACCAGGCGCTCTGCCGGGGGCGCTTCCGGCTCGGGCGGTAGCGGCTCGGTGCGAGCGTTCGGATCGAGCGCAAGCGCGACGACGAGCGCGAGCGCGGACGCGACCTCGCTGCACGTCTCCGCGTCGAAATCGCGCAGCGTCGGCTCGGCCGCTGGCTCGATGATCTCGAGTGACCCGCGCGCCCGACCTCCACGCAGCTCCGCGCGGACCGTGATATGCCGGGCTGGATCGCTGTCGACCCAGAGGACCGCGCGCCGAATGCGCGCCTTGACCTCGCGACTGAAGGCGGCCTCGCTCGGACAGCCTGCGCCGCCGTTGTACTTGAGCTGTACGCGCGCGGGCGGATCGGCGAAACCTTCAGCGCGCGCGTGACCGGAAGCCGAGAGAACCCCCAAGAACACTCCGAAAAGAGGCCATTTGTCCGCGTAGCGCCGAGACTTACGCGCGGCGTGATCAATTTTGGGTCGAGATGCCATCTACGGACGGAAGCAATCTGCGGAGGCGAGGTTTCATGAAGTTCGAATTCTTGTACGGGGGCGTGGCGACTTTACTCCTTGTGTGCGGCTGCGGCTCGCACGTGATCGTCGGCCAGGGGGCAGCCGGCGGTAACGCAGGCGTCGCGGGCCTCGGCGCCGCTGGCGCGGCTGGCACCACCGGCCCACAGGGAGGCTCCGCGGGATCCGGCGGAAATACTTCCATGGGGGGGAATTCTTCCGGGGGCACAGTGAGTGGCGCGGGCAGCGCCGGTACCGCGGGGTTCGGTAACGCGGCCGGAACGAGCGCCGGAGCCGGTGGCGATACCAGTCCGCCAGACCCCGGGCCGCAAGTGACCTCGGGCAAGCTCGATCTGTTGCTCGCGATCGACAACTCCACGTCGACCGCGGACAAGCAGCAGCTGCTCGTCGCAAGCTTGCCGAACCTGCTGGCGCGCTTGGCGAATCCGCTGTGCGTCGATACGCAAGGCGTCGCGGCGAGCACGCAGCCCGCCAATGCAAACGTCAATTGTCCTACAGGTACGAGCCGCGAGTTTGCGCCCATGCGCGACATGCACATCGGCGTCATCACCTCGAGCCTGGGTTCGCACGGCGGCGACGTCTGCAACACCGCCACCAACGGTGACGACAAAGGCCAACTCTTGCCTTCCGTGCGCACGGGCCTGACGAGCTACAACGGCCAGGGCTACCTGAATTGGGATCCGGACGGGCACTCGACTCCTCCCGGTGAAACGAACATCAACACGCTCACGAGCGATCTGTCGACCATGCTCGCGGCCGTGGGTCAGGTGGGCTGCGGCTATGAGGCCCAGCTCGAGTCGATCTACCGGTTCCTGGTCGATCCGAGCCCGCCCCAGTCGGTGGACATCATGAACAATGTGACGACGCCAGAGGGCATCAACACGACGCTGCTCGCCCAGCGCGCCTCGTTCTTGCGCCCTGACTCCGCCGTCGCCGTCGTGATGCTCACGGACGAGAACGATTGCTCGATCGCGGACAGTGGCTTTGGTTGGTTCATTTCCACACGCGCGCTGAACGGTGCCGACAACAGGATGTACCGCGCTACCACGATCTGCGACAGCGATCCGAATTCACCCTGCTGCAAGTCCTGTGGCGACACCAGTGCCGTGCCGGCACAATGCGGGTTCAGTTCGAGTGCGCCGGACCCGAGCTGCCAGCTCGACGGCGGCTACCTGACGGTGCAGGACGACAGCGTCGCGCTCCGCTGCTGGGATCAAAAGCGCCGCTTTGGCTTCGACCTGCTCCAACCGCTCAGTCGCTACGTGAACGGCTTCGCCGGCGCGAAAGTGCCGGATCGATCCGGCAACTTGGTCGACAATCCGCTCTTTCATCAAGGCTCGAGCACGCGGGCACCGACGCTCTTCACCTTCAGCGTGATCGCCGGCGTACCCTGGCAAGATCTCGCGACTCCCGCGAGCTTGACCGGCAACACGCTCGACTATCTACCGGCTGACCAACTCGCGACGCGCTGGAGCGCCATCGACGGTGACCCGACGCGCTACGTGGCCCCGACCGATCCCTTCATGGTCGAAACGACCGCCGACCGCACCACGCTGCCGATCGCTCAGCAGAATCCGTTCAGCACGAACACGCTCGCTCCCGACACGTCCCAAAATCCCAAGGCGAACGCCATCAACGGACACGAGCAAAACGTCGCCGAGCTGGACGACCTGCAATATGCGTGCATCTTCCCGCTCCCGAGCCCGAAAACGTGCACGCAAGGCACGACAGAGTGTGATTGTTCTCCCTCCGTCAACGGCGACACCACGGCGATCACGACCTACAACAGCCCAGTCTGCAACCCACCCGGCGGCGGTGCTCCGACTCCGACCCAAAATTACGCCAAGGCCTATCCCGCGCTGCGTGAGCTCTGGGTCGCGAGCCAACTCGGTTCGCGTTCGGTAGTCAGCTCGATCTGCGCGCGCAATACATCGGACAATACGCGCAGCGACTACGCCTATCAGCCGGCGTTCGCGTCGATCGGGCGCCGCGTCGCCGCCACGCTCGCGCCCGCAACACCGTAGTGGCCGCATTCCTCGGGTGCTGCTGGCGCTTAGAGATACCCGAACGAATGCCGGGCGGCGACGCTTCGAAGCACCCGAAGGGGTGACCTGGCGCATGCTTTCCTGCAGGTGGATCGGATCGCCAGGCGGAAGGCGAGACACTCCGCCAAAATAAAAATCTAGACACGAGCGCCACGCTGCATGCATTTTTGCCATGCGACTTGCGCGGTGCGGTCCGAAGTGCCGCGGAACGCTGCGACCGCGTCGTCGTAAACACGCGAATACTCAAAGGCGTTGCCTGGCACGACGATTGCTCGACGCATTTGCCGTGATGCGCACGATTGCTTGGTTTGGTCTGTGCCTCGTCGGCATCAACACCGCGTGCGCCGGCAAGGCCTTCACGTCAGGCAACGGCGATGGCGAGATTTCGAACGGCGGCTCGGCGGCGGGCGCTCCATCCTCCGCGGGCATGTCGACTTCCTCCGCGGGCACGTCGGCGCACGCAAGCACAGGCGGCTCAACCGGTGCCGGTGGCTCGGCGGGTACCGGTGGCGTGACGAGTAGTGCCGGGACAGGTGGCGTGACGAGTACTGGTGGTTTGGCGGGCATCGGCGGCCTTACGAGTCTCGGGGGCTTGGCTGGGATGAATGCCTCGGCGAGTACCGGCGGCGCGGCGAGCACCGGCGGCGCGGCGAGTTCAGGCGCGACGATCAGCGGCGGCGCTGGCTCCGATGATGCGGGCGCGGGGGTCGGTGCGACGGGCTGCTCGGCTTCTGAAAGCGAGCACACGAGCTCGAGCTGCGGCGATCTGGCGAGCGTTCCCGCGGACGGCAGCGATTGCTCGTGCATCGGCGAGCTGACCTGCAGCTTCGACCTGTGCGGGACGCTGGGCGAGGTCACAGCGACGTGCAGCAAGAGCAAGGGCAGCGGCATGCATTGGCTCATCAGCAGCGCGCCGTGCTCGGACTGACGCGACACGCCCCGCGTGTGGTCGAAACATGGACGGTCTGCGTCGAAGTACGCCTTTGTCTGACATGCTTTCGTAGCGCGTCGCGTCGCGCTTGCTCGCGGTGGGAGATTCGAGCACGCTAGTCGAGAGTGTCGACCTCGCTACGAATACGGCCCACGCGGATCGCCTGGCTGACCGCGACCTCTGCGCTCCTCTTGTGGACGGGGAGCGCATCGGCGGATGCTGCAAGCGACGCCGCTACGCCCGGCGGGTCGGCCCCAGCCGCCCCAGCCCCAGCGAGCGATCCGGTCAAGGACGCGGGCGAGCGCTATCAGCGCGGCCTGACACTTTATGCGGACGGTGAGTTCTTGCTCGCGTTGGTCGAGTTCGAGCGCGCTTACGAGCTATCGCCGAACTATCGCGTGCTCTACAACATCGGACAGGTGCGCATTCAGCTCGGCCGCTACGCCAAGGGGCGTGAAGCGCTGGAGGCCTATTTGGCGCAAGGCGGCACTGAAATCCCGGCCGAACGTAGCGCGGCGGTAAATAAGGATCTGGCTATGCTCGCCGAGCGAACCGCGGACCTGCAGCTCACGAGCAACGAGGCCGGCGCGGACATTTCGCTCGACGGCCACCTCGTCGGCAGCTCGCCGCTGAGCGCGCCGCTGGTGGTCGACGCCGGTGAGCACACGCTCCAAATACACAAGGCCGGCTTCTACGACCTTTCGCGTTCGGTCACTCTGGCGGGCCGCGACCACATCGCGCTCGACCTTCACCTGAGCAAGTTGCCGGAGAACGCACCGCGCGTCGTGGTCGAGCGACATACCGAACGCGTCGTCACGACCAAGCCCGCGCGCACGTCGATGTGGGTCGGCTGGGCCGCGACCGGAACCCTCGCCGTAACAGCCGGAGTGATCGGCTATCTCGGTGTGTCCAAAGCGAACGAACTCGAGTCCATTCGCACCGACTACGGCGTCACACGCTCGAAACTCGACGACACCAAGAGCTCCGCGCGCACACTGCTCGTCATTTCGGATCTTACGGCCGGCGCGGCCGCGGTGGTCGGCGGCGTCTCGCTCTATCTCACGCTGTCTTCGCCGAGCGCGGAGCGCGCGCCGGGTCAGCGCGCGAGCAGCCAGCGCGGGCCGGTCGCTGTCGCGATCAGCCCGCGTGGACTGCGGCTCGTCACGTCGTTTTGAGAGTGCGCGCTACGAACAGCAGCGCCCGTAGACGTTGCTATCGCCGATGAACGTCATATCGGTGCAAATCCACGTGCAGGTTTCGGTTTCACACGGTCCGTTCGCCGCTGCCGCCGGCCAGACTATCGGCATCATGTCGGAACAGACGTAGTCTGCGGGCGTGAGTTTCGTCGCGTAGCAAGCGACCATGTCGAGGTATTCGTTCGGCGCGTCGGTGGCGCCGCCCTTGGCGAGGCAATCATTGAGGCATCCGCCGTCGAACATACAACCGAGGTTCGCTGCGGCCATGTCGTCACACATCTTCGTGCAGTCGGCTGTCAAAGGATCGGTCGACGTGGAGCCCGCTTCACCGCCGGTGCCCGCCTCTCCACCACCGGAGCCGCCGCTGCCGCTCGTGCCGCCACTGCTGCCGGCCGTGCCGGCACTGCCACTCGAACCACCGCTACCGCTCGTGCCGCCACTGCTGCCGGCCGTGCCGCTCGTGCCTGCGCTGCTGCCGGCTGTGCCCGCGGTGCCGCTCGTGCCCGCGCTATTACCAGCCGTGCCCGCGCCGCCGCTCTTGCCGCCGCCGGCGCCGCCACTGCCCGACGTGCCGCCGGCGCTGCTCCCACCGGCAGCAGGCGCTGCGCCGTTGTCACCGTCGCTGCCACACGCCCAAGCGCAGGCGCTCACCACAGCCAACAAACCTAAACCGAAGAATCTATTCTTGAGCATGCTTTCCCTCATCTTCACGACGTTACGCGAGGCGCAACAGTGCCACAAGCCCCTAACGGCCAAGGCCAAGACGGAGATTAGTGGAGCCGTCGGCCAAATGCGTCGAGGCACCGCACATGTGCGCACATCCCCGCAGGTCGTCGCTCGCTCGCGCTCCGCGCTTCGAGCGAATGCGCTCGTTGCACAACTCGTACGGCCAAGTTGTGCAAGCGCGGTCGGCTTGCACAACGACGGCGCCGTGCGCGACTCCGGCCCCAGCGCGCTCGCGCTCGAAATCTCCCGGAAAAGATCCTGGATTTCGCGTTGCTTCGACTGACGCCGTCGAGCGGCACGCGGGCTGCATTAGCCACGGGCACAGGTCGCACTAACGGTAGGAGGATTTCGATGAAGAGACTTTGGTTCATAGCGGTAGGAATGTTGGGACTGCTGCCGCTGCAAGGCTGCATGGCATCCACCGCTGAAGAGAGCAGGGAGCAGACGGGTAGCGCCAGCGAGGCGGTCACCACCTGCAGCTCGAACAACGGGCTGAACCCCACGCGCGCCGCCCTGGCGGTCGCGATGGCCAACGAGCTCGGCCGCTGGGATCCCGCCGACGATCTCGCGGTCAGCAACTACCTCGTGGTGCTGAGCTCCTCGGCCGTTTGCCTGCACAACAACTGCGCAGACACCAAGGCGATCCTCGGGCAACAGGATTGGGAGCTGATGTACTGGATGGACCAGAACGTCTTCAATCCCACGACGTTCAGCAATGACATGAACGCTTCGTTCAATCGCCAGTGGACGAAGAACGACGATCTCGCCCGCAACCACCCGACGCAGCTTCCGCCCGCGCACAAGCTGAAGAAAGTAGCCGGCCCGACCGATCTCGGCACGGGCGCCTGCGGCGCACACTTCGTGTACGAGGCGGACCACTTGGACGGTACCCCGCTGAGCGCCAGCGAGGCGTCCAACCTGGGCAACGCTCTCTGCTACTACGGCTTCGGGACGTGCGGCGGCAATCCCTACATCGCCTTCACCGTCACGGGCCAGGGTTGCCCGAGCGGCCGAACCTGTGTGGCGATCGACCCCACCTCGAGCGACAGCGGCTCTACCGGCACCACCACGGGCGGCAGCGCGCCGACCTACCCGATGAACCGCCTGTACGATCCGAACAACACGATGCTCGGCACCGCGTGCGTCCTGCTCTCCGGCCTCACCGGCACGATGGTCAGCAAGTGCTCGACCGTCCCGTCGACCTGCGGCTACCTGTACTGCGTGCACTGACCCTCGAAATCCTGGGACCCTATGACCTGAGCAACGAGGTCGGCACTGTGTGCCGGCCTCGTTTGCTTTTTGTGGTCGGCCCTGGCGTCGCGCGCTGACGGGAGGCCCGCCGCCGGCCGTGATATGCTGCAGAGTCCAGGTCCTCGCTTTGTTCAGACCTACGCTTCTTCGTCTTGCTTGGCTCGGCGCCGCGAGCACTGCTCTGCTCGGGACGCAAAGCGGCTGCTCGCTGTTGTTCAATCTCAACGACACCCAGTGCGAGGTCACGGCCGACTGCAAGGCGCTCGGCCCGCAATTCTCGAATACGCTGTGCGTCAATCGCGTGTGCGTCGCGAATGGCAGCGCGAGCTCTGGCAGTGGCGGCGCCGGTCAAGGCGGAGCAGGCGCGGGCGGCGGCGCGGGGACCGCCGGCAGCGGTGGCGGGCAGTCCGAGTGCGTGAGCAGCTCGGACTGCATCTCGACCCACCTGCAGCAACCGTATCTCTGTAACGCAGGACAATGCGTGAAGCTCACGAACAGCGACTGCCCGGTGCTCCTACCGACGACCAATACCCTCGATCTGCTTGGGAGCGGGGAGCCAATCGTGCTCGGCGCCTACGCGAACATGACCAACGTTCAGGATCCACATGACAACCAAGCGGTGATCAACTGGGACCTGGCGCTGAACGAGTTCAACAGCTTTCCGCTCGGAGGCATCGCCACCAAGGGAGTTGCGCGGCCACTACTCGCACTCGTTTGCCAAAGCGTGACCAGCGATATCTCGACGACCATGGCGCACCTCACGCAAGACGTCGGAGCGCGCGCCGTGCTGTCGGTCTTGCCGACTGATCGTCTGTTCGACGCGTTCACGTACACCACGACTTCGGCTTATACCAACGCGGGCGGCAAGCCGATTTTCTTCTTGGATACGGGCGTCGCCGATCTGCGGCTCGCCAACCTGATGGACAACGGTTTGCTCTGGCACATGCTCGGCGATCCACGCGTGCTGGCGGCGACCACCGTCGCGCTCCTGCAGCGGCTCGAGCCCTACGTCAACGCGCAGCGCGCAGCGTTCTTCCAGGCGAATCCCAGCACCGCGGAGGATCCGAGCATGGTACCGCTCCGCGTGACGCTCGTGTACTCGGATGAATCGACGTCCATGGACCAGTTCAGTGTGCTCACTACGTCCGACCCCAACCACCCGGAAACGCTCCTCACCTTCAACGGCCAAGCCGCCACCGATCAATTGCCGGGCTTGGGTGACGGAAACTTCCGCGAGGTGCAGATTGAATCCAGCAAGAACTTCGCAACGCCCGACGTGTCGGCGGGGATCACCGATCTCGAGGCGTTTCCGCCGCACATCGTGATCGCGATGGCCACCTCCGAATTTCCGAAATCCGTGATACCGCCGGTCGAGAACTCTTGGCAGAAGACGAGCGCCCCCAGCGCGAACATGCCGCGTCCGTTCTACCTGATGTCACAGTTCATCTATAATTCATCCGAACTCTTGGGAGACGTGGCTCAATTTTCCAGCTTCACGCCGCCGCTCGCCAGCCGCGTAGTAGGCGTCAACTTCGCGGAAGCTCAGGACTCCCACTCGAAGTCGCTCTACAACGCCTACGAGGGACGCTTGCAAGGTCCCTATCACGGCACTCTACCGCTCGACGGCACCGAGAACTTCTACGACGGCGCCTACGCGCTGATGTACTCGGTGGCCGCTGCCACGTTCGCCCAAGACGGAGCGGACGGGACTAACGTTCGAGACGGCCTGGAGGACCGCATCTTCAGCGTCGATCCGACGGCGGACCCGGTCGACGTGGGGCCGGTGCCGATCGCGAATGGGAGCATCGGCAAACTCGGCGCATTGAAGTATGCGATGACCCTCTGGGGCACCATGGGGCCGCCGAACTTCGATCGCACGAGCGGTACGCGCATCAGCACCACGTCGGCCTGGTGCATGCAAAAGGGTAGTGCGGGCTTCAGCTATCAGGCAGACGGATTGATCTACGATCCAATGGCGCGAGTTTTCGACGCGCCGAGTGCGGGCGTACCCACATGTTTTCAAGGGTATTGACGCCTAGCGCGCGAGCGCTCCTCGCAGGCGCCGCGCTCTGCGTCGCCGCCTGCGGCGCGCCGAGTGCCGAGCCTGTTGGTAGTGCACTCGAAGGAGTCGTCGGCGGGACGCCTTCGGGCACCGACGACGACAGCGTGGTCGTGGTGTGGGGTGACGCGGGGACCGTGCTTCAGCGCTGCACGGGCAGCATGGTCGCTCCGAACCTCGTGCTCACCGTGCGCCACTGCGTCTCGAACTACGTAGATCTGCCATTTTCGTGCACGCCTTCCGGCGATCTGACGCCCGACAGCAAGGGCGGCCAAATGGGAGCCTTGCTCACGCCGAGCTCGATCACCGTGCGCGTCGGCATGGGTCCGACGACCACGCAGGCCGCGGCCGGCGTACAAATTTTCACGACCCAGAGTACGAGCATTTGTCGCAACGATCTGGCGCTCGTGTTGCTCGACCAAGCATTGACGTTGCCGATCGCGTCCGTGCGCCTCACGGCGGGCAACGAGGTCGGTGATCCCGTACGCGTCGTCGGCTACGGCGCGACGGAGGACGGCGGGTTTGGCGTCCGGCTCACGCGCAGTGGGCTCACGATCAGCATGATCGGAGAAAGCTCCTTTCGACCACAGGGCGACCCGGTCCCGCCGCGCACGTTCGTGACCGAGGGCCCGGCGCTCTGCTTCGGTGACAGCGGGGGCCCTGCATTCGACGACCAGCGCGCGATCAACGGCGTGTTTTCGCAAGTCACGGGCGACTGCACCGCCAGCACCGCCCGCGATTTCTACACGCAGATAGCGCCGTTCAAAGACGAGCTCTTCACACCGGCCTTTGCGGCGGCGGGTTACTTGCCTCAAATCGAAGACGTCCCTGACGCAGGCACGAGCGACGCGGGCAACGCGGACAGCGGCGCCAGCGACGCCGGGAGCGACTCGGACGCGTCGGAGATCGACTACCATGAGCCGCGCCAAGCCGGCGGCTGTCGTTGTCGCATCGGCGTACGCTCCGAGAGCAACAGAGAGAGCGCGCTCGCGTTGCTCTTCGCCCTGGCAGTATCTCGTCGTCGGCGCACCCGCGCTCGTCAGCGCAGATACTCGAAGATCGCGAAACCGATCGCCGCCACGAGCACGACGCAGAGCGGTATCCACGCGCGCCCGCTCGAACGCGGTTGATCGATCGCGCTCGGTGGGCTCAGCACGGTCGACGCGGGAGTCGGGCCGGTACCGCCTGGCAGCGCGGACTTCGGAGCGACGAGCGCGGCTGCCGCCTCGTCTACCGGCGCGGCGACGGGCAGGGCCCCGAGCGAGTCGCCGGGCGTCGGCATGCCGACGAGCGTCGCTTCGTCATCCGGGTTCAGACGAGGCACCTCCGATTTGAGCTCGGGCGCGCTCGCGCGATTCGGCTTGGCAGCGCCGTCTTTGGCCGCCGCGGCCTTGGCAAGACCCGCCGGTTGCAAGACGACGCCGCTGGTCGCGGTCGGCGTCACGGTCTTGTCGGACTGCTGCTGATTGAGAAACTTGTGCGCGAGGGCCTCGGGCAGCGTGCGCCCAGTGCTCATCAAGGCGTCGATCATCTTGCGCCGCTCGGCGCTGATCCGCTCGCGCACGACGCGCCCGACGTCACCGGAGCCGGTCGGCTTCGAGCAAGTCAAGAGCCACTGCTCGAGTGCGTAGCGCATCTCCTCCGCGGTCTGAAAGCGCTGAGCCGGATCGGCCGCCAGCGCGCGCACCACGATCGCTTCCAGTCCCTCGGGATAGTCGACGCGCAGCTCGCGTGGCTTGCGGTACGTGCCGCGCACGATCTTGCCGAGGGCCTTCGCGCCGCTGCCGAACGGTCGATGGCCGAGCGTGATCACGTACAGAACGCAGCCCATCGCGTAGACGTCGGCGCGACGGTCGAGCGCTTGTCCGAGCACCTGCTCGGGCGGGATGTACGCGAGCTTGCCTTTGATGGCGCCCGTGCGTGTGCGCGCGTGCAGTTGGTTTCTCGCCTTGGCGATGCCAAAATCGCTGACCTTGACCTGGCCGTGCACGGACACCAGGATGTTCGGCGGTGACACGTCGCGGTGGACGACGCCGAGCGACGAGCCGTCGGGGCCGAGCGCCTCGTGGGCGGCGTGCAGGCCGGCGCAGGCATCGGCGCAGATGCGCGCTGCGATGGTTTCCGGAAGCGGCCTGAGCTCCTCCTCCCCTTGGATCAATCCGCTCAGTGAATCCCCGGCTACCCACTCGAGCACCATGTACAAGAGCTCAGCCTCTCGACCAAGCTCGAAGGTCTCGCAGATGTTCGGGTGATGAATCGAGGAAGCGACCATTGCTTCGTCGATGAACATGCGCGAGTACTCTTCGTCCGCGGCGTACTCTGGACGCACCAGCTTGACGGCCACGGTGCGCGACAGCCCACCGCCGTCCGGCTTGGCCGCCCACACTTCGGCCATGCCGCCGGCGGCGATCGGAAACAGCAGCCGATGGCGGCCGATCAGCTGCCCGGGCTGCGCGCCGCGCGTGATCTCGGCCGGCGACGATGGATCCGTGCGTGCGTCGTCGAACGAGCCGGCCGCCCCAGGCTTCGCTGCTGCGCTAATTCTTGCACCACGCGTGTCCATCCAAACTTCAATCCTACTCGGGTTTTTCCCGTGCGCCAGGCACTTCTCGCCGAGCTTATCCTGGCTTTCTTCTTGTCATTATTTTGGCACGCGCTTTCGAGCGCGGAGCCGCGGCCCGGACCACTAGCCCTTCACATTGTGCGCCCTGACCGCTATCTATGAGTGCAGGCAAGTTCGCCAAATTCTGACGCGCAGCGCAGCGTCGCACGAGATGTCCGGAGTCATCACACAGCGTCCGCCACCGAGAGCTCAATGCGAGCTGCTCGTATACCGCCGGGACGAGCTACAGCTCGTGCCTCTGACGCCGGGTAGCATCGTCGAGATCGGTCGCGTGGTGACCAACACGCTCCAGCTCGATGATCCGCTGGTCTCGCGCCACCACGCACGGCTGTACGTGGAAGCCGATCAAGTCGAAGTCGAAGACCTGGGCAGTGCCAACGGAACCACGCTCGTGCGCGGCGGCGAAAATCATCGTGTGACCGAGGACACACAGTCCGGCACACACGAGCGGCTTGGACCACATGAACGCGCGGTCATGCGGCCGGGAGACGCGCTGCGCATCTCGTCGAACATCCTGGTCTTGCAGCGCAAACGCAAATCGAGCCCCTCCGACCTGAGGGGAATTTCTCCCGGCGCGACCGGCCCGATCATGGCCGATCCCGAGATGCGCCGCATCTACGAGCTCGGCGCGCGCGCCGCGAGCAGTGACATCCCGGTGCTCATCCTGGGCGAGACGGGCGTCGGCAAGGAGGTCATGGCGGAGACCATCCATCGCCGCTCGCGCCGCGCGAAGCGACCGTTCCTGAAGCTCAACTGCGCCGCGCTCACCGAGAGTCTACTCGAGAGCGAGCTATTCGGCCACGAGCGCGGCGCGTTCACCGGCGCCCAATCCGCCAAGGTCGGTCTGCTCGAATCGAACGACACCGGCACCGTCTTTCTCGACGAGATCGGCGAGCTGCCACTCGGCACGCAAGCCAAGCTCCTGCGCGTATTGGAGGAAGGCTCCGTGATCCGCGTCGGCGCCACCAAGCCCAAGAAGGTCGACGTGCGCTTCGTGACGGCGACCAACCGCGAACTCGGCAAGGAAGTCCGCGCGCATCGCTTCCGCGGTGATCTGTACTATCGCATCAGCGGCGTGGTGCTGCAGATCCCGCCGCTCCGCAAACGCATGGACGAAATCGAACCACTGGCTCGGCATTTCTTGCGTGAGTTCTGCGCCCGCACCGGCCAGGGCGAGCCGCGCTTCGGTCCAGGCGTGCTCGAGCTCCTGCGCAAGCACGATTGGCCGGGCAACGTGCGCGAGCTCCGCAACGTGGTCCAACGCTCGGCGCTCATCTGCACGGAGGGCACGCTGGCTCCCGAGCACATTTTGCTCGAAACCTCGAGCTTCGACTCGATCGTCCCGAGCGAGCGCGAGCTGCCCGACTTCGATGACGACGAGGTCGTGACCAAGGTGACCAATCCGGACCCGACGCTCGGCGCGCTCGGCGGCGACGAACGCGGCCGCATCTTGAACGCGCTCGAACTATGCGGCGGCAACCAGACCCGCGCCGCCAAACTCCTCAACATGTCCCGACGCACCCTGATCAACCGCGTCGAGAAGTTCAATCTGCCGAGACCCAAGAAGGGTTGACTTTGCGGGCGACCGGCACGAACTGGCGGGCGGTCGCAATCGCGACTGGCTGCGTGCTCGGGCTCGCGCTGCTCGTCCGCGCTTGGCCGAAACCCGACCTGCCAACATCGCACAGCAGTGTGCAGGTCAGCCGCGTGGCATTCGCACGCGATCCGCCAGGACCTGCGCCGCTATTCGAGGCAGCTCCGCCGGCTTCAGGCCCTCCGTCGGCGTCCTCGCGTGCCAGCGCTGTGCCCGCGGCGAGCGCTGCAGCCGCTAGCTCGGCGCTCGCACCTTTGGTCGCAAGCGAAACACCGCCGCTCGCCTCCTCGCTCCCTCCCGCCGCGCTCGTCGCGTCTACGGCTCCGGAAAGCAGCGCGCCCGTCCGCGCAGCTAACGAGGTTCGCCAGGTCTCGCTCGCACCGCTCGCAGCCTGGACCATGCCGGGCCTGTGCTCGACGCGAGCTGAAGCGCTTGCCACGCGCGACCAGCTGACCGCGAATTTTCGTACCTATACTGTGGATTCGGCAGGGACGTTCTACCTCGATCCGCGGCTGCCGGAGGGAGCGGAAAGCGCCGTACTGCCTCTCTTAGGCCAGGCCGAGACAGAAGTGAACGCGCAGCTCGGGTTGCGGCCGCCGGCGCCAATCGTGTTCGTGTACTTCGATCATGAACTGATGAAGGCCGCAGCGTGCATCAACCAAGACGTCGTGGCGTTCTACGACGGCGCGCTTCATCTCATCGCGGGCCGCGCGGATCTGCAGCAAAGCGTCACGCACGAATACACGCACCATGCGCTTTTCAGCTCAGGCTTGAGGGGCCCGGCTTGGGCTCAAGAAGGCATCGCCATGACGCTCGCGCGCGAAACGTGGTGGCAGACGCCAGCGCGATTGCAAGCACTGTTGCAAACTCCTTTTTCGACGGAGCAGATGGAGAGCGCCATTCCGTACAAGCTGCCGGCCGAGCAAGCCGTCAGTTTCTACGAGCAAGCGGCGCTGACCGTGCACTGCTTGCTCCGCACGCG
>DASXKQ010000252.1:0-3525 GCA_036496745.1 Polyangiaceae bacterium
CAGCGGCGGCACGTACGGTCGCGAAAAAGCCACGGGACAGGGCCTGGTTCATTGCGTGCTGGAGTGGGCCGAGCGCGCGCGCTTCGACATCAAAGGCAAAAAGCTGATGGTGCAGGGTTTCGGCAACGTGGGCTCGAACACGGCCGTACTGCTGAGCCACCTCGGCGTGTCGCTCGTCGCCGTCGGGGATCACACCGGGTACCTGTACAACCCAGAGGGCTTCAACGCGCACCGCCTGCAACAATACGTCGCTCAGCACGGCTCGATCGCCGGTTACACCAACGGCACCGAGATCACACGTGAACAGTTCTTCGGCGTGCAGGCGGACATTTTCGTGCCCGCAGCGCTCGAGAACCAGGTCGGCCCAGCCGAAGCGGAGGCGCTGCAAGTCTCGTTGGTCGCCGAGGGCGCGAACGGTCCGTGCTCGCCCGAAGGTGAGGAAGTGCTCAAGCGCCGCGGCATCGAGATCCTGCCCGACGTACTCGCCAACGCCGGCGGCGTCACCGTCAGCTACTACGAATGGGTGCAGAATCGCCGCAGCGAACAATGGACCATCACGGAAGTCGACGGCCGGTTGGAAGTCGCCATGCGCGATGCCTACGATCGCATGGCGGAATTCGCCAAGCTGCACAAATGCGATTATCGCCGGGCGTGCTACGGCGTCGCTTTGCAGCGGCTCGCGCAGGTCTACAAAGAGCGCGAGATTTTCCCGTAGCGCCCCTCACGCGCGTCCGGCGCAGCCGCGCCAGTAAGGTGCTTTTCAGCATCAGGCTAGGGTTTCGTGACAGCGCGCGGGGTCGCCTGCAGGGCCTTCTGAGTTTGCCGTGCGGCTTGCCCGTACTCGCGCGCCGTTGCTTTGAGTGGCGCGGGCAGCGTCCGTTCTGCGCGTGCGAAGCGGGCGACTAGGTCGTTCCAAAATGCGCGGTCGTTTGCTGCGGTTGGAGAGGTGGCGTTCGAGCGTGCCGGCAAAGTGAGCAGAAAAGCCGCGTCGAACGTGGCGAGTCCGGTGATGGGCCCGCGGCGTGTCGCGATTCGGTCGAGATCGGCAATTTGGATTTGTCGTTCCTCGAGTACCTTTCCGCTCAAAATCTCGGTTGCGTCGCTGTAGCCGAGCTCGAGCGCGTGACCGAGCGCGCCGTACAGCGAGAGCGCGTCAGTCGGGCGCCCTGCCTGCGCGGCGACGGCCTTTGCGTCGCGAAAGTCGGCCGCGCGAAAATAGCGCTGTCCGCGCTCGACGAGAGCGCGCGCGTAAAGTTCGTAGCCGACGTCGCTGAGCTTCGTCGTCTTGATCCGCTGCTCGATTCGGCTAGGTAACCCCTGCTCGAGAAAGGCGCGCAAGATAGGCTCGTCGAGCGCGACTTCGCCGAGCAAGCGATTCGCGTAGAAGGTGGGCAGCAGCGCGGCGAGCCGCTGCTCCGTGGTGGGCTGCGGGAGCGCGGCGAGCTCGGGCAGCAGCAGCGGATCGAGGGCATTGATGCGGCGGCCGGAGAAAAGTTGCGAGAGCAGAGCGCGAGCCTCGTCGACGCGCGCATCGTGGGTGATGCCGAGCCCCGCGAGTTCGCGCAGTCCGACCAGCGCCGCGTCCCGCCCTCGGGTCTTGCGCGGTTCGAGTGCCTCGTCGAGCGCGATGTAGTAGGCGTCGCGCACCTCTGCGTCGCTCTTCATCTCCTCCGGCAGCGGAACGTCGCGCACGACGGAGACGAAGCGCATGTCGGCGAGGCCGGACTCGACGGCTACGACGCCCTTGGCATAGGGCGACAGTCGCGGACCCGGCACGGCGAGCGCCTGAATGGCACTGGCCTGCGCGACGACCCACGGCTGAAGCGTGCTCGTGAAGAACGCCATGAACTGCGCTTTGTCGAAGGGCGGAGGCAGCACCGGGGCCTGCCGTACCAGCCGCGTGAGACGCCCTGCGATGCTGAGCGCGATCAGCGCGTCGGCCAGCGGGCGCTCCAGCTTCTCCAAGTTGGCCTCGACGAACGGCAGCGCCACGATATCGGCGCACTCGCGCCGGGCCAGCTCAGCCCGAAGCGCGCGGAGCAATCCTGCCGGAAAATCCGGCGTACTCTCGAGACACGCGAGCCCGGCGTCGCGCAGTTTCTCGTCCGTGTTCGAGAGCGCTGCGCTGAGCAGGTCGTGCGCGTCGCCCGCTGGGCAACCTTCCGTGCCGTGGGCGAGCAGCGCCGTGCAGGATTCAGGTGCGCTCGGCGTGCCGTTCGGGCTCGGGATCAAGGAGCTCCCGGTCTGGGGCGCTTGTCGCCAGGCCGTAGAATCCGTCGCGGGGGACCCGGACGGACTCGGTGTAGCCGGAGCGAGCGCAGCGCGCGGTGCGCAAGCGAGCATACAAAGAGCGAAGGGGATCCAGGCGTTCGTGCGCACGCAGGCGCATCGGACCGGGAAACGCCGCGCGGGTCAACTCCGCGTCACGCGCCACCGCTGGCGAGCGCCCTCAGGCTGCCGAGCTGATCAACGTCTTGAGACGCTCGATGGCCCGCGAGTGAAGCTGCGAGATTCGCGGTTCGCTGACACCCAGCTCCGCGCCGAGGTCCTTGAACTTCACGCCGCGAAAGTAGTGCTGCGACACGATGTGGCGCTCGCGATCCGGCAAGAGGTCGACCGCTTTGGCCAGGCTCTCGTGAGCGTGTTTGGCGACCACGGCGAGTTCACTGCTGGCAGCCTCGGCGAGGCAGCGATTCTGCTCCCACTCACTCACGTCATCGAAGCGAACGACTGCAGGCGGGGGCATATAAGCGTCGGTCCCGCTCGCCGCCTCTGCTGCCGCACGCGCGCGGCGCGGTAGCCAGTCTTGAGCACGCAGTTCGTCGAGGATCGCCCCGCGAATGCGCACGCGCACATACCACTCGAAGCTCTCCGACGCGCCCTCGGGGTGCCGGCGGATTGCGTCCCACAGGCCGCCCATGCCGGCCGCGATCAGATCCTCACGCAGGACATTGCGCGGAAGTTTGCGCTGAAAGCCGCCCGCGATCTTTTTCACCAGCGGTTCGTAGCGGACCAAGAGCTCCGACGCGATTCGGGAATCGGGCTTCGTGGTTTTCGTCTGTCGCGCTGCGCGGGGAACCAGCGTCGCTGGCAGCATCGACATCGGGCGCTGGGGGGTGCGCGCGGCCAGGGGAGCGTGCCGTCGCGCCGGGCGCGGAGCCAGCGATGGGCGGGCCAAGGCGGCGACCACCCCGCGGGCGTTGCCGCCTGTGCGAGCTGGCTGGCTCGTGCCAGTAGCCTTGGGGGTTGCTGGGCTCTTGGTCTTCGAAGGCGTGCGGCGCTGGGTCTGCATTGTGCGCCCCGTAATGCAGCGCATGTGCCAATCGCGGAAATCGCGGAAATTCAGCCATTTAAGTGCTAATCCCTGCTTCCATCTCTGGGTTCCTTTCGACCCGGCTCGTTTCGAACGTCGGGCTCCCGTCACCGCAAGAGACAGCGGATTGACGCTGCTTTCGCTCCGAATTGAGACAGGAGCGACTGAGTCGAGATAAACCCACCTCGGCGCGCATAAACTAATAAAATCTT
>DASXKQ010000253.1:0-19236 GCA_036496745.1 Polyangiaceae bacterium
GAATGAATAGACCGGGTGAGCGAGAGCGAAGGCCAAGGCGGTAAGCACCGGCGCCCAATTGCGGCGCGGGCTCAGGCTACGCTCGAGTTCAGCTTGCAACCAGCCGCGAAAAAAGCGCTCTTCGACGAGCGGGGCGATGCAGGCGACCGTGATCGCCAAGAGGGCGCTTTCGCCAGCGGTCGCAACCGAGAGCTCTGGGCCGGCCGCCGTGCTCGGATGGAGGAAGCGCAGATAGAGCCAGGCGAATCCGCCGCTCAGTGCGCCGACCGGCAAACCCAAGGGCGCGAACCGGATGCGTTGCTCGGGGATTGACGAGGTCTGTTCGCGCTGCGTCGGGAACCAGAGCGCGGCGGCGGCGAGCGCGTACACCGCGACGAAGCGCATCGTGTTCGAGAGCGCGTGCCCAAACAGCGAGGTGAGCTGCAGAGCCAGGATCTGCGCGCCCTGAAAGCCGGCGAACACCACCAGCGCGCGCCAGATTTCGGTAGCGTGTTCGCGTTCGGGGTCGTCGAGCCAATCGACGACGCGGAGGGCCGAACGGCGCGCTTCGAAGGTGAGCGCGGCGAGCGTGGCCAACGCGAGCGCCGCGCTCCAAGGTGTCGGCGCGAATGCGATGCTCGCGAACGGAATGGCGAGCAGCAACGACTCGAGCGAGCCGAAGACACCCGCGCGCGGTCGCGTCGAACCGAGTCCCACCGTCAGGAACGCGACGTAGACTGCGGCCTCGGCGTACACCGCGGTCGCCGCAAAAATGGCGGCTATTCGCCAAAGCAGCAAGGGCCAAAGCACGGGTTCGAAGTGCGCCAAGCCGAGCAGCAAGCACAGCGGAGAAGTCACGAGCAACAGCACCCAGCGCAGAGTGCCGACCTTTGCGGACAGCGTGTTCTGCGGCGCAAGCGGCAGCGCACCGAGCAATGGTCGTGCGAGCGCGTCTCTCATGGCGCCCCGCGCTGAGCGCTGTGCAGCGAGCGTGGTGACCAACTGAAAACAGATGATCACGGCCAGATTCAAGCCGACCTTGCCGCTGAATCCGGCGCGCGAGCGGGCGGTGAGAGCGCGCGCGGCGTAAAGCACGCCGCACACGTAAATCAGATGGAGCGTGGTCACGATCCAGATTTGCCAGCGACCACCGGGCTCTCGACGCGTGAGCAAGCGCTCGAGCGCGCGCGGGTCGGCTCCGCTTCGCAGCTCGGAGGCGGTCTTGTCGGGGCGGATCGGTTCTGCCAGCTCGTGTCTGCGCTCCAGGCGATAGAACGCAACGCACGCGAGTCCGACGAGCAACGCGAGCTCGCTGAGGAATGCGGCGTTTGGCCGGACTAGCGCGCGACCAAGCTCGAGACCGAACGGCGGCTTCAGATGCCGCGCTACAGTCGCCGTTTCGATCAGCGAAAGCGACGCGACGACGAGCACGGTCGAAAGCCAGCCCGAGCGCGCGGCGAGATACGGCGAAAGCCGCAATTTGAGCAGCTTGCCGAGGCACGCGCCGCCGAGCGCCGACAGCGCAAACAGCAGCAATCCGAGCGCAATCGTCGGCGGCAGCGGCGCGTCGGTACCGAGCGCAGCTCGCACCGTGAGCACGCACGCGAGCAGCGGGAGCGCGCCCCAGATCGCCTGAGCCAAGAGCAGGAGCAACAGGGCCGAGCGAGAGACCGGCAATAGCTCGAGCAGCGCGCTCTTGAGGGCGCTCGTGGGCGCGCGCGGCGCCGGCACCTCCACTGAAAATGCGATGGAGAACGCGAAACAACAAAACCCGAGGCCGGCCCAAGTGGCCGCCCACTCCGGATGCTCGTGCAGCGCAATCGCCTGCGCGGTCAGGCTGCCAAAGTTGTAGATCAGCGCGGCGAACACCAGCCGCATCAGCACGGCCGAAACGCCGCGCGTTGGCTCCGGCGCGCGGCCGGCGCGCGTGCGGGGCCCCATCCGCTGCCAGCTCCTGAGCACGAGCAGTCCGATGGCCGTGAGCTCCCGCATTGCGGCCATCAAGCCTGGACCAGCTTTAGGAAGGCGTCTTCCAGCGACGCCTCGCCGGCAAGGCCTGCCACGTCGCGCGCGGCGCGCGGCGCGCCGTCGAAGATCAAGCGGCCGTGATCCATCAAGACGACGCGCGTGCACAGCTTGTCCGCCGTGTCGAGCAGGTGCGTGGAGAGCACGACGGTCACGCCCTCGCCCGCGAGTTCTTGCAATTTTCTGCGGATTTTGACGGCAGAGGGCGGGTCGAGGCCGTTCGTGGGCTCGTCGAGCAAGAGCAGCCGCGGAGCGTGCGCGAGCGCCACCAAGAGCGCGAGCTTCTTCTTCATGCCGAGCGAGTAGCTGGCGGTGAAGCGATCGAGATCCGCTTCGAATTCGAGCGCGGCGATCACGGGCTCGAGTCTGGCGAACGTCTCGCTGCTCACGCCGCGGCGCACATGAGTGACGAACTCGAGCGTCTCTCGACCGGTGAGAAAGTCGTAGAACGAAGGCTCGTCAGGGCTGTAGCCGACGCGCGCCTTGATCTCGATCGCATGGGTCGTGCAGTCGAAGCCGAGCACGGACGCCCGCCCGCGTGTCGGGCGCAACATGCCGAGCAAGAGCTTGAGCGTCGTGGTCTTGCCCGCGCCGTTCGGCCCGAGCAACCCGACGATCTCGCCGGCCCCGACCCGGATGGACAATTCACTCACCGCCCGATTCGGCCCAAACTCTTTGGACAACCCCGCCGTTTCCAAGACAAGGTCGTCCGACATCACGCCCAGGCTAGCCTCGCTCGCCGCGCGAAGTACATCGCGCTGAGCGCAAAGCCTGCCAGAGCCACCGCCGCCGTACCGTACGAAAGACGCACGAAAAAGGGCAGATACTCGAAGTGCGGCGCGCCGAAGTTTTTGTAGAGCAAGAGCAACACCGAGCCGGCGTAGCCACTCGCGTCCGCGACGTAGATCAGAAACACCGCGGTGCCCGCGCTCTGCGTGAGCGCCAGCAAGCGATCGAAGAGCACGCAGCCGTACGGCACGTAACCCATGTACAGCCCCGCGCCGACCGCGACCATCCACCACGAGCCCGGCAAGAGGCCCGCGCCGTACGCCCAGGTACTCGCGCCGATCAAGGCGGCACCGCCGGCCATGATCGCGTGCACGACGAAGAACGCACGGCGATGGTCGCGCACGAAAAAGATGGCGGCCAGCGAAAGCAGCACAATCAGCGCCACCGGCAGCTCGGCGACCGCAAGGATCTGCGGCGTCTTTTCGTAACCGAGCGCAGACCACAGCTCGACCGCAAAGTTGTCTCGAAAATCACGATACGCGGTGAGCAGCACGTAGAGCGTGACCAGCGCAATCAGGCCTGGCGCAAAGGTACGCAGGAATCGCCGCCGCTCGACGCCGGTCATCGGACGCCGTTCGACGCGCTCGCGTCGATCGAGCTCGCTCGGCTCGGGCAAAGCCTCGAGCAGCCACAAAAGCGGCAAAACAGCCGCAAAAAACAGCGCTCCCGTGAGCGCGGGCATCCACCGTTCGGCGACGCCGTCGGCGAGCAAGTAACGCCCCGCGCTCTTCACGGCGCCGCTCGAGACGATGTACGACAGACTGAGCCCGGCGCCGAGTAGCTCCGAGGTGCGCCGCCCCTCGAGATACGCGAACACCAGACCCCACACCGCTCCGAGTGGCAAGCCGTTGCAGAACATGGCCAGCACCTGGCCTGCCGGGCCGAACAGACCGACGCCGAGCAATGCTATTTCCGCGGCTGCGAGCGTCGCGAACAAGACCAGACCGCGTCTCTGGCGCGGTAATTCCGAGAGCAGGCGAATGCTCACGAACTTGCTGAGCGCGTAGCCTACCACCTGGGCTATTACGAGGGCCGTCTTGAGCTCGAGCCCGTGCACGCTCTGGCCCTTGAAGCTCGCCGCGGCGAACGGCTTGCGCAAGCCGTACATGCAGAAATAGACGAGGAAGGCGGCGACGAGAGCGCTCAGCGTGACCGTCGGCGTCGAAGCGTCGTGGAGGCGCTTTTTCAGCCGCGTCAGCACGGCGCGTTACCGCCAGCCATCGCGTCGATAGCGCCGCAGCCCGTGCTGACCGCCGCCGATCAACCCGAAATCCGCCGCCGCAGCGAGCGCCACCAGCAACCAGCCGAGCGGTGGCATCTGCCCGTGACCACCGAGCGAGTTGAGACTGAACGCGAAGGTCAGCGTCGTCAGCGGCAGAAAGAAGAAGCCGAGCAGCGGCCAGATGAAGCTCCCGTAAGCGCGGTGCAGATAACTGCCGCCAAAGAGCCAAACCAGAAACAGCGCCAAGCGCGGAAATCCGATAGCAAGACAGCCGATCAAGCAACCCATCGGCCAAGTCTAAGCGCATCCGATGAGTCGCGATAGCTTGGGGTCGGTAGCCAAAAACCTACGAAGAAAGAGGGCAGCTGGTTGTGCTAACCTGGCGGTATGATGCGCGCTGGGGCGTTGCGGTTGGGTATCTTACTCTTGGGAGTAGCCGGGTTAGCTACGTCGTGCATGGCTGCGGACGGCGTCGACGCCGGCGAGTCGCGCGACGGTGGAAGCCCGGCGGACTCCGGCTCCGGCGGACGTAGCGGTGACGCGGCCGCAGCGGGCCACTCGAGCGGGACGGGCGGCGCGGGAGTGGGCGGCTCGAGCGGCTCGAGCGGAAGTTCGAGTGCAGGTTGTGGAGCTGACTCGTGCGGCGGCCTAGGCGGCGCCGCTGGCGCTAGCGGAGGCGCCGGAGAAGCTGGCATGGCCGACGGCGGCTCGAACGGCAAACAATGTACCATTCCGTTCCCCGCTCCGGACAGCGTCGACCTGCGCGGATGTGATTTCAGTAATTCGAAGTATCTAGACTGCGGCGGACCGCTCATTTTCGACGGGCCTGAGTGTATGACCACCAACGTCAGTTTGCTCGATGCGCAGCTACAGGGCGCGAACTTCACCAATGCGCATTGGCAGGAGCTCAATCTCACCGGCGCAAACATGACCGGCGCGGTGCTCGAAGGCGCACATTTCGCGGAGCTTTTGGCCTGTCCCGCCCAGTTACCCCCGGCTTGGCAGTGCGTGAAAACGGGCATCTACTACGCCCTGGTCGGCCCGAAAGCGAACCTGAACGAGGACGACTTCGACTCGGTGGATCTAACGGGTACGGATCTCTCCCAGGCGACACTCGTCGGAGCAATGATTTCGAGCTTACTCGGCTGTCCTGCGATGCTCCCCGATCCATCTTGGCAGTGCCTGCCCCAAGCCGGTGGGCTGTTTGCCTTGGTCGAGTCGTCGCCGTGACGCCGTGCCCGAGCGCGATTCGGGCGCTTACGATCGCGTAGCCACGGCGACTAGCTGCCTTCGATGCCGGGCAAGAGTTCGCGGCTCACGCGTCGTGCGATTGACACGAAAGCCCGTAGCTCCGGAGCCTGCGCGTCGCGCGCGCGCATGGCCACGAACAGCTCGCTGTGCAGCCCGCGCGCACCGAGGCGCACGCTGCGCACGCCATCTTGCGCGCCCACGTCCGCGACGACCCAGCTCGGCAGCGCGGCTACACCATGCCCGCTCTGCACCAGATGCAAGAGTACCGGCGTGAGCTCCGCGGTGCGCGCGCGCCGCGGTTCCACGCCGGCCGGCCGCAAGAAACGTGTCACCACGTCGAGCCGCTCGAGATCGACCGGATAGGTGACGAACGGCTCGTCTGCGAGCTCCTCTGCTTCCACGCTCACTCGCGCGGCGAGCCGATGCTGGTTCGGCACGAGCAACATGATCTCGTAACGGAACAAGGTCTCGTAGCGCAGGCTCGCGTTGTCGACGCGATCAGTACCCAGCACCGCGTCGACCTCGCCGGCCAGCAGCGCCGGGATGGGATCGAAGCGCGCCCCGAGCCGCAGATCGGTGTCGAGCGCCGGCCAGGCCGTGCGCAGCTCGTTCAGCGCGGGCAAGAGCCAGTCGAAGCAACTGTGACACTCGAGCGCGAGGTGCAGGCGCGCGCGGCCCTTTGCCGCGAGCCCCCTCAGGTCTGCTTCGCATTCCTCGAGCGCGGGCAACACGCTGCGCGCGCAGCTGAGCAATCGTTCTCCGGCGGGCTCGAGCCGCAAGGGCTTGTTTCGGCGGTCGAGCAAGCTGAGGCCGAGCTGATCTTCGAGCTCGCGCAGTTGGTGGGAAATCGCCGAAAGCGTCAGGTTTTGGCGCTTGGCCGCGCGCGTCAAGCTGCCCGTGTCCGCGATCGCCGAGAGTGTCCGCAAATGCCGAACCTCGATCATCATGCGCTCAGAGTTAGTGCCGCGGGCCCCGCCTGACAACCGCACGCTTCGGTCCGAACACGCGACGATTCGCGCGTGGCTCAAGCCGACTTGAAAAACTTGCGATTGCCGGCCCGCCGCAAGCGAGCGCACGCAATGCGCATGATTCAGACGTCACTCCTCGGTTACCCACGCATCGGCAAAGCGCGCGAGCTCAAGCGCGCCCTCGAGAGTCATTGGTCCGGCGATTCGCCGCTCCCGAGCTTGCTCGCAACCGGACGAGCGCTTCGCGAGCAGAGCTGGCAGACGCAACGCACTGCCGGCATCGAGATCGTCCCCGCCAACGATTTTTCGCTCTATGATCACGTGCTCGACACGTTCCGCATGGTGCAGGACCTACCTGAGCGCTTCGGAGGCGGACGCGAGCTCGACGCCTATTTCATGGCTGCGCGTGGCCGCGCGCCGGGCAGCGATCGGCACGCGACGCCACTCGAGATGACCAAGTGGTTTGACACGAACTATCACTATCTGGTGCCGGAAATCGCGGCTGATTGCGAGTTTTCCTATCGGCGCGGACAGGCCGCCGAGCACTTCGGCGAGGCGCGCGCGCTCGGGCTCGACGCGCGGCCCGTCTTGCTCGGACCCGTTACGTTCCTGATGCTGGCCAAGGACACCCGAACCCGTCGCGCGCCGCTCGAGCGCCTGCCGGAGCTGCTCGAAGCCTATCTCGCCGCGTTCGATGACCTCGCCGAGCTCGGCGCGGATTGGCTGCAAATCGACGAACCGTGCCTCGCACTCGAGCTGAGCGAGAACGGCATGAGCGCGTACCGCCTTGCTTATCGCAAGCTCGCCGACGGCCCGTGCAAGCTGCTGCTCACCACGTACTTCGGCTCGCTCGCTCAAAACCTCGCACTCTGCCGCGATTTGCCCGTGGCCGGCGTGCACGTCGACGCGCTGGCAGGCCCGGAAGACGCCATCGAGCTTGCCGGCGCGCTCGACTCGAGCCAAGCGCTCTCGCTCGGTTTGATCGACGGCCGTGGCGTCTGGCGTGCGGATCTGGAACACGCCTTGACGATCGCCGAGCGAGCCCGCGAGCGAACACCCGAGCGACACCTGCTCCTCGCGCCCAACTCGTCCTTGCTGCACGTGCCGGTGGATCTCGCGGGAGAAGCGGGGCTCGATCCCGAGCTCCGCGGATTTTTGGCCTTCGCGCGCCAAAAACTCGACGAGTTGTCGTTGCTGAAGCGCGGACTAGTCGAGGGCCGCGCCGCGATCGCGTCCGAGTTGCGGGCCGCGCGCACGTCGCGCGACGCGCACCACAACTCGCCGCGTGTGCGCTCAGAAGCAGTACGCCGCCGCCTCGCGTCCTTGACGGACGATAGCCTCAGCCGAGGGCTGCCCGCCGCGGCGCGGCGCGCTCGCCAGCGGCGCGCGCTCGAACTCCCCATCCTGCCGACCACGACCATCGGCTCTTTCCCGCAAACCACGGCGATTCGCAAATTGCGTGCTGAGTTTCGTTCCGGCACTTGCGACGCGGAGCGCTATGCCGCCGGGATGCGACGGGAAATCGACGAGACCATCGCGCTTCAGGAGCGCATCGGTCTCGATGTGCTCGTGCACGGCGAACCCGAGCGCAACGACATGGTCGAGTATTTCGGCGAGGCCCTGAGCGGCGTGCTGGTGACGCAGAACGGCTGGGTGCAGAGCTACGGCTCGCGTTGCGTGAAACCGCCGATCATCTACGGCGATGTCGCGCGGCCGCGCCCGATCACCGTCGAATGGGCGCGCTATGCGCAGAGCCGCTCGAAAAAGCCGGTCAAAGGCATGCTCACGGGTCCGGTCACGATCCTCAAGTGGTCGTTCGTGCGCGACGACGAGCCGCTCGAGCACACCTGCCGCACGCTCGCGCTCGCGCTGCGCGACGAGGTGCTCGACCTCGAGGCCGCCGGCATTCGAGTGATCCAGGTCGACGAACCCGCGTTTCGCGAAGCGCTCCCGCTACGGACGAGCGAACGCGCCGCGTATTTGCGCTGGGCCGTCGCTTGTTTCAAGCTCGCGACCGCCGCCGTGCGCGACGAAACGCAGATCCACGCGCACATGTGTTACTGCGAGTTCTCGGACGTGATCGACTCGATCGCCGCGCTCGATGCCGACGTCATCTCGATCGAATCCGCGCGGAGCGCGATGGACCTGCTCGACGCGTTTGCCAGGAGCGGTTACCCGAACGACGTCGGGCTTGGCATCTACGACATTCACTCGCCGCGCGTCCCGGAACTCGATGAGATGCGCCGCCTGCTCGAGCGCGCGCTCTCGGTGCTCGACCCCGAGCAGCTGTGGGTCAACCCCGATTGCGGCTTAAAAACGCGGCGTTTGCAGGAGATCGTGCCCGCGCTGGAGAACCTGGTCGCCGTCGCGCGGCAAGCGCGGTCGCGGCTGTCGGCCACGCGCTAGCGCGATTGAGGGCGCGATGCGCCAAGCCGCTCAGAAATCGTCACACTGACACTCGGGCGTGCCAAAACCCACGTAACTTTCGCCGAGGTAACCATTGTTCAAGCAACAGACGCGGCACGCGGTACTGGGATCCGAGGCGCTGAGCGTGCTCGCACAGACCGTGGCGTCCGACTTGCCGTTGCAGCTGCACGCGTTGTTGAGCAGCGCCGATCCCGAGTAGCCTGCCCCGGTACAACAGGACGTGCATGCGTCGAAGGTCGCGGTTTGGCTCGCGCACGTGGTCGCATCGGCCGCGTTCTTCGCGTTGCCGCAAACGCACTGGTTGTTGTACTCGGTTGACGCGTTGAACGAGTTGCTCGTGCAGCAGGGCTGGCACGCGGGATCAGCGTAGGCGTAGCTGCCGCAAACGGTCGTGTTGATGTTCGGCGGCGGATGCAGCATCTCCGACTCGCCGCCCGAGCCACCCGAGCCAGGCGGAACACCCGAACCACTGTCCGATGATCCGCCGCAACCAAGGAACCCTAGAGACCCGACCAGCACTGCAACCGCTACCCGCTCGAGCATGCGTCGACCATACGCGAGCTGCACTGAAATCTCTCCTCGCCGCCCTCTCCTCGCCGCCCTCTCCTCACCGCACATCCGATCAGCCGTACCCCAATATATTGGTTGACATCTGAGCAGCACCCACAATATGTTCCGTATCGCTTTCGGTGCCGGCGCGCGTGTGCCGGCATCAGGGAACCCGGTGAAAATCCGGGGCTGCCCACGCAGCGGTATGTGAGAACGACCCTCGCCCGAACGCACTGGTGCCCCTCTCGAGGGAGCTGGGAAGCGGCGAGTAGTAGGCCCGGCAGCCTCTTTACGGAGGCGGCCTCGCTCATGAGCCCGAAGACCTGCCGAGAGCCCGGATCCGGGACCTTTCCGATTCGGTTCTGATTCGTTCCATGCGCGGGCGTGGCGGGTCGGCTCCAGGCGCCATGGTGACGCTTGGATGGGATTTCGCCGTCGTGCGGACAGGTGCCGCGCGCCGGGGCAGGAGGTCACATGGTGCAAGCATTCGATCTGACGAGCGAGTCGTTCTCCCAATCGTTCTCCGAAGCAGCGGCCGAGCAAGCCACCGCCATGCGCGTTCAGAAGCGCGACGGCAGCTTCGAGCCCGTGGACGTGAACAAGATCGTGCGCGCCGTGAGCCGCTGCGCGATTGGGCTTGCGCGCGTCGACGCGATGCGCGTCGCGTTGAAGACCATCGGCGGCCTGTACGACGGCGCGACCACACGCGCGCTCGACGAAATTTCGATTCACACCGCGGCGGCGCTGATGGTCGATGAGCCTGAGTACTCGCGACTCGCCGCGCGCTTGCTCGCCACCACCATCGACAAGGAAGTGCGCGGGCAAGACGTGCACTCGTTCTCGCAGTCGATCGCGCTCGGCCAGCAACTCGGCCTGGTCAACGCGCGCCTGCTCGAGTTCGTAAAGGCCAACGCGCGCAAGCTGAACGACGCGCTGGACCCACAAAAAACCCAGCTTTTCGAGTACTTCGGCTTGCGCACCGTGTACGACCGCTACTTGCTGCGCCACCCGCAGACCCGCGCGGTGATCGAGACGCCGCAGCAGTTCTTCCTGCGCGTCGCCTGCGCGCTGTCGAGCAGCGTACTCGAAGCGCTCGCGCTCTACCGCTTGTTCTCGAGCCTCGAGTACATTCCGAGCTCCCCCACGCTGTTCAACTCCGGTACGCGCCACGAGCAACTCTCGTCTTGCTTCTTGCTCGACTCGCCGAGCGATCACCTGGAGGACATCTATCGCAAGTACACGGACGTCGCGTTGCTCTCTAAGTTCTCGGGCGGCATCGGGCTCTCCTACAGCCGCGTGCGCAGCCGCGGCTCGTTGATCGAGTCCACCAACGGCCACTCGAGCGGCATCATTCCCTGGCTCAAGACGCTCGACGCCAGCGTGGCCGCCGTGAATCAAGGTGGCAAGCGCAAGGGCGCCTGCGCGGTCTATCTCGAAACCTGGCACGCCGACATCGAGGACTTTTTGCAGCTGCGCGACAACACCGGCGACAACCAGAGCCGCGCGCACAACCTGAACCTCGCCAATTGGGTGCCGGATTTGTTCATGCGCCGGGTCGAGGCCGATCGCGATTGGTCGCTGTTCGACCCCAAAAAAGTGCCGGAATTCGCGGATAAATGGGGGGACGACTTCGACGCCGCCTACGAAGCGGCGGAAGCCGCGGGGCTCGCCAGCCGCAGCGTGCGCGCGCGCGACCTGTACGCGCGCATGATGCGCACGCTCGCCGAAACCGGTAACGGCTGGATGACGTTCAAGGACAAGTCGAACCGAGCGTGCAACCAGACGGCTCTGCCCGGCCGCGCCGTGCACCTCTCCAACCTGTGCACCGAGATTTTGGAAGTGTCGTCGGCGGACGAGACGGCCGTGTGTAACCTCGGCTCGATCAACCTCGGTCGACACCTCGAGGCCGGCGCCTTCAACTTCGACAAGCTCGCGCACACCGTGCGCGTCGCCGTGCGGCAGCTCGATCGCGTGATCGATCTCAACTACTACCCGATCGAAAGCACCGCGACGTCGAACGCGCGTTGGCGACCGGTGGGTCTCGGCGTGATGGGGCTGCAAGACGTGTTCTTCGAGCTGCGCCTACCGTTCGACTCGGACGAAGCGCGCGCTCTCTCGCAGCGCATCGCCGAGGAGATTTACTACAACGCGCTGAGCGCCTCCTGTGACTTGGCCATGGAGAAAGGCGCACACCCCGCATTCGCGGAGACGCGGACAGCGCGAGGCGAGCTGCAGTTCGACGCCTGGGGCGTCGTGCCCAGCTCGCTCGAGCGCTGGCAGGAGCTGCGCGCGCGCATTCGGAGCGTCGGTCTGCGCAATTCCCTACTGATCGCGATCGCGCCGACCGCGACGATCGCGGCCATTGCGGGCTGCTACGAGTGCATCGAGCCGCAAATCTCGAATCTGTTCAAACGCGAAACGCTCTCCGGCGAGTTCATGCAAGTAAACCGTTACCTGGTGGCGGACCTGCAGCGCCTCGGCCTGTGGACGGAGGAGCTTCGCACGCGGCTCAAACTGGGCGAGGGCTCCGTGCAGTCGCTGAGCGAGTTGCCGGACGAGCTCAAGCAATTGTATCGCACCGCCTGGGAACTGCCGATGCGCGCGCTGATCGACATGGCGGCTGATCGCGGCGCGTTCATCGACCAAGGGCAATCGCTCAACCTGTTCAACGAGAGCCCGACCATCGGTCAGCTCTCGTCGATGTACTTCCACGCCTGGAAGCGCGGCTTGAAAACGACCTACTACCTACGCTCGCGGCCCGCGACGCGCATCGCCAAGGCGACGATCTCGACGCCGACCCCGCCGCCCGTGAGTGGCACGCGCCCTGTCGCGGAAGTGATCGCCTGCTCGCTCGAGAATCCCGAGACGTGCGAGGCGTGCCAATGAGCGGCTTCGGTCGTCCCGCGCACTTGCTCGATCCGGGCCTCTGTCTCACGCTGCGTCCGCTCGCCTACCCTTCGTTTTACGAGATGTACAAGGGCGCCATCAAAAACACTTGGACGGTCGATGAAGTCGATTTCGCCTCCGACGTGGACGACATCCGCGGCCGAGTGAGCCCCGGCGAACGCCACCTGATCGAGCGCCTGGTCGCGTTTTTCGCGACCGGCGACAGCATCGTCGCCAACAACCTGGTGCTGACGCTGTACCGACACCTGAATGCCCCCGAAGCGCGCATGTATTTGTCGCGCCAGCTGTACGAAGAAGCGCTCCACGTCCAGTTCTACCTCACGCTGCTCGATAGCTACGTGCCCGATCCGGAAAAACGCGCCAAGGCCTTCGCGGCGATCGAACACATTCCGTCGATCGAACAAAAAGCGCGCTTCTGCTTTCGCTGGCTCGAGTCGACGAGCACGCTCGAAAAACTCGCCACATGTGCCGACCGCCAAGCGTTCCTCCGAAACCTGATCGCGTTCGCCGCCTGCGTCGAGGGCCTATTCTTTTTCGCGGCGTTCGCCTACGTCTATTACCTGCGTTCGCGTGGGCTCTTGCACGGGCTCGCGACCGGCACCAATTGGGTGTTTCGCGACGAGAGCGCGCACATGGAGTTCGCGTTCGAAGCCGTGCGCACGATTCGCCGTGAAGAACCCGAGCTGTTCGACGACGCGCTCGTCAGCGAGGTGCGCAGCATGCTGAGCGACGCGGTCGAGTGCGAGACGCAATTCGCCCAGGATTTGCTGGGCAACGGCCTGCCCGGCCTCTCGCTGCGCGACGTGCGCGGCTACCTCGAGTTCATCGCCGATCAGCGACTAGCCCAGCTCGAGCTCGCGCCGCTGTACGGTACGAAAAATCCGCTCAGCTTCATGGAGCTGCAGGACGTTCAAGAGCTCACTAACTTTTTCGAACGCCGCGTCGCGTCCTATCAAGTGGGCGTGTCGGGCGAGGTCGTACTCGACGGCGGGTTCTGACTTTTCGACGCGCTCGATTGCATGTAGCTTCGGGGTTTGAGCTCTCAGACTCCAAGCGCTCGACCCATCGTCACGGTGGAGCTCGAGGCTCACCTCAGTGAGCAAGGTCTCAAGGCGACCCTAGCCACCGCCGAGGCGTCCATTCGAAAATACGCCGAGCCCGTCGGCCTGCTCGTCGACTGCCGCAAGATGGAAAGTTATGACGCCGCCGCGCGCGCGCATTTCGTCGAGTGGAACAGCGGGATGCGCAAACGCATCGCGCGCTTGGCGGTCGTCACCGAGCGACAACTCTGGCACATGGTCGTGAGCGGCATGGCGCTCGCCTCGCGCCAGACCATGAAGCCGTTCTCGGAAATCGTTCCCGCCCGCGACTGGCTGGAACGTTGAGTGAGACTCAGGACATGATTACGCAGCCGAGCAGCTCGTACTCTCAGCATCTTCGACGGCGGCGTAGGCGATCGGGCACTCCACGATCGCGACGTAAGGACGCGCTGCCGCGTTGAGCGTCACGACGGCCGCACCATCCGGGTGACCGTTGAACGCGCACCTGAGCGCGCCGATCGCGACGCCGTCGAGCGAACTGAAACCCGCCGCTGTCTGCAGGGACTCGAACGTCCAGCTACCGTCTGGATCGGCGAAGAAGTCCGCGGGAAACGTCTCGAGTGGGACGGCGTACAGGGCGACGCTCATCCCGGCAGCGGTGGTGTAGCGATGGATGGGAGCTAGTGAAGGGCGAAGCTCGGCCTGCGCGAGCGGGCGGAGTGACGCGGGCGATGGCGATGGCTGCGAGGGGCGATCGGTCGACATGTCCACGCGTCTAACACGCTACTGAACACAAAAACAGTAACTCATGTAACCGTCTAAATTATAATGGGATTCAACTAGCTCGTGCAGTTCTGACCGCGACTCCGTCTACCGATCGCGAACGGCGCATTTGGGCTCGAGAAAATCTGCGCCTCACGCCCGCGAACGCCGTGTGCTCTCACGCGCGCTCCGAGTCCGTGCCTCGCAATTGAGTCGAGTTCGCTTCGCCGCGCGCGCTCAGCGCGCACGCGCATCCGCATTCCCGCAGCGCCGCGCCACTCGGTAAATGCTCTTGCCCTGGGACCAGTTCCAGCTCGAGGACAACGATCTGCCCGGACTATCCGCCGAGTGTGGTTTGGTTGAAGAGCCGCGGCGTTTTGCGTGAGCATTGCCGAGCAATCACGGTTACTCTTGGCGGCATGTCGAAACTTCGCGTCGCTCAGGTCCTTGGCTGCACATTGCTTACTTGTGTCACTGCGCTCTTTGCGTCTTGCTCGCCCGCTGCGTCGGTACCTCCGGGCGGTAACGAGCAAAGCGTCGGCGGTGGGGGACCCTCGAGCGGCGGCAGCGTCGGTCAGAGCGGCAGCGTCGGTCAGAGCGGCAACGTGGGCCAGAGCGGTAACGTCGGACAAAGCGGCAGCGTCGGCCAGAGCGGCAACGCCGGTCAAAGCGGCAACGTGGGCCAAAGCGGTAACGTCGGACAAAGCGGCAGCGTCGGCCAGAGCGGCAGCGTAGGTGCCGGCGGCAGTGGCACCGCGGGCAGTGGCACCGCAGGCTCGGCCGGCGTCGCGGCCGTGTGCCCCACGGATCCAAATCTGGTCAATACGCCGTCACCCGCTTGCTGGGTGGGCTGCGATCCGACTTTGACGACGGACAATCCGATGGGCATCCAAGGCGCTTTTTACGGCTTTGGCGACGGCACGTCCTGTCCGGCCACGGGCGCGAGTCCCATCTGCACTGCCGCAGCAGGCGTGTGCATGAGCGGCAACGTCAAGGTGGACCCGACGTACGCCGCCTGGGGCTGCGGTCTCGGGATGGAGCTCAACTCGACGGGCGGTACAGCGCCGGTCAAGCAGCTGTACTCTGGCAGCGCCACGTGCTTCGACTACACGTTGAGCGGCAACAGCGGCGGCGCCGAGGTGCGCATCGCCTTCACTCAAGCACCGACGACGGCCGGCCTCATTTCGCCGTACGTTCCCATTCCTGCTTTCAACGGCACCAAGAGCGGTACGATCTGCTTCAAGGACGTCGGCTGTCAGACGCAAAAGCTGTGCTCGGGGACCGTGACCACGGGCTGCTGCTCGCCCATCACCGGCAACGGCACGCCTTACGACATTCAGGTCAGCGTCGCGGGCGGCAACAACGCCGGCGCGTTCAACATCTGCCTCACGAGCCTGACACCGAAGGGCAATGGCTCGTCCACGTACACGCAGCTGTGCGGCGCGCAGGGCGCTTCCGGCAGCACCGAGGCCGTCGACAAGTACACCGCTCAAAACAACATCTTCTCGGGTGGTGGCTCTTTGTGTATGACGCCCGGCTTCGCCAGCGGCAGCGCGTCCTTCAGCGTCGATTCGGCGAGTCTCAACAACTTGGGCAATTCGCCGTCGGCCTACCCGTCGCTCGTGGACGGCTGGCACTACAACACCAAGTCGACCGATTCTGCGTTGCCCAAGTTGGCGAGCTCGGTCGGTACGATCATGTCGAACGCAGCCTTCACGGGCAGCGCCGGCAAGTACGACGCCTCGTACGATATCTGGGTGCTCCCCACCACCACCCAGACCACACCGGCAAACGGACTAGAAGTGATGATCTGGTTGAACTCGGCGGGCGTGCAGCCGTCGGGCACGGACTCGGGCCAAGCGCTCAACGGTTATGAAATCTGGACGGGCACCGTGAGCAGCTGGAAGTACGTAGCCTTCCGCGGGTCCGGCAAGACGAGCTTCAGCGACAACCTGATGACCTACATCAACAAGGCGATCACGCTGTCCGGCATGCAAGCAGGGAGCGTGTACGTGGCCGGCATCGAGTTCGGCTTCGAGCTCTGGCAAGGCGCAGGGTCGGGCATGAAGGTCACGCAGTTCAATGCGACCGTGAACTAGAAATCTCCGAGGATTTCCAGGTTAGAGGCTTGCCGGCCGTATCTCTCCGGCATCGCGTTCTGTCAGCGCCAAGCGTCCCGCTATTTCTCCCGATCGCTCGGTGCTGCGCCGGCCATGGTAGGAGACGTGCCTGGTGCCCTCGCTCTAGCCGCTCGTCTTCGGGACCCTTTGCCGTTGTCCGCGCCACCTGAGCCCAAGTCCACGCCCGCGGGCACCGAAGAAGCGCGGCTTCGGCAGTTGATGGACGGGTACTTCGATTTCGTGTGGCGCAGCTTGCGTCGGCTCGGTTTGCTCGCCAGCGACGCAGACGACGCGACGCAAGAGGTGTTTCTGGTCGTCAGCCGCAAGCTTCCCCAGATCCTGGTCGGCAGCGAGCGCCGTTTTCTGTTCGCGACGGCCTTGCGCGTCGCCTCGACGCGTCGGCGCGGACTCCGTCGTCGACCCGAAGACTCGAGCGAGACGCTGGATGACCATCAACACGGCGCCCCGGACCCGGAGCGCGTCCTACAGCTCGCCCAAGCGCGCCGAGAGCTCGACCAGATTTTCGACGGGATGGACCTCGAGCAGCGCGCCGTCTTCGTGTTGTTCGAGCTCGAGGAGCTCACCGTGCCAGAGATCGCGAGCCTGCTCGGTACGCCCGTCGGCACCGTGAGCTCGCGCCTGCGGGCCGCGCGCGAACACTTTCAAGCTGCCGTCAAGCGCTTGCACGCGCGAGCCGCCTTCGCCGGAGGGCGATCATGAGCCAGGAAAAGGACGCTGAACTTTCGCGGTTACTCCGCACGGGGAGCGAGCTCGAAAAGGGCGTGCTCGGCTCCGCGCTCGAAGATCGACCCGCCCCCGAGCGCCGCAAGGACGCCATCGCTCAAGTGCTCGACGCCACTCGGAAACGGCGCGAGCGACGCTGGCTCGCGCCCGTCGGGATCAGCGCGCTGTGCGCTGCGGCCGCCACGGCGCTCCTCTTACCGCACGGTAGTCCGCGCCCCGCGTTGCCCGTCTCGGCCGAGCCCACGCCCGCGGCTTCGCTGACGAAGACTCACCCGGCGGCGAGCGCACCCAATGCTTCGTCGGCGAGTGCGTTCGCCAATGGCTTCATGCCGTGCAGCCCGGTCTCGGTCGCGGAGGGCGGCTCGCCGCTGATCGACGACTTCGAAGACGGCGACACGCGCTTGCCGTTGCTCGAGCATCGCGCGGGTAGCTGGGTCGTGTTCAACGACGCGACCAGCACACAGCAGCCGCGCCCCGGCTCGATGTTTCCGGCGCAGCGCCTGGACGGCCGCGGCAGTAGCCATTTTGGCTTGCACATGGCGGGCGGCAAATTCACCAAATGGGGTGCGACGCTCGCCATCGAGCTCAGCCCGCGCCGTTGCTACGACGCTTCGGTCTACCGCGGCATCGAGTTCTGGGCGCGCGGCCACGGCAGCATTCGTCCGACGGTAAAGATGACGCAGGTCGTGTCCGAAGAGTACGGCGGCAGTTGTCTGCACGATTGTTTCGACGCGCACGGCACGGTGCTCGCGCTCGCTCGCGACTGGCGCCTCTATCGGCTGCCCTGGAGCGAGCTCAAACAGCGCGGGTTCGGCGAGCAAGTCCCCTTCGACGCGCGCTCGCTGTTCTCGATTGAATTCCAGGTTGCCCCCGAGCAAACCCCGTTCGACTTCTGGATCGACGATTTGAGCTTCGCGAAGTAAGCGCGCATGCCGTTCGTCCGCGGTCGGCGGCAGGCGGCGAGCCCTCAGCGCGCGACGGGAATCCGCCCCGATGGACCGGCCGCGTCGCTCCACAGCGCGTTGAGCAGCTCGCGTAGCTCGCGCGTCGCGGCGAAGGGCTGCGCCTCCACGCGAAAGCGCGAGCCATCGCTGACGCAGGCGAGAATACAGAACCACCCTTCGAGCGCGGTTTTTGCCTCACCCAAGGAAAGCCGCGCCACCGAACTCTCCGCCATCGGGCGCGGGCTATGAAAACATATGCCATCCAAACTGATCGTCAGCCCCTCGAGCGGCCGCGGATCTTTGCGATTCTTCAGATCGGCGAGCTTGATGCAGAGCTTGCGCGGTTCACTCGTAAAATGCGTCTTGGGCTTACTCACCGGCGCTACGGAAGCCGATCGCCCCGGCATCACCTTCGGGCTATCCATCAGCGCTTCGAGAGCCGCCGGCAGCGCACTCAAAAATTCCGTAAGCGCGCCGCGTTCCTTGGGCAGGAGGCCCGAATCGCCCGCGATTTGCTCCGCGCTGTCGCCGCGATCAGCTAGCCCGGTCAGGCGATCCGCGAGCCCGACCAACTCGGCCAATCCACCCGCCTCGACGCCGTCCGACTTGGGACTGATCGCGGCGACGAGCTCGCTCGGCAGTTGCCACTGTTCGGCCACGCGCCGAGCGAGTTCGCAACGGTAGGGCTCCACCGCAGCCAGCCACTCGAGTAGCGTTCGCTGCTGCACGGGTCCTTGTTTGGGGAGCACGCGTTCGAGACAGCCCACCGCGACCGAACGTCCAAAGCCGAACAGCAGCCCCGCCAAAAACGCTTCCTCGCCGTCGAGCCCGCGCGTCGTCGCCAGTTTCTGGCTGAGCAGCGCGCAGCATAGTGAGCGCCGCCAAACCCGATACTTCACTTCGACCAGCGCGCCGTCCCCGCAGGCGGTAGCGCTCAAGGCCGCGGCGACCGCCATCGTCGCGATCGAGCGAGCACCCAAGCGATGCACGGCGCGTCCGAGCGTCGTAATGGCCGGACCCTGCGCCCGGTACATGCTCGAGTTGGCCACGCGCAAGAGCGTGGCGGCCAGCGCCGGGTCGGCGCCCGCGGCAGTCGCCACGTCACCGAGCCCGTAGTCGCCACCCTCGATCAGACGCCGCAGCTTGATCGCCGCGGCCGGATATGGGGGGACCACCAGATCGCCGCGCTCGACGAGCTGCGCCAAACCGGCGAGCGAATTTGCGTCCGCTGCAGGCATCTCTCGGATCCAAAACGGCAGGTTCCGGAAATGGCTAAGGGGGTGAACATTTCATGCGCCGCGATCGCTCGAATTTCCACGGGAGTTGCGCGCCTCGCCGGGGTCGGCGAAGGTGCCGCGCGTGCGCACGACAGGCAGCTCGTCACGACCCATCGCCCTGCTCGCTCTGGTCACGACCTGCTCGCTCTGGGGGCTCAGTTTTCCGTTGATGAAGACGCTCGGGCAGCACCTCGACGCTCGTGACGCGGGCGTCAGCAGTTGGTTCGTGGCC
>DASXKQ010000254.1:0-30559 GCA_036496745.1 Polyangiaceae bacterium
TCGTATCAAGGTTTGCACACACCGTGTAGTAACCGTCACCGTGATCGAGGATCACGGTGCGACCGTAGTCGGCATAGCTATCGGCAAATGCTACGCGTCCAGCGTACACTGAGCGCACCGTAGCACCACGCGGTGCAATCATTTCGAGGCCCGGCCCCTCCGAGCCGGCACGCCGTGCGTGACGAATTTCGCTACGCCCACTGAGCGGAAAGGGAAGCTTCCCTTTCAAGGCAGCAAACCCAGCCGCAGAAAGATCGGCCGGTCCAAGACCCCCGCTGTACACGGCCATATGCGCCGAGCCGGCGCTCGAAAACGCGCGCTCGAATGCGTCCTTGCGATCTTGCTCGGAAAGGAGTGCTACGCGAGCCTGATTGAGCGACTCCTGCTCGGTCTCCAGCGCGCTCCGGCGCGCCGAAAGATCCCCTAGTTTTTTTGCGAGCGCAATGCGTCGCGTTGCGAGCTCTCGTTCGAGCGTCACGTCGCGCTGCAAGCCGCGTCGCAGGCGCTCGATGCGCACCGCGTGCTCGAGCAGTGCGTCGAAACCACCGCCCACCGGCAGCAACCCAGCGCGAGCAAGCCGCACATACGCGCGACCTCGAGCGAGCGTGCGCCACTCGGCTTCCGCAGCGTCTTTGCCGAGCTGCTCGAGCTCACTTTTAGCCACACGCTCATCGCGCGTTACATCGGCAAGCCGGTGCTCGACGTCACCAATCTCTGGCGGAGTCTTTACTCCCGCATTGATTGCAGCCGTGGGCGGCGACGACGACGTAAGCGCGCTTGCGCTGCCCACACAGAGCAGCCAAAAAACGCCGTGCCGCGCACGCACGTTCATGACACGAGCAGCCTGCGCAAGCTGACCAGCGCAGCGAGCGCCCCGAGCACGCCGCCGGCACAGACCAGCCCGAGTGCAATCGACCAGGGCAAGAAGGTGGGCGCGATGCCGAGCAGCGTCGAAAAGCTCGCGTCGAAATGGCTCTGCACGATCGCAAAGAGCAAGAACAGCACGACGAGCGCACAGGCCGCGCCGCCCGCGCCCTGTACTGCGCCTTCGACCAGATACGGACCACGGACATAGCCGTCCGTCGCGCCGACGAGCTTGAGCACCTCGACCTCGAGGCGGCGGCGCTGCAGCGTCAGACGAATAGTCGAAGAGACGACGCTCACGACAGCCGCAAGCACGATCAACGCGAGCAGCCCCGACGCCGTTACTCCGCCCGCCAACAGCGAAGCCAAACGGTCGCTCCAGGCCGAGTAGGTTTCGACCCGCTCGACCGTCGGCAGTGCGGCCAGCTGACTCGCCAGTTTTTCCAGACGCTCGGGGCCGAGCGTGCTCCGTACGGTCACCTCCAGCGATGCAGGAAATGCTTCCGCCGGCAACGCGTCGAGCACCGGATCCGAGCTGTGCTCGTTGAGGTCGCGACGCGCGTCTTCGCTCGACATGTACTTCACGTCGGTGACGCCGTCACTTGCCCGCAGGGCACGTTCGACCGCGGCGAACTGCTCTCGCGGCGTGGCTTTTTTGAGATAGACGGACGCGCGCCCCGTGCTGGCCCAGCGCTCGCGCACGTGGTTCACGTTGACCACGACCAGCAACGCCGCCGCCAAACACACGAACGCGACGGCTACCGAAAAAACGCTGAGCACATGCAAACGCCAGTCATTCTTCGTACCTCGCCAGGCTCGTTCGATCGGGGTCATCTTGAGTCTCCTCGACGCTTTCGGGCACTCGGCACGCTAAGCAACACGCAGGCCCGTCAGCTCCGAAATGTCGTCTAGACCGTGCGGCACGTCGGTCGCCTGTCCTTCGTCGAGCACGACCACACGGCGCGGACGAACGTCGAGCAGCGAGCGATCGTGCGTCGCGAACAGCACGGTTACGCCGGTCTCGTTGATGTCTTCGAACAACCCCAGAATGTCGACCGCGAGTTGCGGATCGAGATTGCCGGTCGGCTCGTCCGCGAGCACGAGCGCAGGTTCGGCTACGATCGCGCGCGCAATCGCGACACGCTGTCGCTCACCGCCCGACAGCACGCTGGCCAAATCGCTGCCGCGACCCTGCAAGCCGACACGCTCGAGCACTTCGCCGACCCGATTTTTGATCAGGCGCTGCGGTAACCCGAGCACCTCCAGCGGCAGCGCTAGATTTTCGAGCACGCTCCAGTTGTCGACGAGCTTGAAGTCTTGGAAGACGATGCCGATGTTGCGGCGCAAAAACGGCACCGAATCCGGCGTGAGCCGTCCGATATCTCGACCGAGAAACAAAATGCGACCGGAATCGACCTGCTCGGCGGAGTAGAGCAGGCGGAGCAACGTGCTCTTGCCAGCTCCTGAGGGTCCTGTGATGAAGACGAATTCGCCCCGACCGATTTGAAGATTGAGCCCTCTCAGGACCGGACAATCGGTGCGATACGCCTTTCGGACGTCCTCGAAAACGAGGACAGGGCGGTGCGCGGCCTCGGGATCGAAACGGCTGCCTTCGCGCAGTGCGGAACGAAAGGCGCGACTTTTGCCGCCGAATTCCATGCTGTCCGAGGTATCAGCTAGCCTTGGGCGCGCACAACTTTTCGGCAGCCCAGAGCCCATGCCACAACCCTTGAAGATCGCGTATTTCGGTCTGCCGCTCGGAGCCTACCTCCTGACTCGCGACGGTCATCGGCTCGACCCCTGCGTCCTGTCGCCAGTGGAGGCTCCGGGGCGTCGACGTGTCAGGAGGTTGCTGGAAAACAGCGTGCTCGATGCGGGCGTTCTCGGCAAAAGTGAGCTCGACGCGGCCGTCACATGCGCGCTTTCGCGTGCGCGGCCAAACCTGCTCGTGAGCTGGTTTTGGACTCGCTTGTTGCCCGAATCCTGGCTCACGCGCTGCCCGAACGGCGGGATCGGCGTGCATCCCTCGTTGTTACCGCGCCACCGCGGCCCCAATCCCTACTTCTGGGCCATCGATGCAGGCGACGAGACGACAGGGGTCACACTCCATACCCTCAGCCTGGAGTACGATCGCGGCGCGATCCTGAGCCAGCAAAGCGTGCGAATCGAAGAGCGCAACGCCTGGCAACTAGCTCGGACGCTCGACCGGCCCTCACTCGAGCTGCTTCGAGAAGGCGTTTTCGCCGTCGCGCGGGGCAGCCAGCGAGCCGGCACGTCTCAAGACGAGGCAGCCGCGACCTGGGCGCCAGATCCTTGCGATGACCAGCTGCGCATCGATTGGCACTGGCCCTCCGAGCGCATTTTGCGGCGCATTCGGGCGTTGGCGCCGGTGCCAGGCCTGGCGCTCCAGGTCAAAGGAACCCCGTTTTTCGTGGTCGCGGCGCGATCATCGCACCGCACAATCGCTGCGCTTGAGCCTGGTGAAGCCGGGATCTTGGCGAATCCGGCCGCACTCGTCATCCGAACAGCGGACGGGACGATCACCGTCGAACGAGCGACATTGGAGGAGCTGGATGGCTCCTCGGAGCCGAAACGGCTCGACGGAAGAGAGCTCGCCGAGCTCATCGAGTCCCGCTGGGCAGAACGCCACGAACGATGAAAATGCCCCGGCCTATCCCGCACTTGGAATCGGGACCTCGAATGATAGACTGGCGGGCTGTGGAGGATATTGGATGACGGATCCCGTGAGCGCTGCTCGCACAGCTCGTGAGAATCTTGCCCGTGGCCTCGGCGCTCTACAAAGCCCCGGCGTGCCCCCTCAGCTCATGTCCGTCGCCGAACCTGTCGCGCAGGCGATGAGCGCGCTGCATCGGATCGAGTCCACCCACGGCGCAGCGATGACCGAGGCGGGCCCGCACGCGCTCAACGCGGCTCGTCAAGCACTCGCGACATTGCAGGCTCATGCGGGCCAGCATCCCGCGGTCGATCAAGCGCTCGAAGCGATCGCCGGATCGCTCAGCTTGATCCACGGCCTCGCGCAACCTGTCTCTGCGTTTGCGGGCACCCTGGTGCAACCGCAGGCGCACGCCGGCATGAGCCAGGTGCCGAGGACGCAACCGTCGCAAGCGCTCGGTTACCAACAACGCCCCGAGCCCGCGCCACAAGTTGCTTACGCGCAACCGCCGCCGCAACAATGGCAGCAACCTGCGCCGCAAGCCGCGCCGCCGCCGCCGCAACAGTGGCAGCAGCCCGCACCGCAGCAAGCACAGCGCCCCGCTGCGGCGCCCGCCGCTGCAGGCGGCTCACTGCGTGTCGAGGCCGAGCTCGGTGCGCACAGCACGACGAATTTCTACAAAGGCCTGAGCGGCAATGATGTCATCGATTCGGGCGGCATCTTCATCGCCACCTATCAGATTCCCGAGATAGGCCGACAGCTGCAGATCCGCGTGTCGATGCCCGGTGGCTACGAGTTCGAAGCGCTCGGTGTCGTGCGCTGGACGCGCGAAGCGCCAAATTCCGGTTCGGATTCGCCTCCGGGTTACGGCGCCCAGTTCACACAGATCACGCCCGAGGGTCGCCAGCTCGTCTACCGCTACGTGCGTAACCGCGAGCCGCTGTTTCACGACGACTTGTGAGCAGCGGCGCACATCGGCGCGTACTTGCGACGCTGCTCGGGGTGGCGCTATGGGGCCTCGCCAATTCGGCTCGCGCGGGCGATCCGTACATCGCGTGGTTCACCGTCAAAAGCCCGCATTTCCGCGTGCACTATCACGGAGGGCTGGAGCAAGTCGCGCAGCGCACCGCAAACTTCGGCGAGAGCGTCTACGCGCGACTCGTGCCCGAGCTCGGCTGGACGCCGACCGAGGTAACTGAAATCGTCCTCTCGGACGACACTGAGTCGGCCAATGGCTCAGCCAGCGCGCTGCCGTACAACATCGTGCGCCTGTTCGCGACGGCGCCAGACGACATGTCCGTGCTCGGCGACTACGACGACTGGGTGGGCGAGCTCGTCACGCACGAGTACACGCACATCGTGCACCTCGACAACGTGTCCGGCGTGCCAGCGCTGGTCAACGCGATCTTGGGCAAGACCTGGATGCCGAACCAAGAGCAACCGCGCTGGATCTTGGAAGGGCTCGCCGTTGTCATGGAATCAGAGCACACCTCGGCGGGGCGCTTGCGCTCCACTCAGTTCGACATGTATCTGCGCGCCGACGTGCTGGAGCACCGTCTGGCCGGGCTCGATCAGATCAGCAACAATGCTCGCCGCTGGCCGGGCGGCAACCTCTGGTACCTGTACGGCGCCAAGTTCATCGAGTGGATCATCGACACTTATGGCTCTAGTACGTTCGCAGCGGTCGCCAGCGACTACGGTCGAGCAATCGTCCCCTTCGGCATCAATCGCTCGATCCGGCGTGCGACGGGGCGCACCTACGAGCAGCTCTACGCGGGCTTCAGCGCGTATCTCGAACAAAGGTATGCGACTCAAGTCGCGGCGGTGACGGGACGCGGCCTACGCGAAGGGCGGCGCCTCACCCGGCGCGGTTTCGTCGCACAAACTCCGCGCTTCATGCCGAGCTGCGGCGGCGATCGCGAACGCCGCGTCGCCTATTTGCGTGGCGACGGCGATAGCACGGCGGGCGTATACGCCATCGATCCGGATGCGGCGGACCCGGATGACAGTGCCGAGCTCCTGGCGCGCTCGAATGGCACGGGCCTAACGTTCGACGCCGAGTGCGCGCTCCTCTTCGACAATCCGGCGCCGTCACGTCGCGCCTACCCGTTCAATGACATTTTTCGTCTGCCCCGCGGAGAGCGCGCGCCGCGTGGCATCGAGCGCAATCGCCAACGACTGACGATCGGTGAGCGCTCACGCGAACCGGACGTGAGCGCTGATGGTCGCAGCATCGTGTACGTAACCAACCGCGCCGGCACGAGCACGTTGCGCATCGCGGAGCTCGACCAGCACCACGAGATCCACGGGGAAAGACGACTCGTGGCGAGTGCCGCCGCTGAGCAAGCCTACACACCCAGGTTTTCCCCGGATGGTCGCAGTGTCGCGTACAGCGCATGGACGTCCGGCGGTTTTCGCGACATCCGAATCGTGGACGTAGCCACCGGATCCTTTCGCGAGCTCATGCACGACCGCGCGCTCGATCAGCAGCCCACTTGGTCTCCCGACGGACACACGCTCTACTTCGTTTCGGATCGCACTGGCATCGCCAACGTGTATGCGTACGACGTCGCATCCGGGCTTTCGCGGCAGGTCACCAACGTCTTGACTGGCGCCTACATGCCGGCGATCTCAGCCGACGGAAATACGCTCGTCTATGTCGGCTACGGTTCGGGCGGCTTCGATCTCTATCAAATGAAGATCGATCCAACCCGCTTCATCGATCCGTTGCCTGCGCTGGAAGAGCGCGCACCTCCAGCCAGTCCGACCGTCAATAGACGCTGGCCGGTCGAGCCCTATAACGCCCTGCCGACACTCCGGCCGCATGCCTACTCCTTGGCGTATGGCCTCGGCACGTTCGGCAATACGCTAACGGTCACCACGGTTGGCGCGGATGCCGTCGGGCTACACGCTTTCGACGCGACCGTCTCGGTCCCCACTACGGGCAGCGGTGAGATCCAGGGTTCGCTCGACTATCTCTACGCTCGGCTGCCGTTCCTGTTTCGCGCGAGCGTCTTTCGCGCCGCGGCCCCACGCCGCGACTATCAGTACGGCAATCAGTTTCCCCTCACGACCGAGCATCTGACCGGCGTCACTACCGGCCTCTCCTTCGACATACCCGGTGAATTCGACGACCAGCGCGTTTCGCTCAGTTACACGATCGCCGACAGCAGCCGCAGCTTACCGGTCGGTGCGCTCGCAGATCCCTATGCGACCGCAACGCAAACGCCTCAGCGCGGCTATCTCGGTGTCGTCCGGCTCGGCTACGGCTACAGCAATGCTGAAGGCTCGACCTACGGTATCAGTTTGGAGAAGGGCCTTACGCTCGGGATTGGTCTAGACGTCGCAGACCCGGCTTTCGGCAGTGAAAGCACGCTCACCGCCGTGAGCGGTGCGCTTACCGCGTACCAGCTCATGCCTTGGGCGAGACATCACGTGCTTGCGCTCGGCCTTACTGGCGCGTCGGCGATCGGGACCTACGCGGAGCGTGGCCTTTACAGCACGGGCGGCTTCGTCGATCAGCCCATCTTCGACAGCTATCGATCCGGGCTCCTGCAGAGCAGCTTCGTCTTGCGCGGCTATGCGCCTCAGCAGTTTATCGGGCAGTCGTACAACCTCACCAATGTCGAATACCGCTTTCCGATCTGGTACGCGGATCACGGCATTAGCACTCTGCCGCTCTTCCTGCGCACCCTGAGCGGCACACTCTTTTTCGACTACGGTGGCGCCTACGACGCGATCGATCCCAAAAAGCCCTTTGCGCTCATGCACGCCGGCGTGGGCGGTGAGCTCTGGATCGACGCCCTGCTCGGCTACGCGATTGCGAGCAACCTCCGGCTCGGTATCGCTCGTGGGCTCGACGCCGCAGCGCCCGGCTGGATGCGCTACGCCGTCCTGGCCTCCACCTTTTGACGCAGGCCTCGCCAAGCACAGTAAGGCCGAGTACGAGAATTTTGCCAGTTGGCCGCCGCCTGGTAAGGCCGTTACATGCGTCTCACTGCGCTCGCGTTGGCCATGGCTCTCGCCCTTGTCGGATGCCTGGCTCCGCCGCCCGCATCCGAGCGCGCGACTGACGCCGCCCGGGAGCTCAACGTGGCCACGCGCTTCGGTCGAATGGACATCGCGATGGGCCGAACGGCCAGCGGCGTACGCGATGACTTCATGAAACGTCGCACCGCCTGGGGCGGCGAGATCCGCATCGTCGACGTCGAACTCGCGGGGCTCTCGATGCCGGACTCTGACCACGCGTTGATCCAAGTCGACTACGCGTGGGTACGAATGAGCGAAGGCACCCTGCGCTCGACTCGCATCGCTCAGCACTGGGAAACCAAGCACGGCGAATGGCAACTGGCGCGCGAACACCGTGAAGCCGGCGACCTCGGCTTGTTCGGTGAGCCGGTGAAGCTCGTTGCGCCCCCGCATCGTGACGCGCAGTTCGCGACCAAAACGATCCGCGAACAGTAACCCGTGACTTCTGGCTGAACTAAGGCCGAGAAATCAGCCTTTGCTCTTCCTGCTGGGCTTGGCAGATTTGCGCTTGGCTCGCACGGCTTCGGCTCGTCGCGCGAGGCGCGCCTTCTTCTTCCGCTGCCCCTTGCGCTGAACCATTTTTGTCGATTGGCGGCTGTCGAATCTTCCCATCGGAACTTTCTATTCTTTCGTGAGCGCGAGAAGCGCCGTGCGTCGCCCACTGCTAGTGGGCGTGCAAGCCATACAGCGCTTTCCTCAGCAAGGAAAGCGCCATCCCCTTGTGCGCGCGTAAGCGCGCTCGCAAGGCTCAGCCGATCGAGGCGTCTTCGAGGGCGCGCTCGCGGTCGCGCACTTCGAGACGATAACGGCTGTTGACGGTCTCGATGTAGATCACGTCTTTGGCTGCCAGCCGCAGCACGCGCTTTACCGGAGTCGTCACGTATTCGTGCATGCCATCCGAAAACTCGATCACGACGACCGACCCCTTTCGGGGTGCGCGAACGAGGCGTCCTGCGACAGCGCGAGAGCCTCGTCCAAGCTTCCGAAGCACGACCTGCACAGTGTTTACTCTAGCAATCTCCGAGGACGCGTCCACGAAGTTTCAACGCGTCGATGCTCGAACCACGCTCGCTATTTTCGGCTGAGCTTGGATTTCCAGGGTGGCAGACTGTGCGACGGCAACCGCAAGGAATGCTTCTAGGGAGCCGGCCGTATGATCCCGCTTCGCTGCGCGTGGATGGACCCTGTCTAAATCAAGAAGGCGGCGTCACGCCCTTTGCGCCGTGCTTTGCGAAGTATGCCCTGAGCACGTCACGCGCGAGCATCGCTGCCTTCACTTGCCAACTCGGATTGTTCACGACCAGGGCCGAGATCGCGACCTCCGGTTTGTCCGCGGGCGCGAAGCCGATGAACCAAGTGTAGTAGCGATTGTCCTTGTAGCGCGTGAGCGTGCCGGTCTTGCCTGCGACTTGAATGCCCGGCAAGTAGGACGTGCCGCGCTCGTCATGGAAGCTCTTGAACGCGGATCCGTTCTCGACAGTTTCGCGCATCATGCGCGTGAGCTCGGCGGCGGTCTCGGGCTTGATCGCGCGACGCAGCACGCGCGGCGGACGATCGTCCTTCCACAACTCTTCTTGCCCGCGAAAGACGGACGCCACGATGCGCGGCTCGAGCGCCGCACCACCGTTGGCTACGGTTTGAGCGAGCTCGACCGCCGCCAATGGCGATAGCGTGGTGTTCCAGAAGCCAGCAGAGGTCCGCGCGAATTCCAGCGGCTCTTGCGGAATCGCGATACGCGGCGCTTCGTTGGCCACCGCGAACGGCAATGGAGTACCAAAACCGAGGGCGCCGCCCATGGCCGTCACGTCCTCGGGTGTCAGGTGCTTTTGCGCGAGCCGCGCGAAAACCACGTTCAAGCTGCGGCCCATTGCCATGCCGACCGTGGCGCACCATTTGTCACGCACCGGATCGTCGACGAGTTCATCCGGCGAGATGCGGCTCTTGCCACCGTGATAGCACTGCTCGGTGTCCGCGGTTATGCCAGCGTGCTCGATCAGCGCCGCGCCGGTCACGACTTTGAACACACTGGCCGCGGGAGCTTCGGCGCGTACATTGACGTCGAACTTGTCGTTGTCATTGACGTAGCTTGCATACGCGAGCAGCCGCCCGGTCTTGACCTCCATCATGACCACGCCGCTCTCCGGGATGCGGTACTTCTGCATTTGAGCGCGAGCTGCCCGCTGCACCTCCGGGTCGAGCGTGAGCTCGGCCTGACGTCCTTCGCTGAGCGGCGCCATCACGCGCTGCGGCCGCAAGTCGAGGCGTAGTAGGTCGAGACCGTCGAGCTTGGGCGGTTCGGCGACCGAGCGCTGCAAATGGCGTAGCGGGCTATCGAGGCTGATGCTGCCCCGAACGACGGGTACCAACGCCACGATGATGCCGAAGGCGGCGCCGACGCCAATCCACCTGCTCCACTGCATGACAGGCTTGGAGTTACCGGGCCAAGCGCCGAACGGCCAAAAAACCGGCGAAGCACAGGGAAATCTCTGGGTCGCGGACGCACATTTCAAGGCATGAGCCAGCTTGGGAGCGGGTGAAGCCGCAATTGCGCGTCGCCGTGGGGCCTTCTGGACCTGGATCGGCCTCGGACGCGGTATGCTCGAGCTAGTAGGGCGTTGCGCCCAACAATGAGCGATACGCCGTTTTCCCAAAGTCTGGAGCTCGACAGCACCTCCGTGCTGATGGCTCTTTCGGGCCCACAGTCGAGCCTCCTGGTGGAGGTCGCGCGTCAGAGTGGGGCCGAGATCAGCTTGCGAGGCAACGTCATTCACATGCTCGGCGCAGAGAGCGACGTCCGGCTGGCGCACCGCTTTCTGTGCGACGCGGCCGAGCTCGTCGAGAAGGGCTTCGATATCACACCACACGACGTCGCCGGCTCGCTGCGCGGTCTGCGCGGAGACCCGAATAGCTCGCTGACCGACCTGCTCGACGAGACGATCCTGGTAACCGCGCGCCGAAAGCCCATTCGACCGAAGAGCGCGGCTCAGCAGCACTACGTGGAGGCGATCCGCACCCACGACCTCACCTTCGGAATCGGCCCGGCCGGCACCGGCAAGACCTACCTGGCCATGGCGATGGCGGCGTCCGCGCTGATGCAGAAGCGCGTCAAACGCATCATCTTGGCCCGACCCGCGGTCGAAGCCGGCGAAAAACTCGGCTTTCTGCCCGGAGATCTCGCGGAGAAAGTGAACCCCTATTTGCGTCCGTTGTACGACGCTCTCAACGACATGCTCGAGTTCGATCGGGTCGAGCAATTGAGGGAACGTGGGCAGATCGAGGTCGCTCCGCTCGCGTTCATGCGCGGACGCACGCTCAACGACTCGTTCGTGATCTTGGACGAGGCGCAAAACGCCACCAGCGAACAGATGCGCATGTTTCTGACACGCCTCGGCTTTGGTTCCAAGGCGGTCGTCACAGGTGACATCACGCAGACCGATCTCCCTCAAGGTGCTCGCAGCGGTCTGCGTGAAGCTCGTGAACTACTCTCCGCGGTCGAGGGTATTTCGTTCTGCCCGTTCACCGACGCCGATGTCGTGCGTCACCCGCTCGTACAAAAAATCATCGTGGCCTACGAGGAGCGCGACGAGCGCCTCAAGCGGCCCCCTGCCACGGACAGCTCGAAACCATGACGGACGCGCAGGCTGCCGCTCCGGCTTCGCCAGTCACCGAGATTCGAGCACTCAGCCCGCGTGCGCGCGACGCCGTGGAGCGCCTCGGCAAGCTGTGCGACTGGCTCGCCGCGCACCCGGCGGAATCGGGCGACATCGTGACGCGGCCGCACCCCCTGGTGGGCCTGGTGCGGCGCGGCCCATTCATCGTACTGCTCGCGCCTGCTTCCGTCTGGGACAAAGGGCGCGATCTACTCGCCCCGTATCTCGACAAGTTCGCGGCGGTCGAAGCGCGACTCGCGCTGCTCGGCCGCCCCAAGGATCCTGATCTGAGTCAGGCGCTGAATCTCGGACTATGCGCGCTTCTGGCGGAAGATCCGGCACCGGAAGAGGTCCTCGTCGCGTTGCACCAAGCCTTCGATTTGATGGACGTGAAGGCGCGCAGTGAGAGTCGCGGTAAGTGGCTGAACCGCTACCGCTACGAGCTCGGTGAGCTGATCGAGATCGCGCGGGCCCTGACCACCGAGCGCGAAATCGACAAATTGTTGAACTTGATCCTGGAAAAGGCACGCTTCGTCACGGCCGCCGACGCCGGCAGCATGTACGTGGTCGATGGTGACGACCCAAACCTCGCGCGCCGACAGCTGCACTTCAAGCTGAGCCAAAATGACTCGGTCTCCTTCGACGCTCGTGAATTCGCCATGCCGATCAGCACGCGCAGCATGGCCGGCTATGTCGCCCTCGAACAAAAGACGCTCAGTATCGAAGACGTATACGACATGCCGCCGGGCTCACCGTTTGGCTTCGACCGCTCGTTCGATCAGAAGGTCGGCTATCGCACACGCAGCATGTTGGTGACGCCGCTGATCACCAGCATGGGCGAAGTAATCGGCGTTCTGCAGCTGATCAACAAAAAGCGTGAACCCAAGCAAAAGTTACTCACGCCCGAGGACTTCGAGCGCGGCGTGATTCCATTCGACGAACGCAGCGAGCAACTCGTCACGACGCTCGCAGCGCAAGCGGGGATCGCCCTCGAAAACGCGATTTTATACGCTGAAATCCGCAAAATATTCGAGGGCTTCGTGAAGGCGTCGGTTGACGCGATCGAAGCGCGGGACCCGACCACCAGCGGACACTCGCGGCGCGTCGCAGACCTGACGGTGACGCTGGCACAAGCGGTGGAGCGCGTCGACACCGGGCCGTATCGCGAGGTGCGTTGGAAGCGCGAAGACCTGCGCGAAATCGAATATGCCTCCGTGCTCCACGATTTCGGCAAGATCGGCGTGCGCGAACACGTGCTGGTGAAGGCCAAGAAGCTGTTTCCGCACGAGCTTGGCGCAATCAGGCAACGCTTCGACTTCGTGATCCGGACGCTCGAGCTCGACATCGCATCCCGCAAGCTCCACGCGGTCTCGCGCGGTGCCGCGTCCGGCGAACTTTTGGACCTGGATCGCGAACTCGTCGAGCGGCGACAAGAGATCGAAGAATCGTGGCGGGTCATCGAGCAAGCGAATGAACCAACGGTGCTTGCCGCCGGCGATTTCAAGCGCATCGAGGAGCTCGGCAGGCAAACTTACGCGCGGCTCAGCGGCGAGATGTCCACGCTGCTGAGCGGCGAAGAAGTGAAGTCACTCAGCGTGATGCGCGGCTCGCTCACGCCGGAAGAATTCGACGAGATCCGCAGCCATGTCTCGCACACGTACCGCTTCTTGTCGCGCATCCCGTGGGGCAAGACATTCTCGCGCGTCGCGCTGATTGCGGGCGCGCACCACGAGCGCCTCAACGGCACGGGCTACCCGAATCGCCTGCGCGCCGAGGAGATCCCGCTGCAGTCCAAGATGATGAGCATCAGCGACATCTTCGACGCCTTGACGGCCAGCGATCGTCCTTACAAGCGCGCGGTGCCGGTGGAGAAGGCGCTCGATATCCTGGGCTTCGAAGTGAAAGACGGACACGTCGACGCGGAGCTCGTACGTATTTTTACCGAATCCCGCGGCTGGGAAGGCATCACGGCGCCCGTGTCGCTCGGTGGTCGGCCGCTCTAGCCGTCAATTGCAGCCGATCGCACTGTTGCTCAGGACGATGTCGTCCATCCAGACGTCGGCGGTGTAGCTGCTGAAGCTTTGCCAGCCGAAGATCGCTTGCGTGAACTTGCCGGTGAGCCAGCTCGCGCCGTTCACCTTGTTTTGCCACTGGCTCGGGGTGGTGACATCTAGAACGTCCGTGCCGTTCACCCACGCGTGCATCTCGTTGTTGGCCGTGTCGCCGAAGAACGCGACCTCCACGCAAGACCAGGTGGTCGCTGGGATACTCGGCGGCATGTGCCACTGGGCCATGAGCGGTGAGATGTCGTCCGTCTTGGAGTCGTTGACGCCTATGGTGCCCTTGATGTCGCCGAAGCGCGCCTGATTGTTCACGTCGCCGGGGTTACCGTTGATGCCCATGAGCGTCTCGTGGTTCGCCTGCGCGTCCGGGTTCGCGCCGAGCTGACGCGACAGATACACCCATGCTCGCAGGTAGAGGTGATTCGTTCCCGACGGCAGCGTGTAGGTCAAGAAGGCCGGATTCCCACTGCCGTGCATGTGAACGGCCTTCGAGCCCCCGTGCACGTGTGTGCTGTCGGTCACAGCGAGCTCGCCGGACGACGACGGATTCATGATGTTGGCTTGGTAGTCGAGAAAGTTACCAAAGCCCGCCGGCTGCATGCCCACGGTGTCCGTTTCGAAGTCGGCCTTGAAGAAGCCCGTCGCCGTACTGCCCGCGGTTCCGCTCCCGGCGCTACCCGCCGAGCTCCCCGCGCTGCCGCCACCGACGCCGCTACCGCCAACGCCACCCGTGCCACCTCCGCCGATACCGGCGGACCCGGCGCTGCCACCGCTTACACCCGCCGAACCAGAAGCCGAGCCACCCGCCACGCCCGCCGAGCCACCGAACGGCGCACCGCCGGCACCGGTTCCAGAAGTGCCGCCGCCGCCGCTACCCGCAACACTGCTACCCGCCACGCCGTTGCCTCCGACGCCGTTGCCTCCGCTCCCTGCGACGCCACTGCCGCCACTGCCGCCACGGTTCGCGCTCGGACTGCCCGCGCTGCACGCCGCAAAAACCCAAGCGAGCCCGAGAGCGGGCCAAAACGACATAACCAAGCGATACGACATTGAGGACTCCAGACTCCGCTCGAGCGTGTGCAATCTCGAGTAAGTCCGACAAAGTAGCACGTGGTTTCAGCCGCAAAAGCGAGAAGCGGCGCGCGAGCGCATTCTTCTGACGCTTGTTTCTGATTTTTTTCAGCGCCGGCAGAGGCGAAAGCCGAGCGAAGCGCTCGCCGCACTATTTGGTTTGTGATAAGCGCGCACCATGCCCGACATCGTCCAAGTCACAGCCCGTGAAATCCTCGACTCCCGCGGTAACCCTACGGTCGAAGCCGAAGTTCAAACCTCGAGCGGCTTCGGCCGCGCAGCCGTACCTAGCGGCGCTTCCACCGGCGAGCATGAAGCGATCGAGCTCCGCGACGGAGACAAGAAGCGGTTCATGGGCAAGGGCGTGAAGCAAGCCGTTGCCAACGTAAACGAGAAGCTCGGCCCGGCGATCATCGGCCTCTCGGCGCTCGACCAGCAAGGCATCGATCGTCGTCTGCTCGAGCTCGACGGGACGGCGAACAAGTCGAAGCTCGGCGCCAACTCGATCCTCGCCGTGTCGATGGCCGTCGCGCGCGCCGCGGCGGACACCGTCGGACTGCCGCTCTGGCGCTATCTGGGCGGCGTGCAAGCGCGCGTGCTGCCCACCCCACTGATGAACATCATCAACGGTGGCACGCATGCGGACAACGGGCTCGAGGTACAGGAATTCATGATCGTGCCGCTCGGCTTCACGAGCTTCGCGGACGCGCTGCGCGCGGGAACCGAGGTGTTCCACAACCTGAAGTCGATCCTGAAGAAGGAAGGGCTCACCACCGCCGTCGGCGACGAAGGCGGCTTTGCCCCGCGCCTCGGCTCCAATGAGGACGCGATCAAGCGCATTCTTTCGGCGATCGAAGCAGCTGGCTACAAAGCAGGCGAGCAAATTGCGATCGGGCTCGATGCGGCGGCCAGCGAGTTCTACAAGGACGGCAAGTACACTTGGGACAAGAAGCCTCACACCTCTGCCGAGCTCGCCGAGGTGTACGTCAAGCTCGCCGAAAAGTACCCGATCGTCACGATCGAAGACGGCTTCGCCGAGGACGATTGGGACGGCTGGAAGCTCATCACCGACAAGCTTGGCAGCAAGCTGCAGCTCGTGGGCGATGACCTGTTCGTGACCAACAAAGAGCGACTCGCGCGCGGTATCGAGAAGAAAACGGCCAACTCGATCCTGATCAAGCTCAATCAGATCGGATCACTGACCGAGACGCTGGATACGATTCGCTTGGCCACTACGGCCGGCTACACCTCGGTCATCTCGCATCGCTCGGGCGAAACGGAAGACGCTTTCATCGCGGACCTGGCCGTGGCGACCAACGCCGGACAGATCAAGACCGGCAGCTTGAGTCGAAGCGATCGCATCGCGAAGTACAATCAGCTCTTGCGGATCGCCGACGAACTCGGGGACGAGCAAGTCTATTCGGGCCGCACGCCGTTCGCGAAGCGCGCCTGAGCGACGCTCCACAGAGCAGCGCCGTAGGACGCTGCGAAAGGGCCGCCGATCTTGGATCGCGCGGCCTTTTCAGCGTTTGTGGAGAGCGCGTGGAGATTCGGTTGATCGGTTGCGCGACCGGCTCGGCGTCGCTAAGAAACGGGCATGTCCAAAGCCAAAGTCGCGGTTCTCAAGGTCAAACCCGAAACCATTCTGCAAGACATCGAGCGACTGTGCGAGCTCGCGGGCATGAAGGACGCGCTCGACAAGAACGCGACCACGATCCTGAAAGACAATATTTCCTGGCACTATCCGTTCCCGGGAGCCAACTCCACGCCTTGGCAGATGGAGGGAACGATAGTCGCGCTCAAGAACGCCGGCTACGCGGACATCAGCTGCGTGCAAAACAAGACGGTCGTGACCAACGCGTTCAAAGGCGAGGACCTGAATCACTACTTGCCGCTGTTCAAGCGCTACCAGATCCCCGTGCTCTACAACTTCAAGGACGAGGACATGAAGTGGGTCGAATTCCGCCCCAAAGCGCGCTTGCACGTACTGCACGACATATTTCCGGAAGGCGTGAAGATCCCGGACTACTTCTTCGGCAAGAATATTTTGCACCTGCCCACGGTCAAGTGTCACATCTACACGACAACCACCGGCGCCATGAAAAACGCCTTTGGTGGCTTACTCAGCACCAAGCGACACTACACACACAGCTGGATTCATCGCACCCTCGTCGATCTGTTGGCGATTCAGAAAGAGATCCACACAGGCCTCTTCGCGATCATGGACGGCACGACGGCGGGCAACGGGCCCGGTCCGCGCACGATGTTCCCGGTGATCAAGGACTACATGCTCGCGAGCGCCGATCAGGTGGCGATCGACGCTGTCGCCGCCAAGATGATGGGTTTCGACCCGATGAGCCTCGAGTACATCAAAGTAGCGCACGACGACGGCCTGGGCGTCGGTGATCCGCGGGATATCGAGGTTGTGGGCGCGGACATCTCCGGCGAGAGCTGGGGATTTTCCGTGGGCGACAACGCGGCCAGCATGGTGGGCGACGCGCTCTGGTTCGGGCCGCTCAAGAAGTTCCAGAAGCTCTTCTTCCACACGCCACTGGTCAACGCGTTCATCTTCGGCAGCGAGGCGTACCACGACTATTATCGTTGGCCCCGCAAGGACAGCCAGGTCTTCGAGGACTGGAAGAAGAGTACGCAGTGGGGGCGACTCTTCGACGCGTATGGACGCGGCGAGAGCGATCGCACGGTTCGCCCGAGCGCTGGTGCTGCGGCGCACGCGCCCTAGCTCGCTTGCGCGAACAGCTCGACCTTGATGGGCACGAGCGGTGATACGTTCTCGCGCAGCGCCTCGGCGAGCGCGCTCAAGTGCCCGCGCATGCCCCAGATGGTATCCGGCGCGGTGAGCACCAACGAGGCACAATTGGCCGCGACGTAGCCGAGCATCAGCCGCGCGAGCAGGTAGCGGCCTGTCACGAGTTTGGCGCTCAGTTCCGCGCGCGTGCAAAGCACCGCGACTCCGAGGCGCCCACCTCCGACGCTGATGCCGCGTAGGGCGCGTTGCGTGCGGCGCTCGAACTCGGCCGGCGGCTCTTCGAGCTGCTGAACGATCACACAGTCCTGAAAGCCTAGCTGGTGCGCGAGTGCCCAGCCCCAATGCCAAGTGCTGCCCGACTCCAAGGCGACGAAGGCAACGCCGTTTCGTACTCCGCTTTGAAGCTCCGGGATCATGGCCGCCGCACTTCCGACGGCCGCTCGCCCGAGCCTCCTACGCCCAAGGTCCGAAAAATTCCGCGTAGGTCGTGCGTAGCAGGTTGTCCCGCGCACCGGGTCAGAGCGCTACGCACGGCGCCGCTCAGCGGGACTGCCTGCGACGAAGTCCGAGTACCGTCAGGGGCTCATCCGACGCCGCAAACGCGACCGTGTCGCCGAGGCGAACCGTCAGGCTCCGATGCGGACCGTCGAGATAGAGCGAAGCGTCGTCCATTTTGCTTTGCACGACTGCTTCTTGCCCTGGTTCGACCAGCGCTCGCAGCAAACGATACTTCGTGCCGGAGGGTGCGTACGGCTCTCGCACTATCAGTTGCAGCTTGCTCGACGCGAGCGAAAGCACGCGACCACCGGCAGAGTGTTGGGCCGCGGTCGAGCCGGCAGGCGGTCCAATCCAAAAACCGCTCGAGCGCTGCTCTTCGCGCAAGCGGCCCAAGCGCAGGATATAGCGTGAAGTCGCCGCCGGGGACGAATGGCAGTAGAGCGCCTCATTCAACACGCGCTTGCTCCGCAAGCGCCCATTCAACGTCACGCGCATGCGCATGAGGCTGACGCTGGTGAGTCGACCATCGAGCGCACGTTGCAGGTGAACGCGGAACGTCTTGCGCGTCACGGCGCAAAAGAAGCCAACGCTATGTGCGGGTGCGCTATTGACGCCCAGAATCGGCACGCTACCAACGTTGTGCGACGCGGCGAGCAGGGTCCCGTCGCCGCCTACCGCGATCACGAGCGCAGCGTCCGATGTGTCGAAGGCGGCGTGTGCCCGCTCGATCACGAGCGTCTTGGCGCCGAGCTCGTCGAGTACGCGCTCGACCTCCTCGAGCGTGCGTTCGTGCTCGCGATGCGCGGCTATCCACGTCGCGACCGTCGGATCGCGACGCTTCAAAAGCTCGCGGGCGCGTGGATCGTGCTCCTCCTCGACGTGGCGCCGATACGCGGTGCGCTTGGCGACTACCACGATGCGCGGTCCGCTCATGCGAACCGCTCCACTAAGCGCCGCAGTGCGAGCTCGGTCTTGGCGTCCTCGATCTGCCCGGAACGGCACTTGTTCAACGCCTCCTGCAGCGAGACGGCGATGACGACGCCAAAGTGTTCGAGCGCTGACCCATCCAAATCTGGAGCTCGCCGACGACCGGGCTCGACCTCCACCTCGAAATAGAAGTGCCGCTCGGCGATGATGCCCGGCGCCGGAAATGTGCTCGGCCCAAGCTCCCGTAACGCGGCGAGCTCCACGTCGAAGCCCAGCTCCTCGGCAATCTCCCGCTGAGCCGCGCGTCGGAGACCGTCTTGGCTTTGCTCGCTCGGCTCGACCAAACCCGCCGGCAGCTCCCACAAGCCGCCGTCGCGCCGCTCGTTAGGCAGCGGAGATTTCTCGCGCGTGCGCAAGGTCAGCGGCGGGCGTAGCCCGCTGCGGAGATAGATGTGCCGTACTCGCGAAGTATCGCGAAAGTGCGCGACCATCACCACCGCGTCCAGCGCTGGCCGATCCACCGCGTCGTAAACGAACGGTTCACTTTCGGTACCGTCGGGGTAGCGAGCGCGGTAGCGGCGCCTGACGAGCCGGAGAAATCCGTCGGCGTGTTTCGGTGAAATGTCTTCAATCAGTTCGAGCTCGATCGCCGGCAAATCCAAAGGGAGGCTCCTGGGCGCGATTCTACTCTCGACGATCGCGATCTGCTCGTGCCAAAGTCCGAGGCCAATCAGGGCCAGATACTTCTATGCTCAAGCAGGTCGGCATCATCACTCTGCTCTTCGTGAGCTCCGTGGCCGCGGCCCCGGCCGCCCCGACCCACGCACACGTCGATCTGGCGGCGCTCAAGACCGCTCTCGAGAGTGGGGACGAAGCACGCACTCTGGGCGCGCTCGGCGAGGTCGAATCGAGTGCCGACGTTGCCGCCGTACCACTAGTCGTTGCATTGCTCGGGCGCGGCGCGAGCCCCAAGATTCTGGTGCGAGCTCTCGGCGTGTCGGGCGCGCTCGCCAAGGAATCGTCGAGCGCGACGATCGCGCCGTACGTCATGCATCGCAACGCTGAAGTCCGTCGCGCCGCGGTGCAGGCCCTGATTCGAACGAAAGGGGCGCCGGCAGTCAAGGCGTTGCGACAAGCGTTGCGTGGAAGCGATCCGGCGTTGCGCGGTGTCGCCGCAGACGGCTTGGGCGCACTCGGCGTGCGCGAGGCCGTGCCCGACCTATTCGTGGTACTGCCTCGCAACGTACCGGAGGCGGCGGGAGCGATCGGCACGCTCTGCGAGGCTGGCGACTGCGAAAAATTTCTAGCGTTGCTCGGAAAGCTCCCGTTCGACACGATGCAGAGTGGTTTCTTGCCGCTGCTTCTGCGCCCGACGCCCGAGGTGCCGGAGAAGGTCAAATTCGAGGCGATCGAGCGTTTGCGCTTGTTGGCCACCTCCGCAGCCAACGAACTTCTGCAGACGGCGCTCACTTCGTATCCGAAGAACGGCAGCGAAAAAGTGCGCCGCGCGATCGACGCCGCGTTGCATGGGCACGCCGTGTCTGGAGACGGAGAATGACGCGCGCGCTCCTGGGCGGACTCGTCCTGTGCCTGGCTGTGAACGGTTGCGCCGCAGCGCGCGCGCGCGGTGACGATGTATTCTCCACGAACTGGCAAGACGACCACGGCGCCTCGATCGGCCAGCTCGAGGCTCGTCTGCAAGCCGCTCCCAAGACGCCGAATGCCAGCGTTGCAGTCGGCCTGACGGAGCGGGGTCTGCTAGCCGTCACTCTCGACACCGGAGCTCGCTGGTCGCACGCGGCAGCGCTCGGGTCACTGCCGCAAATCGCAGGGCCGTTGGTGATCGTCGCAGAGGGCGATCAGATCGTCGCGCTCGACGCCCAGAGCGGCAACAAGGCCTGGAGCGTGGCCAGCGGTGGGCTCAGACTGCGCGGCGCTGCCAACGACGGCGAACGCTCGGTACTCGTGCTGGCTGGGCCGGACACCTATCGCGTGATCGGCGTGTCGAAGTCCGGTTCCGTGCTGTCCACGCTCGAATCTGCCACGCCGCTTGGACATCCGGCGGTTCGCGGCGGAATCGCATTCGTTCCGTGGAGCCATCAATACGTGAGCGCGATCGAACTCGATTCGGGCCGCGATTCGGGTCGGGTACTGTTTCGCGAGCAGACCAGCCAAGCCGTCAATTTCGGCGGTGAGATTTACTTCGGTGAACGCGCGCTCACGCGCTTCGATGACAAAATCAGCCTGGCGCGCACGAATCAAGCCGTCGCGATCGCCTTGCCTCCGCTTTCGTTGCCTGGAAATCCGGAATGGCTCGGCAGCGGCGAAACAGACTCCCTCCCTCAAGGCGATGCGCGCACCAAGATTCGCATCTATGCAGCACCCGCGACGAAAGACACCGGCTTGACGTTCGGTGGCGGCACGTTCGCCGCTAGCTACTTTCGGGTGATCTTCGGCCTCGACGCAAACACGAGCGCGCTGCGCTGGGTGCGCGTGGTGCCCGCAGACGTCGTGGGCGGCGCCGCTGCTCCTGCCGGCTTTTATTTCTGCGATGGGGCGGGCACCGTCTGGTCCTTCGATCAAGACGGCGGCGAAGGCAAAAAGCTCGAGCTCGGCGAAAAGATCACGGCTTGCTCCATCGATGCGGGCAGCGGGCGGGTCTCGCAGGCGAGCGCACCCGCGCCGCCATTGGTCGAACAGCTCAGCGCGGCACTAGACGTGCTGACGCCAGACATGGCCGTTGCGCAACGCTATTTGCTCACGGAGCTCGGCAGACAAGCGGATCCAATCGTCACCAAATCGCTGATCGACCTGGCGAGCAGCCCGCGCCTACCTGGCGAGTTGCGCACGGAAGCGCGTAATTTGTTGGCTCGCCGCGCGGTGGGGGCCGACTACATGCTCGCCGCCCTCGAGCATCATTTTGATTTCGTCTCGGGCGAACTCCCGCCACCCGTCGGACCCCTTGCCGACGCGCTGGCCGCGAGCGGAGAAATGCGTGCCGCGCCGCTGCTCGCCAAGCACCTGAATGATCCGTCCGACTCGACCGATGACGTGGCTCGCGCTGCGCGCGCTTTGAAAAAACTCGCGAGTCCAGCGGAGCTCGATGATCTGCGCACCTTCTTCGCGCTATACCGCGCCACGGCCGACGACGACTCACTCGTGCAAGCCGTGCTCTCGGTTGCAGCGACCTTGCTACGCATCGGCGGCGATGTCGGCCGCGCGCAGGTCGAACGCGCCACTCAGGATCCACTGACTCAAGAAGACGTGCGACGTGCGCTCCCGGCGCTGCTCGCGACCCAAGTGCCGGCAAAAGAGGGAGTACCCGCGGGCGCTCCCCCGGGCCAGCCTTCACCGACCTCCGGCAAAAAGTAGTGTTAAGCTCGTTCGCTCTGCCATGACGTTCGAGCGGATCCGCCATCGGTTAGTCACTGGTCGACCGATTGTCGTCGATTCGGACACCTGTGCGTCCTTTCGGGCTCGTGGGCTCGCCCTGGACTCACCAGGTGCCCTCGGCTTGCTCTTGCGCGAGCATCCTGAGGAGGTGCTCGCGCACTACCGGACGGAAATCATGAGCCGTGTGGACGTCGTGTCCGCGCTGACCGCAGATACGACGCCCCGCGCGCTGGCCGAGGTCGGCATGCAGCACCGGGCGGCGCAGCTCACCGGACGCGCGGTCGAGCTCGCACTCGAGGCTGCATCAGAGACTGGGAAACCCGTTGCCATCGCGGGCGTATTGGGATCAGACATGGTGAGCCCGGTTGCCGCAGATCGCTTGCATGAAGAGCTGACCGAGCACGCCGAGCGCCTAGCGGCCGCCGGTTGCGAACTCTTGCTCACGCGCGGACAAGGCTCGCGCTTGGGCTTGATGGCAGCCGTGGTCGCCGCGGCTCGCACCGAACTGCCAACCTGGGCCGTCGTGGAATGTAGCGCGGCGGACGACGCCGTGTTGCTCAACCCCACCGAGCTCGTGGCTGCCCTCGCCGATGCCGGCGCAACCGCAGTGTTGTTTGAAGTGCCTCACGTGAATCTCGGCCTCCATGCGCTCGAGCAATTTCGTACTGCGCTAGAACAACACGGTGTCGCGCCGGGCGTATTTCTCGCGGGCAGTGAGGCCAGCGTGCGCGGCTTCGATGACTCGCATTCCGACCCCGAGCGCTGGGCCGAGCGCGCACTCGATCTCAGCATAGGTGGCGCCCGCGTGATCGGCAGCGGCGCCGGCACGACGGAAGCGCATACGCGGGCGCTGGCGCTCGCACTGGGCTCGCTCCACCCTTCCATGCCGGCCCGAGCCTCCGACACGGGGTTCGATGGCGAGCCAGGAAACTGGTAGACATCCGCCGATCTCATGGCCGAGGTATCCGAAGATTCGCGTCCGCTGCGGAGCAAAGCCGATCTGCTCGATATCTTCCACGAAGCAGAAAAGCCCCCCACGGCGTTTCTGATCGGTGCGGAAGCAGAAAAATTCGCCGTTCACGAGAGGACGCTCGCGCCGCTCGACTACGAACACGGCGTCACCGCGATTTTCGTGCGGCTGACAGAACTCGGTTGGCAACCCGAGCGTGAAAGCGCCCATGGTCCTACGATCGCCCTGCGGCGTGCCGGCGCGTCCATCACCCTCGAACCTGGCGCACAGCTCGAGCTTAGCGGGGCTGCGCTACCGGACATTCACGCGGTTCGAGCAGAACTCGATCAGCACTTTGCGGAGCTGTCTCCCATCTCGCGAGAGCTCGAGCTGACCTGGCTCGGCGTCGGCTTTCAGCCGCTAGCTCACTTGGACGCGCTGCCGTGGGTGCCCAAACAGCGCTACGCGATCATGCGCCAGTACCTGCCGACGCGTGGCCGCGGCGCGCACGACATGATGCAACGCACCGCCACGGTACAAGCCAATTTCGACTTTTCGAACGAGAGCGACGCGATGATCAAGCTCGTCGCCATGCTGCGGCTTTCACCGTTGATCAACGCGCTCACCGCGAACTCACCGTTTGCCGAAGGCGCACGAGCGGGCTTCAAGAGCCGTCGGGGCTACGTGTGGCTCAACATGGACCCAGCTCGCTCGGGACTATTGCCCGAGCTGCTGCGCAAAGAGCACCCGGGCTACTCGGACTACGCCGAGTGGGCGCTCGACGCCGGCATGTTCCTCGTCAAGCGCGGGGAGCGCGCGATCGCCAACACCGGCCAGACTTTTCGCGATTTTTTGGCGCACGGCTACCAGGGCGAACGCGCCACGTTTGCTGACTGGAAACTGCACCTCAATACGCTATTCCCGGAGGTGCGCCTGAAGAACACGCTCGAGGTGCGCTGTTGCGATTGCTTGCCGGCCCGACTCGGTGCCGCAGTGCCCGCGCTCCTCACCGGGTTGCTTTACGATGAGCAATCCCTGGCAGAGTGTCACGCTTTTGCGCTCGATCAACCGCTCGAAGCGATCGAGCTGGCGCGCATGGATCTCGTTCGGCATGGCTTGGAGACGAGTATCGGGGCTCGACCTACCCGTCGGCTTGCGGAGCGCCTCGTCGAAATCGCGGAGGGCGGGCTCGCTCGCCGTCGGCGACTCGACTCTTCCGGCAATGACGAACGCGTGCATTTGGCGCCACTTTCGGAGCTCATCGCACGTGGCCACGCGCCCGCGGACGAGCTGCTCGCCGGCGTGAACGAGCACCCGACCGCCGCCGAGCTCATCGCTCGCTGTCGACTCTGAACGTCCTTCCGACGGCTGCCAGGCTAGGCGGCGCGCGCCAAGCTGATTTTCTCGGTCTGGCCGGCGCGGTAAAAGCGGCGCAAGCGGCTCTGCACGACGTTGAGATCTCGCCCCGCCACGGTGCGCATCACGAAGCGCGCCGCCAAACTGTTTGCCAAACGATAACGCTCGCCGTCCTCACTGCCCGCGGCGTGCGTGAAGCGTATGTCCTCGAACAAACGGCGAACGCGAGCCTCCACACGTCCTACCACTCGCCGGGAGACGACCACGAACTTGTCGACTTCCGCTTGGAGCTCGAGCTCGAGTCGGGTGGTGGGCAAAGACACGCGCGCGCGCTCCACGAGATAGAGAAAGTGGCTCACCCCTTCCACGGCCTGCAACCACAGATCACCGAAAGGCGTCGCAGCGAGTGAGCGTGACTCCGGTGGAAGCACGAGGCCAATCTCGAGCTCGGCGTCGAGCTCGCGCACGAGCACGACTTCACGGGAGCCGCGCTCGCCTTCGCGCACGAAGCGGGTCACGTCGGGAGCCCGCTCCAACCCGTAGAATCGCTCGAGTTCGCGCTGAATTCGCCGCAGCTCACGCGAGCGGGCGCGGCTCAATGCACGCCGCCTTGGCCGCGCTGTGGAGTCACGCCGCGAAACGCCAACGCCGCGGCCAGCGGCGATGAGCCCGTGCGCAGCCAACGCTCGTAGAGCCTAACCACCTCGCGATCCGATATGTGTGCGGAGTTCGCCTGAAGCACGTCGGCCACGCGAGCAACCACGTCCGCAAACATGGCAAAGTTGTCCGCGAGCTCACGAAACACGTCTGGCGCCGCGCCCGCGTCTCCGCCGCCGTGCCGCAGCATACTGGCCGCGCCGTCGTAGGCTCGCGCACCCAGATCACGCACGTAGCGCAGCTCGACGCCGCGCGTACTCAAGTGCTCCGCGAAAAAGCCGCTCGTGTAGAGCACACCGTCACCGAGCGACCGCAATCGGTCAAAGCGTTCTCGCCCCACGGAGTGCAACGCTTCGTCGAGCAGTAACGTCAGCGGGCGCTCGAGCGTCTCGGCATCGAGCGGCGCGGGCTTGGCGTAGTCTGCGAGCAGCCCGGCCACGTAGCGCTCGGACGCCTCCGTGGCTTCGAAGCCATGGGTTCGAAGCGCGTCGTCAATCAAACCCTCGAAGAACGTGTAGAGATCGCTGGCCAGATCGATCTCAACATGAACACTGGACACATCTTGACCCATGCAAGACTCCTTCCATCAGGGATTCACGCTGAGAGGTGACACCGGCCTTCGCACGGCCATAGCCGCGCTCATCGACACCGAACACCAAACAGGAACCGGACAAGCCTGCTCTTCAGAGTAGCGCGTCTAGGTTTCCAAACGAGTCCGATCCCTACACAGGCGCCCAGTGCTTCCTCGCTTTTCCAGCACTCGGCGTGGACGGCTGCCAACGCCGCGGCGCGTGCGATCCGCCAATCGTCCGTTTTCGTACGGTCACCGCCTTGACAGTCCGTGGTGGCTGGCTACCTTGCGTGCGCCTGTTGGCACTCGCCCAAGGTGAGTGCTAATGCGGTTTCACTAGCTAATTCAGAGGTTTAAGCAACCGTCAGCGACGGGAAAGGCTAGCGCAGAGGACGGGTGATGAGCCCGGTGTCTCCGCTGGACTCACCAAAGACGGCGCACGCGAGAACCGATAACCCCTCCGGGAGACCACAGAGATGGCTACGAAAATCCGACCGCTGCAAGACCGCGTGATCGTCAAGCGCGTGAAAGAGGAAGAGAAGACCAAGGGCGGGATCATCATCCCCGACTCCGCGAAGGAGAAACCGATCGAGGGCGAAGTAATCGCCGTCGGCAACGGCAAGGTTCTGGAAGACGGCAAAGTTCGCTCGCTCGACATCAAGGCCGGCGATCGCGTGTTGTTCGGCAAGTACTCGGGCACCGAGGTCAAGCTGGACGGCGAAGAGCATCTGATTCTGCGCGAGGACGACATCCTCGGCGTCATCGAAAAGTGATTTAGAGGAGAACTACGAAAATGGCTGCCAAGGAAATCGTTTATCAAGAAGCTGCACGCAACCTCATCCTCAACGGCGTGAACGCGCTGGCTGACGCGGTGAAGGTTACGCTCGGTCCCAAGGGCCGCAACGTCGTGATCGAGAAGAGCTTCGGTTCACCAACCGTCACCAAAGACGGCGTGACCGTGGCCAAGGAAATCGAGCTCGAGAACAAGTTCGAGAACATGGGCGCCCAGATGGTGCGCGAAGTTGCGTCGAAGACCAGCGACGTCGCCGGCGACGGAACCACCACCGCCACCGTGCTCGCTCAAGCGATCTTCCGCGAGGGCTCCAAGCTGGTGGCCGCCGGCCACAGCCCGATGGAGATCAAGCGCGGTATCGAACGAGCCGTCGACGTCATCACCGAAGAGCTGAAGAAGAACGCCAAGTCGACCAAGGATCCGAACGAGATCGCACAGGTCGGTACGGTCAGCGCCAACGGCGACACCACCATCGGCAAGCTACTCAGCGAAGCCATGGAAAAGGTCGGCAAAGAGGGCGTGATCACCGTCGAAGAGGCGAAGAGCGCCGAGACGACGCTGGACGTGGTCGAGGGCATGCAGTTCGACCGCGGCTACCTCTCGCCGTACTTCGTGACGGATCCCGAGCGCATGGAGGCCTCGCTCGAAGACGCCTACGTGCTGCTCAGCGAAAAGAAGATCTCCAACATGAAGGATCTGCTTCCGGTGCTGGAAGCAATCGCGCGGCAACAAAAGCCGCTCTTGATCATCGCCGAGGATATCGAAGGCGAAGCGCTCGCGACCCTGGTCGTGAACAAGCTGCGCGGCACGCTCACCTGCGCGGCCGTCAAGGCGCCGGGCTTCGGCGATCGCCGCAAGGAGATGCTGAAGGACATCGCCGTCCTCACCGGCGGCCAGGTCATCGCGGAAGAGCTCGGGCTCAAGCTCGAAAACGTAACGATCACGGATCTCGGTCAGGTCAAGCGCGTCAAGATCGACAAGGACAACACGACCTTGGTCGACGGCGCTGGCAAGAAGGACAAGATCAAGGGTCGCCAGCAGGAGATCCGCAACCAAATCGAGAACACCACCAGTGACTACGACCGCGAGAAGCTCCAGGAACGCCTGGCGAAGCTCGTGGGCGGCGTCGCGGTGATCAAGGTCGGCGCGGCCACCGAAACCGAGATGAAGGAGAAGAAGGCCCGCGTGGAAGACGCGCTGCACGCCACGCGCGCTGCGGTGGAAGAAGGCATCGTCCCCGGCGGCGGCGTGGCTCTGCTACGCGCGCAATCGGTGCTCGACGCCCTGAAGCTCTCGGACGAGCAGTCCGTGGGCGTGCGTATCATCCGCCGAGCCATCGAAGAACCCCTGCGCCAGATCGTGGCAAACGCGGGTGAAGAAGGCTCGATCGTCGTGCAGAAGGTCAAGGAAGGCAAAGGCAACTTTGGTTTCAACGCCGGCACGGGCGAGTACGGCGATCTGGTCGCCATGGGCGTGATCGACCCGGTGAAGGTCGTACGCTCGGCGCTCCAGAACGCGGCAAGCGTGGCGGGCCTGATGCTCACCACCGAGGCGCTCGTCGCCGAGAAGCCGAAAGAAGAGAAGGCTCCTGCCGGCGGCGGTCACTCGCACGGCGGCATGGGCGGCGGCGACTTCTGATCGAAGAAGCTACGCCGTAGCGAAAGGCGGGCTCCCTTCACCAGGGACCCGCCTTTTGCCTTTTGTGTTCCCGATAGCCGCCGCAGAGCGCTCACGAACCTCCGCGCTTTGCGGGTTCTCACGAATCGCGATATGAGGAATTTCCGTGTTCCTGAATCGTCGGGTCTGGTCATCGTTGGTGGTGGGCGCGCTCGTATTGCTTGCAGGCTGCGGGCCTGACCGACGCCGCGATCAATGTGTCGCCGCGCATCCCAATTTCGTCGTGTTGATCACCGCTCCTACTGGCAAAGCCCTGCCGGCGGACCTGACGGTGACGCTGCACTATGGTGGCTCGAGCACGGAGGAATATCGACTGAATCAGAGCGGCACGCAGCAGGTCTTGTTCTGCCGAACCGCGGCGCTCGACGGCGGCGTGATCACGGTCGCCGATGGTGCTGCACCGAGTAGCGCGGACGCGCTCCGTTGCGAGCTGTGGACCGGCGGCCCTGCAACGCTCGACATCGCGGCCACGTCGCTCGCGCCAACAACGCAAGATCTCACGCCCCTAGCATCCTCGTGCCCGCTCGACGTCACGATTCCCCTGAGCGAAGCCGACGCCGGTTAGAGACGGACTAGATGCCCTGAGGCGGTCCCGCCACGAAGCGCGGTCCGAATGACTTCAGACTCAGGCGCTCGAGCATCGGTTGACCGTTGATCTGCCCCTCCAATTGAAACCAGGTCATGCCCACGCCCGGACAGAACACAGTCGTCATCTTACGTGATGCGTTGGCGGTATCCGCTTGCTCGACAGTACGGACACAGCCGCTGAAATCGCCCGCGGGCACCTGGATGTGTTCGTTGATGGCGGTGACCTGCACCTTGCCGTCTTCGCCCTGCCACTCCGCGCCGTCCGCGATCGGCGCCTTGAGCAGGAAACCTCCGGTCGGGCTCTTCAAGCCGTCAGGACCCACGTAATATCGCTTCTTGATTTGCCCGGCGAGACGCAGCTCGGCGAGAGTCGCACGCGGACGGGTGACCTCGTATACGGCGATGCCGTGCTCGTTCGTTTCCTGGCTGAAGGTTTCGTACATGAAGACCGTATTTTGCTGGAGCGGCAGCAAACGTTCGATGCTGAGCTGCCCACCCGGTTGCGTGGCGGGGCTTTCAGCGGGGGGCTTCTTCGCGCATGCGGCGAGTGCCAGCGCCAAAGCGAGCGGCAAGCGGCGAATCCAAGGCATCCTGAAACTCCCGTCCTCAGTGCGCGTGAGTGCCATAGGTGTACCAGACTACCAGCACAAACAGAGAAATCGCGAGCAGTAGTAGGTATTTCATCAGCGGATCAGGGTCGATTCGCTTGAGCAATTCGCGCGCGGCTCTCCGTACGGCCGGGTTGTCACTATCGAGCAGCGCTGGCGCCGCGCGTCGTACTTCAGCGTAGTTACCGGCTTCGAACGCGCGTGCGAGTCGCGTCAGTTCCGGATGATCTGGAAATTTGATCAGGAACTGCGGGCGCTCGACAGGGCCTTCGTCGGGCGGCCGCGGAGCCGGGTCGGGGGGTGATTCTGTCGCGTCCGCCACTTGCCCAAGGTCGTAGAACGTCCTGTCTAGAATTGAAAGTACACGAACGGAACCGCCTCGGAACTCGCCATGTGTCGCACGGTGAGCATGAGGCCAAACAGAACGACCCCCTGAGCGGCCGCTGGCAGCGCGGTAAAGCGCTGGCGAGCCGCGGTTTCGAAGCGCGTCGGCAGCAGATGCAGAGCGAGCCCCAAGGCCAGGATGCCGAGCACACGCCCGTCGAGATTCGGATGATACGTGGTCAGAGTCGCCAGTTCGCCGAGGAGAATGCGCGCCGAGCGCAGACTGTCGGCGCGGAAAAAAATCCACGCGAAGAGCACGAAGTGAAAGGTGACGACGACACCAGCAGCATGCCCCCACCAAGCCCTGGGGCGCTCTCGCGACTTTAGTTCACGCCACGCACGATTCACGGCGAGGGCCGCGCCATGCAATCCGCCCCAAACCAGGAACGTCCAGTTAGCGCCGTGCCAGAGCCCACCCAGCAGCATCGTGGCGAGTAAGTTGAAATAGGTACGCGCGCGACCTCGCCGATTGCCGCCGAGCGGGATGTACAAATAGTCACGCAGCCAGGTAGAGAGGGAAATGTGCCAGCGTCGCCAAAAATCAACAATGTCGTGCGCTATGTAGGGCGCGTCGAAGTTGTCCGGGAAGTGCACGCCGAGCAGCCCGGCCGAGCCAATCGCGATGTCGGTATAGCCGGAGAAGTCACTATAGATCTGCACCGCGTAAGCGAGCACCGCTACGTAGCATTCGAGCGCGGAGTACTGCGTCGGTGCGTCGAATACGCGATCGACCAGATTGCTGCCCAAGTAGTCCCCGATCGCGATTTTCTTGAACAGGCCGGTGCCAATCAGGAGCAGCGATCGGCTCGCTCGCTCACCGTCCCACGCCGCCGACTCAGCCAGCTGCGGTAGGAGCGCCTTCGGCCGCACGATCGGGCCTGCAACCAGATGCGGAAAGAACGCCACGAAAGTCAGGTACTCGAGGTAGCTCCGCTGCGGCTCGATTTCACCGCGATAGACGTCGATCACGTAGCTCATCGACTCGAACGTGAAAAAACTGATGCCTATCGGTAACGGGATCGCGAGGACGAGCGGCGACG
>DASXKQ010000255.1:0-58904 GCA_036496745.1 Polyangiaceae bacterium
GGCGATTTCGTTGCCGCAGGGGAGTGGGAAGATTGCGGGGATGGGGGAGAGTTTTTCGGCGCAGCTTTCGACGGGGATTGCGACGTTTAGTGTGCCGTTTGCGTTGCCGAAGGCGCGGGGTGGCGCGCAGCCGTCACTTGCGCTCTCTTACTCTTCGTCGGGCGGGTTTGGGGAGGCGGGGGTTGGCTGGAGTGTGGGTGTGCCGTTCATTGCGCGGCAGACGGATCGTGGGTTGCCTTCGTACAAGGATGGGACGGCGTTCGACATCAATCAGGATCGGTTCGTGTTCAACGGTGGGCAGGAGCTGGTGCCGATTTGTGTGGTGGGCGACGGCGGGGTTTGTAACGGCAGTGACGGCAATTCGGCGCTGCCGGCGGGCGAGGTCATGCCGGTGTGGGCGCCGGGGTCGATGTACTTTCGGCCGCGGGTGGAGGGCTCGTATTTGCGGTTTTTCTTTGCGAGCAATCACCTCACGTGGCGCGTGCAGGACAAGAGCGGCGTCACGATGGAGCTCGGGGTGCCGCTCGACGGGAGCTCGGACACGGGCGCGCTCGAGAGCAATCCGAACGACTCGACCGAGGTGTATCGCTGGTATCTGGCGCGGCAATACGACACGTACGGCGCGGCGAATCCGAGCTCGGGTGCCGTGACGCCGTTCAACGTCGTTATTTACAAGTACTTGAGCGACGGAGGCTCGCTGTATGTGAGCGATATTTTCGATACGCCGCCCGCGTCGAACCCGACCACGAACGTGACGTCGCAGTTCGCGCATCACACGCACCTCAGTTATGAGCAGCGCACCGATCCCACGGTGTCGTATCGCGCGGGGTTTCCGATTGAGCAGAATCTGCGGCTCACAGGGGTGGATGTCGCGAGTCAGACGTTCACGGACGGCTCTTCCGGCACGCGCCGGCAGGTGCACCGCTATCACCTGAGTTACGAGTCGGGGCACGCGTCGTTGCTCTCGAGCGTGCAGGTGGAAGGGCGTTGTTCGGGGGACGAGGGGAGTGCACCTGCCGAGGACAACTCGCAAACGCTGCCGGCCGGCGCGGCTTGCCCGATGTTGCCCGCGATGACGTTCGGCTACACGCACGTCGAAGGCTCCGCGGATTTGCCGGGCTACGAGGCGATCAACGAGACGCTGCACAACGTGAGCTCGAGCCCGCCGAACTCGGTGGATGAAGAGCTCACGGATCTGTACGACATCAACTCGGACGGGCTCCCGGACGTGCTGGTGACCGATCCGGGCACGTACAGCAACGGTCACGGCGTTTTCTTCAACGCGCAGGGCGGCACGGCGGACTCGTTCGGTAAGGCGCAGGTCATGCACGTACAGGGCGTGCTGGGCGCGAACGCGACCACGCTCACGTTCCGCAATTTGAATCTGGCGGGGCTCGATCTGGACGGCGACGGCACGATCGATCTCTTGCATATGCCGGCGGTGAAGACGTACGCGATTTACACGCCGACGTTGAGCGCCGGGTCGTGGAGCTGGGTCGGTCGCGCGGTCACGACCGCGTCGGGGCAAAATCCCAAGATTGATTTCGGCAAAGACACGCTGAACACGAAGGTGCTCGACGTGAACGGGGACGGGCTCGTGGATCTGGTGGTGAGCACGGGCACCGAGTACCAGACGTTCTTCTCGCTCGGGCGCATGCCGCAGGGAGACGGGCAATTCGGGCACGGTTCTTGGAGCTCACCGGTGCTCGGGAATCTGTCGACCGATCCGGTGCGCACGTGCGTGCCGTGGAGCGCGACGCCGGTGCAGCTGAGCGATCCGGACGTGCAGCTCGCGGACATGAACGGCGATGGGCTCGCGGACATCGTGCGTGTGCGCCGCGGCGATATCCGTTATTGGCCGGGACGCGGCAATGGGTTTTGGGGCACCGGGAGCCGCAGTGATTGCGGCGCAGGCACGTTCGAGAGCGAGAGCCGGCTGATCGCGATGGACACGAGTCCATTTTACACGGACATCCAGGGCACGACGCTGCGCATGGACGACGTGAACGGCGACGGGCTCGACGACCTCGTGCAGGTGAACTTCGACACGGTTTCCGTGTGGCTCAACGTGGACGGCAAGAGCTGGACGAAGCGCCACATCATCAACAACACACCGGCGAGTCCGTCCTACGCGGACCGCGTGCGCCTGGTGGACATCAACGGCTCGGGCACGCGCGACGTTCTCTGGGGTAGCGGCGGCAAGTATCAATATATCGATCTGCAGGGCGGCGTGCGGCCCTGGTTGCTCAATCACGTTGAAAACGGGCTTGGGAAGACCACCGATATCGAATACGGCACTTCCACCGACGAGATGCTCGCGGCCGAGCGCACGGGCGTCGCGTGCGACCAGACCAAACCCTGGTCGAGCGCCTGGTGCTCGAAAATGCCGACCGTCGCGCACGTGGTCAAGCGCGTTACCGATTCAGACAATATCTCGATCGGCGGCGCGTCCGGTCAATACGTCACTGAATACCAGTATCGCGATCCGGTGTTCGAGGGACGGCAGCGCGAGTTCCGCGGCTTTTCGCGCGCGCGTTCGCATCGCCTGGGCGACGCCAATAGCCCGAGCGATTACACCGAGAGCACGTTCCTGCTCGGCGAGTGTGAAGACGAGACCCCGACCGACGGCGTCGACAACTGCGCCCTGAGCGAACGCTGGCGCGACAACCCGCGCGAGGCGCTCAAGGGCTTGCCGGTCGTCACGGAGAAGTACGACGACGCGGGCGTCTATCTATCGACAGAAGTGTCGACGTATCGCCTGCGGCATCTATACGCAGGTCTAGACGGCCGTGAAGTGCGCGTCGCGTTCGAGAGCGACCAACAAGCCACGAGCTACGACACCGCGCTCGGCCCGCAAGCGGCGTCGTTCTCGTCGGCCACCGTCGTCAATCTCGAGAGCGTGCCGCCCGACGCCAATGGAGCGGCCCTGGGATCGTTGCAATCGACGCGCACGGCCTCGGTTCCGCTGCGCGGCGCGAGCGGTTATGCGACGGTCAAATCGAATTCGGCGGTGGATGCGTTCGGGAATCGCGTGGTGGCGACGTCGCTCGGCTGCACCGCGGGGGCTTGTCCGGGCGGCACGAGCGACTCGCCGGGCATCGCGAGCGACGAGACGATCAAGAGCTACACGCTGCCGACGCTCATCAGCGAAAATTCCCATTGGCTTTGGCGCACCGGCACAACGTACGTGATCGGCGACCCGAGCGCGGGCGACACGCACGGCATCCAGCGCGCTCTCACGGTCACCACCTACAACGCGAACGGTGCGCCCACCTCCACGAGCGTCACGCTCTCGGGCACGGCCGTTCTCGATCGCGTCACGGCGCAAGGCGGTGGCCTCGTCGCGGCAACGCCGACGACGGCCTCCTCCAACACGTCGTTCGTCGCCTCGACGCTCGACTACGACACGTTCGGCAATGTCACCAAAGAGCAAGGGCCCACGCTCGGAACGGCCAATCGCCGCTGCCGCGTGATCTCCTACGAAGGCTCGATCGGAGCGCTCGGTTACGCGACCTTCCCGACGAGTGAAACCATCTACGTCGGCGGTTGTGACGGCAGCGGTGTGGGACAGGGCCTCGGGCTCTCCACGACCGCCATGTACGACCGTGGCCTCGGGCAACTCACGCAAGCGAGCGACTTTGCCAGCCACTTCACGTTCATTGCCTATGATTCGTTCGGGCGCATGGTCGCGCTGCGCCGCCCGCACGGCGCGGACGGGACCTCATCCGTTACGGAGATGGAGTCGACGAAGATCGACTACACGCTGCCGTCCCCCGCGAACCCCAACTACTCGATCATCCACACGCAGACCCAAGACGGCGCGGACGAATCGGTCGCGAGCTATCTCGAATCCTTTAGCTATGTAGACGGCCTCGGCCGCACGCGCGCCACGCGCAGCGAAGCCGACAGCACCCTCGACGGCTATCCGTGGGTCGTCTCCGGCTTCGTCTCGTACGACGCCAAGGGTGCGCTGCAACGCAAGTACCTCGCGCAATACAACGACGGTACGGATCCACTCCGTGACGCCCTCGGCGGCCCACCTTCAAACCCGTACGGCAGCCAGCGTTACGACGCCTTCGGCCGCCAAGTCCAAACCTACGATCTCGACGGCACGGTCACCCTCCAAAGCCAATATCACGCGCTCTCCACGGATCTCTACGACGCCGCCGATCTCGAGGCCGGAACGCATCAAGGCACCTATGCGAGCACGCGCATGGACGGCCACGGCCGCACCATCGCGACGACCGAGCGCATTCACTCGGGCACGAACGGCAGCATCGAGTCGCACGAGGTGCGCACGAGCTACCTGCCGACGGGCGAGCCCGAGACGATCACGCGCGTGACGTCGGCGGCCGGGCAAACGCCGGTCTCGCGCTGGATGCGTTACGACTCGCTCGGGCGGATGGTGCTCAACGTCGAGCCGAATACCACCTACAATCAGGCGAGCGCGTTCACCAGCGGCCTCTCGAACCTCAGCGTGGGCGCGACCATCGCCGCCGCGCACGACACCAACTACAACTCGACGACCGCGGTCCGCACCTGGCGTTACGCCTACAACAACGCGGGCGACCTCGTCGGCACCAGCGACCCCAACGGCTGCGGCGAAAACTTCGGCTATGACGGCGCGGGCCGCCTCGTCACGGAAGACTACTCACCGTGCACGGCGAGCAGTCACCGCGTTTACACCGCGCCAACCGGCAGCGCGTACGCCGGCTACGAGGTCGTCTACTTCTACGACCAGACTCCCACCACGCTCCCCTCGGCCTTCACGAATCCACCGTCCAACGGCGCCAATGCGAGCAATCTGCTCGGCCGCCTCGTCGCTGAATTCGACCGCGGGCAAACGTCCTGGCACGTCTACGACGCTCGCGGCCGCCTGACGCGCACTGACAAGCGTATCGCCAAACCGATCGCGACCACCGTGCCGCCCGCTTGGTCCTGGGCAAACTACACGGCCGAGTGGTTCACCAAGACCACCGCTTATGACGCCGCCGATCGTGAAGTAACGGACTCCACGGGCGCCACGCAGCTCCTCGGCACGAGCGGCTCAGGCACCGGCAAGAGCGAGGTCTACACGAGCTACACCGCGCGCGGCACGGTCAAATCCGTCTCCTCGAGTTACGGCAGCGCCGGCCCGGACAACCTCGTCAACTCCGTCGTCCGCGACGCGGACGGCCTCGTCACGTCCATTGAATACAACGACGTCGCCAAAACCAAGACGACCAACACCTACGACAGCCGCCGCCGTCTCAACACCGTCGAGACCTCCCGCTCCCCTGCCACCACCTGGTCGCCCCCCGCGCCGCCCAACTACACCCCAGCGCCCGCGTACGGCGCTCCCACGCCGAGCACCTTCCAACTCACCCTCCAGTTCAATCGCTACACCTACGACGCCGTCAACAACCCCATCCAAATCGACGACCTCCGCGTCCCCGAAGAGTGGCCCGCCGGCTCCAAACCCGTCACGCGCAAAATCAAATACGACGACCTCTACCGCGCCACGCGCGTCGACTACCAATACGCGGGCGGTACGGACGCCTACGTTTCTCCCTACGCCGCCGATCTCGGCACCCTCAACGACCCGCGCCGCACCACGCCCATGCCGCACGCGACCCTCACCGGCCGCATGCTCTGGCAGACCTACACCTACGATTGGCTCGGCAACCAAACCGGCAGCGACGACGACGAACACAGCCACTACGAACGCTCCCTGGCCGGCCTCGGTCGCTTCACCAACGCCGGCAAGCCCTACCAATTCGTAGGCGCCACCCACAGCGTCCCCGGTGGCTTCGATCAACTCGTCACCACCTTTGACCGCGCCGGCAACACAACCGGCATCACCTTCGCCCGCCCCGGCGCCACCTGCGACACCGGCACCGGCTGCCAACTCTCCAGCGTGGCCCTCGCCTACGACGAAGTCGAACGCCTCCAATGGGCCCGCCGCGCCGACGGCAACCCCCAAGTCCTCACCTCCCAACTCTACTACCAATACGACGCCAGCGACGAACGCGTGAGCACGGCCAAGGTGGACGCCGCCAACGTCTCCACCAACACCGAATACATCTTCGACTCTCTGGAACTGCGCAAAGCGACGTACGACACGACAAACAACATCTATCGCCACCGCGACGCGACCAATGCGAATTTGGTGTTTGAAGTGCCGTATCTCGAAGCGCACGGAGTGCGCCTCGCGCGCATCGCGTGGGACGCGACGGCAGGACCGGACCAACCGGTTACATCGTCGACCACGCCCGGCAATCGCTTGCACGTGTTCTTCGAACTCGGCGATCACCTCGGCTCAACGAGCGCCGTGCTCGACAAAGACACGAGCGAGCTCGTGGAGATGGCGACGTACCAAGCGTACGGCGCGGCGGACACCAGCTATCGACCGGATCGGTGGAAGGGCTTTAGAGAGGAATACGGCTTTACCGGCAAAGAGGAGGATATCGAGGTTGGTCTGACGTATTTCGGGAAGCGCTTTTACTCGCCGTACATGGGGAGGTGGTTAACGCCGGATCCGCTCGCGGTGCATGCGCCGGGCAAGGCGGATTTGAATTTGTATGCGTATGTGCATGGAAGCGTGCTGTCGAATGTTGACCCGATTGGGCTCGATGACAAGAACACGCACGGGTCCGCGCAAAACTATGAGGACGCACCGGGGTGGTTCGTGGATGATGATTCGGATAGTTCGAAGGCCAACTCAACTCCGACTAGGCCGCCCACAGATCATCGCGGGCTAACCAAGTCACAGCCGCAGAGTAGAGCGTGGTCGAAGCCGGCGCCGACGAATGGAGGATCGGAGAAAGAACACAAGGATGAACCAGACAATGTAGTAAATCATGTCGACAATGATTCACCACGTCGTGGTGACAACGATTCCCCACAGGGGCCGGATGGTCAGCAGGCCCAGCAGGCTCATCAGGACTGCGGTGGTGGCGGCGATAGCTGCCGACAAGGGGTACCACGTGACTCCGGCGCGGAGACGGTCGAGCGACGGGCGGCGAGCGGAAACACACGAAAAGGTCACCACTTTAAGGAGCACGGGGAGCGGCAGGAAGTTGTAAAGGGTTCCGCCGCGCCTCCGAGCAAGAGTGCAGTGATGGACAATGCGCAATTGCCACATCGAGGTGGTTTGGCTCGGTATGTCCCACCCAAGAAATGGAGTCCGTCACAGCCTCTCCCGCGCGGCCCTCAAAATGGTTATATGGACGCGCACGGCAATGAATGGGTTAAGGGGCCGTCGCGCACCGCCGGACAACCTTTCGAGTGGGATGTTCAACGGCCTGACGGGACACATTTCAATATCTCATTAGATGGAGAAATTACGCACGGGCTAAACCTCAATGGAAAGAAAAAATGGCCATAGAGATGGCGACTCCGAGGATCACGCTGCGAATTATCTTCGATGGTTCGACGAGTTCCGCGCAGCATGATTGGTCGAAAATACGCGAGGCGTTTGCTGGTCTAGTGGATTTCGATGAGCCGACAATAAGGGCATACTGGAAGATGCCCGCCACCGAGCTGACGATGAACCTGTATCCGCTGGGCGATTCCGATGAAGCCTACGACAAAGTCACGAGCGCTCTTGGTTCAGGATGGGAAATGGAGACCAACGACGAATTTGCCAGATGGTCTGTTTGGAACCGCGGAGTCGGAGAATTGTTAGTTCCCACAATAAGTTGGGCACATGTCGAGCTAATTCGTCGATAGAGTTTTCTGGCGCAAGACTATGAAATTGGAGGCGAGAGCAAACCAGATATTATCAAGGAGCCCGAACTGCGGCCAGATGGCGCGGTCGGCGTGCCGCGACCCCGTCGTAGAGCGACTCACCTCGTTCGGCGTGACGCGTTTGAACGCCCCACACCACTCCTCGCCCCCCCCCCACCCACGCCCGCCCGCAGCAGGGCACTCCATCACCCTTCAGGTTTAGAATGACCCCAGCCAGCCCTGCGAGGACGGACGCTTGGGAGGGGCACCGCGTGCGGAGCGCGCGGTGGGGGTGGGCAGCCCTGGTCCTCTCTGCCTGCACGTCCACCCCCTTGAACATGGGTGCCGGCGGGAGCTCGGGTTATGCGGGGACGGGCGCGTCGGGGACTATCACGAGCAAGGGGACGAACAGTTTCACGATCAATCTCGCGACTACGGGGGGTAGCGCGGGCGCGGGTGGGAGCGCTGGGACGAGTGGCGCGAGCGGCAGTGCGGGTTCATCCGGGGCGTCGGGGTCTGGCGGTATGAGCGGTGCTTCGGGTTCTGGGGGAGCGAGTGGCGCGGCGGGAGCTGCGGGGAGTGGCGGGGTTGTGAGCGTGTGTGTTCCCGATCATCCGGCGGGGGCTCCGCCGATGAGCGCTGTTTGTGGCGACGGGTTTCGCGCGAGTAGCGAGGCGTGTGACGACGGGAACGCGACGAATGGGGATGCGTGCAGTGCGAGCTGCGCGGTGACGCCGGAGCTCGTGAGTCCGGTGGGCGCGGCGGACGCGCACAACGTGCCGCTTGCGTCACGTACGCTCGGCGCGGGGCGGCATCCGTTGGCGGCGGGGTGTAACTCGGTTGCGGTGGTGTTTGCGGATCACGGTGTGGAGCCTCCGAATGTCGTGGTGTCCTCGTATTCGAATGCCGGAGTGGCGCAAGGCACGACTCAGCTGGCGCAAGCCGAGATCTCGACGCCGGATCCCGGCGTGGCGGCGTTGCCGGACGGTTCGTTTGCGGTGGCGTGGACGGACTTTGGGGTGGACGGGGACGAGCTCGGGATATCACTCCAGAGGGTGATACCGGGGGCGTCGCAGCAGGGCGCGTCGATCGTCGCCAATGAGGGTTCGGCGTTTTCGCAGAGCAACTCGGATATCGTGTTCGACGGCAGCGAGCTCGTGGTGGCGTGGGCGGACTCGAGTGACGCGAGCTCGGGGCCCGATCTGCGGTATCGCTTGTTCTCGTCGGATTTGACGCCGCTCACCGGCGATTTGACGCTCGCCAACACGAGCGCGGCGGAAGATGACGTGGTGCTCGCGGGGCAGGGCGGACAGTGGGCGGCCGCGTGGCGCTCGGGGAGCAACGGAGTCGAAACCATCGAGGTGCAGAGCGGCGCGACGCACTGGACCGTGGGGCCGTTCATGCCGGGCAAGACCGGGGATCGGCCGGACCTCGCGTTTTTGGACGCGACGCACCTGGCGGTGGCGTTCACGATGGGTACGGATCCGAACAATACGGGGACGGCGGACACGCCGCGGCTGCGTGCGGCGGTGCTCGATGTTGCGTCGCCGGGGCTTGTGGCGTCCTTCGCGGTGCCGCCTGCGCAGGATCCGTATGCGGTGCCTACAGCGAGTCAGTCGGAGCCGTCGTTGTTCGTCGCGCCCGATCACCTGCTCGTGGGTTGGCGCACCGGCGCGCTCGCGGGCGACAGCGGCGGCGCCGAGCTATGGGCGCGGCGCGTGCCGGTGACCGTGAACAGCGACCACAGCGTGACGATTGATCCGTCGCACATCGAAGTGCCGCTGGTGCAAACCGCGGCGCAGCGCGTGGGCGACCAAAATGCGTTTCGACTGCTTGGGACGCAGCTATGGCCGAGCGGCGGACTCGTCACAGCGTGGGACGACGCGAGTCACTCCTTCGGCGCGACCGCGGGCGTGCCGGATGTGGCGCTTCAGTTTCTGTCGGATTTTGTGGAGCCGGGGCCGGCAGTGACGGCGTATCCGCTGAGCGCGGACGGCAAGTATTATTATGTGAATTTGTTGAGGAGGAACTATGCCGGGCCGGCGGTCGTGAATACGACGTTTGCGAACGATGCGGTGCTGTATCAGAACTATGGTGCGCAGTACGTCTACGACGGGGACGATTCGGAGTTTGTGTGGGGGACGCCCACGGCGTCGGATCCGGATGCGACCGTCGTCGTCACGCTCGACATGGGGCAGGTCTATGCGGTTGGCGCTGTGCGCCAGGCATACTACGCATACTGGCGCGCGCCGCAGCAGTTCCAGGTGCGACTCGCCGCGACTCCGGGGCAGTGGACCACGGTTGTGCCGCTCAATGCGGTTGGGTCCCTACAATACGACATCATCAGTTCGTTCGATTCCACCGCAGCTCGCTATATCGAGCTCACCATGGTCGGGAGCAGTACGAACCAGGGTTACGTGAATTTGCCGGAGTTCTTTGTTTATCCGAGCACCCATGTTCCGGGTACGAGCACGACTCTGCCGTCGCCGACGACCAACGACGGCTACGACTTCACGTATTTGGGCGCCGCGTCCTTCACGGCTACCAACATGACCAATATCGCGTACTACACCGTCTGGCCGCTGCGTGCTTTGTACCCGGTCACGACGGCGACCAGTGACGCGGTCGCCACGTTCGATCTGGGCGGTCAATACTCCACATCTGAAATCGATCTCGCGCTCACCAACGGCTACAACGGGTGGGCGGGGGGCGGAAAGCTCGAAGCCGCGGCAATCCCGGAGGCGTGGTCGGTGATTGCGGATAGCGGGCGCGGAACTCCCTTTGCTACGAGCCCGCTTGGTCCCGCCCAGTTTCTCTTACCGACGCCGGAGCCCATTCGCTATCTGCGGCTCACGGACTACTACGTGCCGGGCAGCGGTCCGTCCCCGGCACCGATTGTGGCGATTCAGGCTTTCGGGTCGACCGCGCCGCCCGTGACCAATTATCCACTCGGTGACAGCCAGAGTTACTACCGTGTGAATTTGCTGCGCCGCCCCGCGAGCGCCACCCAGGCCACCGCGACCGCGGCCTTCGCGAACGGCGCGCAGCTCACGACCCTGACCGGCAACGCGCCGGGCAATGCCTTCGACGGCGATGATCTGCCGTTCGAATGGATCACGAGCGCGGCAAATTCGAGCGCGACTGCCACCCTCACCATTGACCTCGGGCAAACGATGAGCGTGGGCGCGATTCGGCAGCACTACATCAGCGGTGGCCGCTCGCCGCTCAACTTTCAGCTGCGGGTCGCGCAAACGCTCGGCACGTGGACGACCGCGATCAGCAGCACAAGTGAAGCGGCCGCGGGTGAATTGGTGTCGTCGTTCACGCCCCAGCAAGCGCGCTACGTCGAGCTGACGATGATCGGAACGCGCAACACCTCGCCGGTGGATCTCGACGAATTCATGGTGTTGCCAGGCGCGGATACAACGCCGCCACCGAACATGAATGCAGGGCTCGACCTCACCTATTTGCCCGGGCTCAAGCTGAGCGCGAACAACAACATGTCCATTGGAAACTCAACACCGCCCGCTCGACTGCCGAACGTCTTTGCGGGCAAGGCCGTCGCCCAGGGCGCGACGGGCGACGGCACGATCGACCTCGATCTCGGTCAGCAATACCAGGTATCGCAGATCAATCTCGGTTTCTTCAGCAGTAACAATTGGGCTGGCGGCGGCAGCGTACAAATCGCGGCGACACCGGGCGCCTGGACGACCGTGGATGATAGCGGGCGCGGGCACACCTTCGGCCCGCCCGCGACAGGGGGCGTTAAAACGATCTCGTTCGCCCGCCAGACTGTCCGCTTCATTCGGATCACCGACTACTTTGCCTCCGGCGTCGGGACGTCGGCGGGGAGACTCGATGAGATCGAAGTCTACAACTGAGGGCACTCGGGGCGTTGCGCTCTGCAGTGCCCTCGGCTCCATCGCCGCGCTCGGGCTCCTCTCCGCCTGCGACTCAACTCCCCTCAACATGGGTGCAGGCGGCGCGGCGGGAGTTTCCGGGAGTGGAGCGACGGTTCTGCACACGCGCACGAATTCGTTCACGATCTTCCCTGGAGGTAGTGGCGGAATGGCGGGCAGCGCCGGCGCGAGCGGCAATGCGGGTTCGGGGGGAAGCTCGGGCGTGTCGGGTAGCTCGGGTTCTCCGGGTTCTTCGGGCACGAGCGGCGCGTCGGGCACGAGTGGTACTTCGGGTTCGAGCGGGAGCGCGAGCTCGGGGGGCTCGGGCATCACGCAGTGCATTCCGACGCAGCCGCCCGACCCAGCAACGGCGACACCAGAGCTCGTGAGTCCGCGCATGGCCGACCCGAACAACGTGCCGCTGCCGTCGCGGACGATCGGCGCGGGGCGGCATCCGTTGGCGGCGGGGTGTAACTCGGTCGGCGTGGTGTTTGCGGATCACACTGTGGAACCTCCGAATCTTCTGCTCTCTACGTATTACACTAATGGGCTTTTCCGAAATACAACGTCCATCACACAAGCGACGATCTCGACGCCCGATCCCGGCGTAGCCGGACTGCCCGATGATTCGTTCGCGGTCGCGTGGACGGACTTCGGCGCGGACAACGACGAGCTCGGCATCTTGTTGCAGAAGGTGGCGGCCAACGGATCGCCGCAGGGCGAGCCCATGGTCGCCAACGAAGGCTCGGCGTTTTCACAGAGCAACTCGGATATCGTGTTCGACGGCAGTGAGATCGTCGTCGCCTGGTCGGACTCGAGCGATGCGAGCTCAGGGCCCGATCTCCGCTATCGGTTGTTTTCTCCGGATCTCACCCCACTAACGGGTGACGTCACTTTGGCCAACACGAGCGCGGCGGAAGACGACGTGGTGCTCGCGGGGCAGGGCGGACAGTGGGCGGCCGCGTGGCGTTCGGGGAGCAACGGAGTCGAAACCATCGAGGTGCAGAGCGGCGCGACGCACTGGACCGTGGGGCCGTTCATGCCGGGCAAAACCGGGGATCGGCCGGACCTCGCGTTTTTGGATGCGACGCACTTGGCGGTGGCGTTCACGATGGGTACCGATCCGAACAACACGGGTGTGGCGGATACGCCGCGATTGCATGGGGCGGTGCTCGACTTCGCGTTCCCGGGTCAGGCGCTCTCGTTCGAGCTGCCGCCCGCGGAGGACAGCTACGCGGCATCGCCGTCGTGGAGCCAATCCGAGCCGTCGCTCGTGGTCACGCCGGACCACTTGCAAGTCGCCTGGCGCGCCGGTCAGCTCGCCGGCGATGCAAACGGCACAGAACTCTGGTCACGGCGCTATCCGATCACGCTCAACAGCGACCACAGCGTCACCGTGGACACCTCGCATGTCGCGACGCCCGTCGTCCAGACCGCCGCGCAGCGCGCAGGCGACCAAAATGCGTTTCGCATGCTCGGCACCAATCTGTGGCCGAGCGGCGGACTCTTTGCCGCGTGGGACGACGCGAGCCACTCGTTTGGCGCCATCGCCGGTGTGCCGGATGTCGCGCTACAGTTCCTTCCGGGTTTTACGGAGCCACAGCTGCCGGTGACGACGTATCACTTGAGCGCGGACGGCCGGTACTATCTGGTGAATTTGTTGAAGCGGAATTATCCGCCGATCAGCGCGCTTGCGGTGTATTCGGGGGGGCGTTTCAATACAGTGGCTATGGGCCGCTCGGCGTTGTTGACGGGGATGATCAGTCGTACATCTGGCAGGTTCCACCTGCGAACGATCTGAGCTCGGGGTCGATTCTCACGATCGACCTGGGTCGCGTGTATTCGATCGGTGCGGTGGAGCCGGCCTATGCAGCGACGAACAGGATGCCGCTGAACCACAGCATTCGGCTGGCGCTCACTGCGGGCAACTGGACGACCGTAGTCCCCGTCACGACGACAACCACCGCTGATACCGTCTACAGCAACTTTGCGCCCATGCAAGCGCGCTACCTTGAGCTGAAGATGATGGGGAGCCCAGTGGCGAACGGCTTGCCGGCGGTATCGGAGCTTTTCGTCTACCCCAGCGCGCAACAGACGCCCGGGCCGACCACGGCTGATGGCTACGACATCGGTTACCTGGGTAAGCTGTCGGTCAACGGAAACTTCCAACCGCCAATAGTGCCACTCGAGTGGCCGACGACACCCGTCGCCCCCAAGACGCTCGCGCAAGGTGCCACGGGTGGCGCCGTCGCAACGCTGGACCTCGGCGGCCAGTACCCGCTCTCGCGTGTCTCGGTGGGCTTCCAAAATTCCGTGACCTGGGCGAGCGGTGGACGGGTCGACGTTGCGGCCATCCCAGACGCGTATACGACCGTCTACGACAGCGGAGCTGGGCAGCAATTCGGTCCTGCGGCGGCGCTGGGCACCTGCCAAGAGTTCTATTTCCCACTGCAACTCGTCCGCTACGTCCGACTCACCGACTACTTTATTCCTGGCTCCGGCCCTTCCGGTGGGACGGTTTGGTCGATTCAAGCGTACACGACGCCAGCCGCGACGCCGCTCAACTACCCGCTCAGCGCGGACGGCAAATACTTCACCGTGAATCTCTTGCGGCGACCGACGACGTTCACGCAACCCACGGCGACGGTCGTCTACGCCAACGGAGCGCTCGTGTACACGCCGAATCCGGTCGGACAGATACCGGCGAACATCTTCGATGGCGACGACCTGAGCTTTGGTTGGCGGACTGCGACGCCGACCTCCGCAGCAACGGCGACGGTAACTATCGACCTCGGCCAAGTGGAGTCGATCGGCGCGATGCGGCAAGTCTACAGCGGGCCGCTGACTCCAACCGCCTACAGCGTCCGCATCGCGCAAAGCTTGGGCACATGGACGCAACTCATCCCGGACACCCTCACCACGACTTGGGATTTCTCCACGTCATTCGCCGCTGCGTCGGCGCGCTACGTGGAGCTGACGATGCGAGGATCGCCGGCTCAGAATATCGTCAGTCTCGCTGAGCTCTTTCTCTTCCCGAGCTCCGCGACGACTCCCGCGCCAGTGTCCACCGACGCACTCGATCACACTTACCTGACCGGCATGAATTACACCCTGAACTCCAACATGCTGTACGGCGGTGACGGAACGTATTCCCGCGTCCAGCAGAAGGACTTCTACGGCAAACCACTCGCGCAAGGTTCCAACGGAGACGCCATCCTCACGTACGACCTCGGCCAAGAGTATCAAGTCTCTCAAGTCGACCTCGCTTTTTACTTGAACCAGAATTGGCCCGAAGGCGGCAAGGTCGAGGCGGGCGACGGCTCCGGCAATTGGTCCACCGTCTTCGACAGCGGCGTGGGTAACGCCTTCGGCCCGCCGTCGTCGGCGGGCAATGGCGGCAGCGTCAGCATGCCGTTCACGACGCGCACCGCGCGCTACATCCGACTCACCGGGTACTTCGTACCGGGCGTCGGCGCAGCGCGCGGGATGATCCAGAATGTCGAGGTATTTTGATTAGCCGGGGAGGCTCCGGGTGCTGCCCATCGATCTGCTAGAGTATCGACAAGCTAACATGAAGCCCCGTGACTTGATGGCCCCGGATACCGATCCCACCGACGAGGAGCTGGCGCTGGTCATGCGCGAGGCCCGAGAAGTGGCAGTCCAGCGGCGAGCGCAAGTCGACGCATGGATCGCGGCCCGCCTCGCGGAGGCAGCACGATTCGCGAGTGAGAACACACGCGCTCGGCGCGGCAGCGGCGACCGTTGACCGTGGCGCCCGGCGTTCGCCCTAGGTTACTCGTCGTTGCCGGGCCAAACGGCGCCGGGAAGACGACTATCACCGAGCGCGGCCTCGCACACGAATGGTTCGAGGGCTGCGAGTACATCAATCCCGATATCGTCGCACAGCACGAGCTCGGCGACTGGAACGACCCGCAGGCGGTTCTTCGAGCTGCGCAGATAGCGGCCGAACGGCGTGAAGCCTGCCTACGCGACGGTCGTAGCCTTGCGGTCGAGACCGTGTTCTCCGCACCGGACAAGCCAGAGTTCGTTCGCCGTGCCATGTCCGCCGGCTACTTCGTGAGAATTTTCTTCGTTGGCACCGAAACGCCGGAAATCAACGCCGCGCGAGTGACGCGGCGCGTACTGCAAGGTGGACACGACGTTCCGATCCGCAAGATCGTCGATCGCTGGGCGCGCTCCATTGCAAACGCCGCGTCCGTGGCAGCGGAAGTCGATCGTTTGTACTTGTATGACAATTCCGTGGACGACCGCGACGCTCAGCTGGTGCTCCGCGCCTCTCGGGGGCATGTCACGAGGACTTACCTCGAACCGCCCGCTTGGACCGCTCCGTTCGTCGAGCGTCTTGCTCAAAGCGGCACTTGATTTATGAACCGAACGCATTCCGCAGCTCGGCTCTTCTCTTCGGGGAAACGGAACGCAGCTTGACTCTGCCGCCAATCGGCGAGCAGTGAGGAGCCCATGGAGCATCGAGCCCCCTCATCCAAGCGACTCATCACGGTCCCCGTCACCGCATGTGCGGCCCTCCTTATGGCGCTGGCGGTATCATGCGGGTCGAAGAGCTCGACCACTGAGCTTGTCCCCGCAGCCGGCGCGGGCGGCCTTTGCTCCGAACCGCGCCCTCACATATCGACCATCGCCACCTGTCCAATATAGTCCGCCTTGCCGAGGTCGACGCCGTTGTGGCGCAAGATGGCGTAGGTGGTGACGACGTGGAAGTAGAAGTTGGCGATTTGGCGTTCGCGGAGGTAGTCGAGGCCGCGCATGCCTTTGTCTTTTTGACCGAAGAGCGGGACCTTGCGCTCTTCGGCGCCGTTGAAGTCTTCGGGCTTGTAGGTGTCGAGGTACGCGAGCGTGGTCGCGACGCGGGTGCGTAGTTCGGCGAGCGTCGTTTCGGTGTCGGGGTTGCTCGGGGGTTGTTTGCCGGTCAGGCGCGCGGCGGTGAATTTGGCTTGGTCGCAGGCGATCTGGACCTGCTTCGAGAACGGGAGTTGATCGGGCGCGAGGCGCGCGGCAAGCAGCGTATTCGCGTCGAACTTTTTCTTGTCGGCAAACGCGGCGGCGGCCTCCAGCCACTTGTCCAGGTTTTGCAGCGACTTTTTGAACTGGGTGATCGAGATGTCGTAAAGAGAAATCATTGCTAAAACTCCGGGATATTCTGACCAAATACAAAATCAGCCTTGTCGAGCGAGAGGGGCTCTCACTCCGCAGGACTACGACTGGCGGAGCCAAAAAGTTGCGCCAACGACCAGCAGATCCCCGCTCGAAGCCACCGGCTCGCCCGCTCTGCGCCGGCCGCGCGTGCGAGGCTCCGCGCCACCGCGGCGAAACTCCACGCAAATGTCATTTGAATTTCCTTTTCAAGACCCCGATCTGCCGGCCGAAGAACGCATCGATGATCTGCTCGCGCGGCTCACGCTCGAAGAGAAGATCGTTTGCCTGAGCACGAACCCGACGGTGCCGCGCCTCAACCTGCAGGGCACCGGTCACGTCGAGGGGCTGCACGGGCTCACGCTCGGCGGTCCGGGAGAATGGGGGCGCGATCATCCGGTCGTGACGACCGTGTTCCCACAAGCGATCGGCCTCGCGGAAACCTGGGATCCGGCGGTGCTCAAGCGCGTGGCCGCGATCGAGGCGATCGAGACGCGTTACGCCTTTCAAAGTCCGAACTATCAGCGCGGCGCGCTCGTCGTGCGCGCGCCGAACGCCGACCTCGGCCGCGATCCGCGCTGGGGCCGCACCGAGGAGTGCTACGGCGAAGACGCCTTTTTCAACGCCACGATGGCGTGCGCGTTCGTCAAAGGGCTGCAAGGTGACGACGCGAAGTATTGGTGCACGGCCGCGCTGCTCAAACACTTTCTCGCCAACAGCAACGAAGAAAAGCGCGGCTCGAGCTCGTCGGACTTCGACGACGCGCTGTTTCGCGAATACTATTCACTGCCGTTTTTTCGCGCGATCACCGAGAGCGGTTCGCGCGCGTTCATGGCTGCGTATAACAAGTACAACGGTGTGCCCTGCGCGGTGCACCCGATCCTCAAGGGCATCGCCGTCAGCGAGTGGGGGCAAGACGGCATCATTTGCACCGACGGCGGCGCGTACAAGATGTTGCTCACCGAGCACCACTACTACCCGGACAAATACGAGGCTGCGGCGGCCTGCGTGCGCGCCGGCATCAACCAGTTCTTGGACGACTACAAGGAGGGAGTCACCGGCGCCGTCGAGCGCGGGCTCCTCAGCGAAGCCGAAATCGCGAGCTCGCTGCGCGGCGTATTCCGTGTGATGCTGCGCCTCGGCATGCTCGACCCGGCGGAGCGCGTGCCGTACGCGCGCATCGGCGCGGCGGGCGAGCCCGAACCCTGGCTGTCGAAGGCGCATGGCACGGCCGTGCGCGAAGTCACGGCGCGCTCCGTCGTGCTCCTCAAAAACGACGCCGGGCTCTTGCCGATCGCGCCGAGCGTGAAGCGCATCGCGGTGGTCGGGCCGTTCGCCGATCGCGTCCACGCTGATTGGTACGGCGGCACGCCGCCCTACGTGGTGACGGCGATCGAAGGCATCCGCGCGCGCGCCGGCGCCGACGTCGAGCTCTTCACCAGCAGCAACAACGACACCAGCGAGCTGATGCACGCCGCGCGGCGCGCGGAGCTCGTCGTGATCTTGGTCGGCAATCACCCAACGGGCGAAGACGGCTGGGCCAAATCCACGCAACCGAGCTTCGGGAAAGAGGCGATCGATCGCCGCTCACTCACGCTCGAAACCGAGAACCTCGTGCAAAAAGTGCACAAAGTGAACCCGAACGTCGTGCTCGTGCTCGTCTCGAGCTTCCCTTACGCCATCACTTGGTCGCAGGAAAACGTGCCGGCGATCGTGCACCTCACGCACGCCAGCCAGGAGTTTGGGAGCGGACTCGCCGATGTGCTGTTCGGTGACGTCGATCCCGGCGGACGACTCGTGCAAACCTGGCCGCGCGCGCTCGAGGATCTGCCGGAGATGATGGACTACGATCTGCGGAACGGCCGCACGTACATGTACTCGGAAAAGGAGCCGCTCTACCCGTTTGGCTTTGGGCTCAGCTACACGCGCATCGAGTACCGCAGCGCGACCCTCGCCGACACCCGACTCGAACTCGGCGGTCGCCTACAGCTCACCATCACACTCGAAAACATCGGCGAGCGCCGCGGCGACGAAGTCGTCCAAGTCTACGCGCGCTTCCCCGCCTCGAAATTGCCCCGCCCCAAGCGCAAGCTGTGCGCATTCCAGCGCGTCACCCTCGAGCCCGGCGAAACACGCGCCGTACCAATCGACGTCGAGGCGCGCGATCTCACCCACTGGGACAGCCAGCGCCAAGCATTCGCGCTGGAAGCCGGCCCGCTCGAACTCTTGGTCGCGCGCTCGGCGGCGAGCGTCGAGCTCAGCGTGGCGGCCGACATTTTCTCATAGACATGGGGTCTGGGGGCTGCCTCACGAAGCTCGAGTGCACCAGTTTTCTGCGACCCATGCGCAACCGCTGCCGGGTGTGCGGTCAAGAACCCCTTTGCGCGCGTGAATGCATCCCGATCCGTGAGCGGTGCCCTATTCGGCGCTCCGTCGCACGTAACACTGGCTACTTGCGACGGCCGCTGTAAAAGCCCTCGCCGATGCGCAGCGCGGGCTCGGCGTCTATTCGCTGCTCCGTCGCATGTAGCACTTGTTACTTGCCATGACCGCCACGAACGTAGGGACTGGCGCGACGCCCGTAAACGCTCGCACTCTTGACTTCGCGCGCGCAAAGGTTCATGAGTATTCGCACATGACGACCTGCCGCCCGCAGAACCCGCGCTCCGTCGCCGCTATGGCGAAGCGGAACGTTTTCCATGCCCGCGGAGGGCCAGGGTAGGTCGTTCAAACGCACACCGCGACGAGCCGCCCTGGTCCCCACCACGGCGGCTTTTTTCGTTCTTGGCTCCCCCAATCCCGCAGTTTACCCCGAAGAAATAGGCTTTTTCATGCCCCCCGCGATCGTCGTCGAAGGTCTTTCGAAAACTTATTATCGCCGCAAGCGCGCCGCCGGGGTGCTCGGCGGGCTGCGCGCGTATTTTTCGGTCGCACAAGATGAAGTGCACGCGGTGCGCGAGCTCGATTTTCGGATCGAGGCGGGCGAGAGCGTGGGGTTGATCGGCGAGAACGGCGCGGGCAAGTCGAGCGTCGTGAAAATGTTGACGGGGATTTTGGTGCCGAGCAGCGGAGAAGCACGCACGCTCGGCTTGAATCCGTGGCGCGAGCGGCGCCGGCTCGCGCGCAACATCGGCGTGGTGTTCGGACAAAAGCCGCAGCTCCTGTGGGACATCCCCGCGGGTGAGAGCTTCAAGCTGCTCAAGGCGATGTACGCCATTCCGGACGACGTGTATCGCTACACGTATCGGGAGGCCGTCGAGCGGCTCGAACTCGCCGAGTTGCTGAAGACGCCGGTGCGCTTGCTCTCGCTCGGTCAGCGCATGCGCTGTGATCTCGCGGCGGCGCTCTTGCACGCGCCGCTGGTCGCATTCCTCGACGAACCGACGATCGGCCTCGACGTGCTGGTCAAGGAGCGGGTGCGCGAGTTTTTGCGGGAAATACGCCGTCGTTTCGGGACCACGCTGCTGCTCACGACTCACGATCTCAAGGACATCACCGCCACCTGTGATCGCTTGATAGTGCTCGACAAAGGGCGGCGTCTCTACGACGGCGATCTGCGCGGCTTCCAGGACAAGTTCGCCAGCGAGCGGAGTTTGCTCGCGGAGCTCAGTGACGTACCGAGCACGGAGCGTCGCGGTGAACTCGAGCGCGTGCTGGCGGGACACGCCGCGCGCACGACCTGGGAGAGCCCGCTGCGCGTGCGCGTCGATTTTCCGAACAACGGTGTGACGCCGCGGATCACGGGGCTCTTGCTCGAGCATTTGAGCGTGCAAGATCTCGCGCTGCAAGGCACCGAGCTCGATACGATCGTGGCGCAGCTGTACAAACAAGCGAGCGTAACATGAGCCAGTCATTGCGCGCTCCGCTGAGCTCCACAGAAGCGTGCGCGGGGGTCCTCTTGCTCGCGGGCAAGACGGTGCGTGGCAAGCTCACCTATCGCGTGTCAGCGGTGCTGTCGCTGATCGCCAGCGCGCTCGGCTACATGGTGTTCGTGCTCGTCTGGCGCGCGGTGTACGCGGAGAATCCGGGCCGCTTGCCGCTCTCGGCGCAAGCGCTATTTCCCTACTTGCTCTGGGCTTTTGCGCTGAATTTCGCGCTCATGCTCTCGGTCGAATCGCGCTTCGCGCAGCGCGTGAGGCTCGGGCTCGTCACCTCCGACCTGTTGCGGCCGATCGGATTTTTGCCGGTTCAGCTCGCGCAGGCGGTCGGTGACGTGATCACCAACAGCTGGCTCCTGGTCCCGCTGCTCGCGCTCGGCACGTGGGCGTTCGGGTTCGGAGTCTGGCCACCGACGCCGAGCGCCGCGCTGTTCGGCGCGCTCAGCGCAGGGCTCGGCTTTTTGGTGAACTTCGGAGTGAGCTACCTGCTCGTGCAGGCCATCTTCTTGACGGATTCGTATTACGGCGTGTTTTTCACGCGCACGGCGCTGCAGCAAGTGTTCTCCGGTTTGAGCGCGCCGCTCGTGCTCTTTCCGGCTCCGCTGCGCGCGGTGGCTCGCGCGCTGCCCTTTCACCACGTGATTGAAACTCCGGTGCGGATCTGGCTCGGGCACGCCGCTCTGCGCGAGCTCCCGTTGCTCTTGCTCGAACAGGCGGCCTGGGCGGCGGGGCTATTGCTCGGAGCGAGCGCGATCTTCGGCGCGGTGCTGCGGCGGCACCAGATCCAGGGAGGATGAGGCGATGCGATCCTTGCGCTTTTACTGGACGCTCTACAAAGTCGCGCTGCGCTCGCGCACCGAGTATCGCGCGGATTTTTTGATCGGCGTGGTCACGGCCGTCGCCATGCAGCTCGCGGGTCTCGCGTTCTACTGGGTCGTGTTCTCGAAGACGCCCGCGCTCGGCGGCTGGTCCGCGCCGCGCGTGCTGTTTCTATTCGGCCTGAGCGCGATGGTACTCGCGCTCTCCGAGTTGACGTTGAACGGCATTTGGCAATTGCCCATGTACATCCTCAACGGCGAGCTCGATCGGCTGTTCGTGTATCCGGTGCGGAGCTTGGTCTTTTTGTTGGTGTCGCGGCCGGAGCTGCACTCGCTCGGTAACCTGACGAGCGGCGCGCTGATCGTCGCGTACGCGTGGCACCTGGCGCCGGTGCCGTCGAGCGCGCTCGTCTTGCTCCCGCTGTGGATCGTGTGCGGCACGCTCGTGTACACGGCGGTGCTGGTGCTGCTCGGTTGCCTGAGTTTCTCGCTCGTCGGCCCCTGGTCGACGCACTTGTTTGCCGCGTACCAGCTGCTCAACGCCACTCGCTATCCGCTCGGCATCTATCCCAAATCCCTGAAAATAGTGCTGCTCTATTTGTTCCCGCTCGGAGCTGCGATCTTCGTGCCCGGCGCGTGGCTAGAAAGCGGCAAGCACTTCGGCGCCGCCGTCCTCGCGCCGCTCGCGGCAGCCGCGTTGATGGTCACGCTCGCTTTCACCGCCTGGGAGAGCGCTCTCCGCCGCTATCAAAGTACCGGCAGCTGAGCGGACGAATCTCGCTAGAACCTAAAACTCCGCGCCCCACGTCACGAGCGCGCCGCCGTGCGTCGGCAAAAAGCCGAGCGTGCCCGGCACGTGCGCGTGTTCGGCGAAACTCGGCCCCACGCTCTCTCCGATCGCTTCGCCGAGCAGCGCGCCCGAAACGATATCGGACGCCCAGTGGTGATCGCCGAGCCACATGCCGCCCGCGACGCCGAGCGCGAGTGGATAGCCGACCCACGATACGACCCCGAGCTCGGGCGTCGACGTCCGAAAGGCGGAGGCCGCGGCCATCATCGCCAGTGTGTGTCCGCTCGGCCACGCGCCAAAGCGGCGAAATGGACGAAAATCTCGGGCCTGATCCGGATGCTCGAGACGATCGGGCGCACGCGGATCGCGGCCGCCGTTCGGCCATTGCCGGCCGACGCCGCCTTTGAGCGCGGAGCCGAACGTCACCCCGAGCACGAGCGCTTGCAACACGGCCGCCTGCGGCTTTTGCCACGCGCAGGCTCCGAGCGCTGCGCTCACCGTGTAGCCAACGGCCAGCGCGCCGCCGAGCGCATACGGCGCGATCACGCTGACGGGTTCGAGATTGGGTCGTCCTCCGAGATCGCGCTGCGCCACCAGACGCAGCCGGTGATCGGCGCCAGGGGCCATGGCGAGCGGCGTCGCGACGCTCACCACGCCGAGCGCGAGCGGCGCCGGTGTGACGAGGCGCGCCGCAGTATCGCTCAGGTGATGCCACGGCGCGCCTTCGGGGCAGTCGGCGTGAGCCGGTGCGCTGACGGCGAACAGCGCGGTGGCAAAGCCGGTACACAGACGCGCGCCTCGGGAAATCACCGAGCGACGATAGCGAATCGCGCTGTTTGTGGCACCCGGGATTGCTGATACACTGACTCGATAACGTGAAAGACGGAGGTGGACCGTGGGCAGACAGACCGTGGGAAAACAAGCAGTGCGACTCGCAGCGGGTGTTTCATGGCTCGGCTTGTTGCTGAGCTGCGCGGGCTCCGCGAATAGCGGCGGTGGCGGCAGCTCCGGCCCCGTTCCGCTCGCACAGCTGCCCTCGACCTTCGCGACCGAGCTCTGCGGCAGCCTCAGCACGTGCTGCCGCAGTAACAACTTCCCGTACGATCCCGCCACGTGTCAGCAAAACCTGACGGCTTTCTATGCGAACAGTGTCGCCGGTTTGAACATCCCGACCGTCAAGTACGACCCCGTCGCCGCGGGTCAGTGCCTGAGCGCGTACGAGCAGGTGTTCAACGCTTGCAACATCAGCTTGACCAATACCAGCACCCTCACGGCGCTCGACACCGCGTGCAACCTCGTCTTCACGGGCACGCTCTCGGCGGGCGCCGCCTGTTCGAAGGACGAAGAATGCATCGACTACGCGTCGGGCAAGGGCTACTGCAACATCACCCCCGTCGACGGCACGGGCGTGTGCGCTCAAGACGCAACCACCACCTCTGGTACGCGCGGCAAGGCCGGTGACGCGTGCATCGCAACGTGCGAAGGCGTCAACGCCACTTGCAGCACCAGCGGCGGCACAGGTCCCGGCGCGAACACCTTCTGCTACACGGCTGACGGGCTCGCCTGCTCGGCGGGCGTGTGCGCGCCACTCGCTTCGCTCGGCCAACCCTGCGTGACCTTCGGTTGCGCCGCGGGCGCCTATTGCGACTCGGCAACCTCCGTCTGCATCCCCCAAACACCCAACGGCAGCGCGTGCCTGGACAACTCGAGCTGCCAAAGCGGCAAGTGCAACTACCCCGACACCGGTGGCGGCCCGACGCCTCCCGCAGCCGGCACTGGCGGCGCGACGGGCAGCCCGGGCGGCGGCGTCGCGGGCGCAGCGGGCGGCCCCACGATCCTCATGGGCGTTTGCGGGCCGGATACGGTCGCGTCGGCCGCGGTGTGCGCGGGGAATTTGGATAACTAGCGAGCTAGTAGCCCCTCCCGGACTCGAACCGGGACGATCTTTCGATCAAAGGATTTTAAATCCTCTGCGTCTGCCGTTCCGCCAAGGGGCCTTCGTGGTCGTGGCGCGTTTTAGCACGACCGCCGCAATGCGTTGCGCGGTCCGCGCTCACCCGCGCGCCAAGAAGTAAGCAGCCAATGCCGCGAGCATGCCGAGCACGGCGGTCAGCAAGATGCCGCGAAGCGAGATGGATGCGGCGGGGGGGGCGGTTGGGCGTGGGGTGGCGCGCTGGGGGCGTTGGGTGGAGGCGCGGGCGGAGGCGCGCAGGGAGGGGTCGGGTTGCGTGGAGGCGCGGGGGGAGCTCGGTGGGTTCCCGCGCGCGGGCGGGAGGGACGGGTCGCCGCGGCCGCCTTTGGCGAGGTTTTTGATTTTGCGCTGGGCGCTGTCGGTGAGCAGAACTTTGACTTCGAGCTGGCTGCGGGCTTCGTCGCTCATGCCGACGAGCTCGGTGTCGAGGACTTGGCGTGAACCGCCGGCGAAGGGTTCGAGCGCTTCGATCAGGGCGTTGACGGTTTGATAGCGTTCGTTGGGGTCGCGCTCGAGGCCACAGTGCACGGCGCGCGCGAGCTCGAAGCGGATCCAGGGCGCGACCACGTCGAGCTCGGCGATCGGCTCGGTGCAGATGGCGATGATCAATTCGCCGAGCGAGGTTTGGCCGCCCCACAGCCGCTGGCCGCTGAGCGCCTCCCACAGCACGACCGAGAGGCTCCAAACGTCACTGCGTTCGTCCACCGATTTGGCGTTCTTGGTTTGCTCGGGGGACATGTACATGGGCGAACCGAGCATGCCGCCGGTGCGCGTGAGGCTGAAGTGGCTGGAAATGGCGCTCGGTTCGTTCATGCGCGAGCGCTTGGCCACGCCAAAGTCGCAGACTTTGACGGTGACTTCACAGCTGTCCGCGTCGATGTCCAAAAACAGATTAGCGGGCTTGATGTCGCGGTGGATCACGCCGCGCGCATGGGCCGCAGCGACGCCGCTCGCCGCTTGCAAGACTAGCCGCACTGCGACTTCCGGCTCGAGCGCGCCGTGCTTTTTCAGCACGCTCGATAGCTCCACGCCGTGCAAGCGCTCCATGATGATGAAGGGCATCGCCAAGCGCTCGTCCGTGCCGGTGTCGACGGTGCGCACGACGTATTCACTCGCGATGTCGCTGGCCGCGCGCGCTTCGCGGGCAAAGCGTTGCAAAGCATTCGGTGCCGCGCCGGTCATGCCGGTGGAGATCACTTTGGCCGCGAACAGGGCGCCGCGTTCGTCTTCGACCTCGTACACGGAGCCCATGCCGCCTTTGCCGATCAGGCTGCGCACGCGATAGCGCCCGCTCAGCGATTGGCCCTCGAGCGCCAGCGGATCGGCGAGCTTCTGCGGCATCGGTGGCGGCCGCTCGGACTCGAGGCCAAGCACGGCGCGCGGCGCGCTGTGGTGCCGCAGCAGACTGGCCACGGCGGTGATGCGGGCCTCCGCGAGCTGCTCGTCGTTCTCGGAGAATGGGCGCAAGGCGTCCGCGAAGTCCTCCATCGTGGCGTAGCGACGATTCGGATCACGATTGAGAGCACGATGGACGACCTTGGCGAGCTTGGGCTCGACCCAGGGCGCCCGATCCTGAATGTGCGGGACATCGTCGCTACAAATGGCTTCGATCAAATCCGAGAGCGACTCGAGGTGCGAGAACGGCGCGAGCCCGCTCAGCATGTGATAGAGCGTCGCGCCGAGTCCCCAAATATCCGCGCGTTCGTCGATATGTTTGGCGTCCTGCAGCTGCTCGGGCGAGGCGTAGTCGGGCGAGCCGAGGCGCGCGCCGGTGGTGGTCAGGGATTGCTCGGGTGAGCTCAGTCGTTTGGCGATCCCGAAATCCGCGACTTTGACGACGGTCTGTTCGCCGTCGCGATCGAGCATGAGGTTGCTCGGTTTGACGTCGCGGTGCACGACCCCGATGCGATGCGCCGCGCCGATGCCGCGCGCGGCTTGTAGCGCCATGCGCACGGCGGCGACCGGGTCGAGCGCGCCCAGCTTTTCGAGCAGGGCGTCGACGTCGAGCCCGTTGAGCAGCGGCATCACCAGGTAGTAGGTGCCAAGCTCCTCCGAGAACCCGGCGGCGAGCGCCGGCACCACGTGCGCGTGCGAGAGGCCGCTCACCATCGACGCCTCGCGCTCGAAACGCTGTTTGGCCTCGAACGGGATCAGCTCAGGGAAAAGCAGCTTGAGAGCGCGCGGCTCTCCGTCGCGATCGGTGGCCCGGTAGACGGCGCTCATGCCGCCCATGCCGATCAATGCCTCGATGCGATAGCGGTCCGCTACCAGTTTGCCCAAGGGACCTTGGGCCTCTGCTGCGACGTTCGGCAGGGTCACGCTCAGTATCGCAGCATACAGACCCTGCGCAGACGCTACTAGAGCCAGGTTTCACCCTGGAATGCGTCCCCCAACTGGGACGTATTCCAAGTTGTTTTTTACTTGATGTAGTCGCATGCACGACGCCCGGCGACTCGGTCGACCTGCTGGGAAGCATGCGCCGGTTTCGCCGGATTTTTGTGGGTCGCTCTAGCTTCTGCCGATCGTGATCTGCCAGAGTCAAGACTGCCCGCGCCTGCGTGCGGGGCTCTGCCCCGGCGCCCCGAGAGTCGTGAGATAGGCTGTAGACCCGCCTTTCAGCCTGTGGGAACCTTCGGCTACATGGCTGGCCGCGGTAGTCCCACGCGAGAGTCGGAACGCCTCGAACGCCTCGAACCCAGAGGCCGCGTGCTGGTCATCGCGGGTTCGGATTCCGGCGGTGGCGCAGGAATTCAGGCGGACATCAAAACCGTCACCGCGCTTGGTGGCTACGCGGCGACCGCGATCACGGCGCTCACGGCCCAAAATACGCGCGGCGTGTTCGGCGTGGTCGGCGTCGACCCCGGTTTCGTCGCGGAGCAGATTTCGGTCGTGCTGGCGGATATCGGCGCGGACGCGATCAAGACGGGCATGCTGCACTCGGCGGAAATCGTCAGCGCGGTGGCCGCCTGCCTCGAGGCGCGCGCGCGCAGTATCCCGCTGATCGTCGATCCGGTGATGATCGCCAAGGGCGGCTCGCCGCTGCTCTCGGAGAACGCGCGCATTGCTTTGGTCGAGCGCCTCTTGCCGATCGCCGCCTTGATCACGCCGAACGCGCCGGAGGCCGAGGTGCTCTCGGGCGTGAAGATCGATCGCGTGAGCGACATGGAGCGCGCGGCTGATCGCCTCCTCGCGTTCGGCGCGAGCGCGGTGCTCGTCAAGGGCGCGCACCTCGACGGCGACCTGATCGTCGATCTGCTGCGCACCGCCGACGGCGAAGAAGCGCGCTTCGAACACCCGCGCCAGAACACGCGCTCCACGCACGGCACCGGCTGCACGCTCTCCTCGGCGATCGCCACCGGCATCGGCCTCGGCTTCACTCTGCGCGACGCCGTCAAACGCGCCGAACAATACTTGCTCGAAGCGATCCGCACCGCGCCCGGCTTCGGTTCGGGTTACGGCCCGCTCAATCACGGGCACCCACTCGGCGCGCGGCTGAACTAGCACCCTACCGCCTCGCAGCGCGCTCGACTATCGTCGGGCTCGTGGGTTTTCGCTCGAAGCTGCTGGTCGCGTCGTGCACGTTGCTCGCGTCGTGCGCGTTGCTCGCGTCGTGTACGCACGCGCGTCCGCAGCCGGCCTCGCCGTTCGCGAAGCCGCCTCCGCTGCCCGGGTCAGCACCAGGCAGCGCGCCAGGCAAGCTCGTGAGCTATCGCCTAGCGCCGAGCACGCTCGCCAAGAGCCCGTTCGCGAGCGACGAAGGAGTCGATTCGGGCATTTTGCTCAGCGGCGTGCGCGCTGCCATGGAGCTCAGCGGGCTCACGCTGGCAAACACCGTTACGGAGCCGCAGCTGCAAGGCGGCGCGCGCATCCCGGACTTTCAAGGGAGCGGTTTTCTGTTCTGGAATCAGCATGCCCTCTACCGCGCCGATACGTTTCTCGGCCAGCTCAAGCCGCTGGCCACGCTCGGCTTTCAGCCGAGCTCGGTCTCGTTCGGACCGAACTTTGCTCTGATCTGGGGCGTCGAGCGGCAGCGTGTCGCGTTCGATCTGCGCGCCAAGAACCGCATGCGAGCGCAGCCGCCGTTCCTGGTGGACATCGCCGCGCACGACCATCGCGCGCTCGCGCTTTTGGAGGACGGCCGCGTCGTGTTCTCGCTCAACTCGGGCAAGAGCTATGCGCCGCTCGCCATGCCGGGCAGCGAGGTTGCGGTCAACGTGCTGTGCGAGGGTGACGATCCATTTGTCGTGCTCGAATCCGGCTCCCGCCTGCGGCTTACCGCGGCAAACACGTTCATACAGGAACAGCCGACGCCGCGTCCGCCAGCGGATCCGGCCTGGCCGTTTGCGGACTCACCGCTCGAGCGCGCGCTGCAGTACGGCGTGCCGCTCGCCGCAGGGCAGGCTGGCGTCGCCGTGCGCGGCGCGGTTGCAACCCTAGACCTCGCGAGCGGCGCGCTCGTGGGCATGGCGCGCGCGATCGCGCCGAGCGAGCTCGATTGCCGGTTGCTCGACGTGGCGGGTCCAGGATCACCCTTGATGGCCTGCAGCAGCTCGAGCAACGGCACCGTGCTGTTTGCGGACGTGCTCGGCGAACGGCCGCGCGAGGTCCTGCGCTTTCCCGCGGAGGCTCGCATGGACGTCGCGAGCGGCGTGTTCCTGGTCGAGGGCCGCTGCGACGGGACGCCGTCTGCCACGTCGGTGTGTGTGCGCGGGCAAGACGGCGCGTTCGTCACGTACGACGTCGCGAAGCGACTGCCCGCGACCGTCGATGAACCGGCGCCGGCCGCGCCCGCGCGAGCCGCCCAGAGCGATGCCGTCGCGAGCTCGCCGAGCGTCGCGCGCTGGATCCCAAAACAGGGTGGCGGCGCGCTCGGTGTCGTGTTGAACCGCCCCGGACTGATCGACGCACAGACCGGCGCATTCGCCGCTTTCAAGCCGGAATTCGCGGACAAAGCGCTGTACGTGCTGGCCGTGCAATGGGCCAAAGCGCCGAAGAAACCGCCCAAACAAGCGAGTCCGGGGACCAGCTGGCTCGGGACGCCGGAGGGCGAGCTCCTCGGTTGGCAAGCGGGCGGAGCCGTGACGATTGCGCGCGACGGCCGCGTAATGCCTGGAATCATCACGTTCAAACACCTGATCACGGCCGACACTCGCGCGTTTGCCGTCGACGGTGCCGCGCACACGTTCCAATCGCTCGACCACGGACGCAGCTGGAGTGAGACGCTCGCGCCGCCGGGCTTCGAAGGACGCTATTCGCTCGCCGGCCACTGCTCGGCCGTGGGCTGTCAGCTCGGGCCGTGGCTGCGCGAAGGTTGGCAGGTGGAAGCGCCGCTCGCGCCGCCTCGTCCGACGCGCGTGGAGGCGCCGCCTGTCCTGCCCGCCCTCCCGACGCCCGAGCTGTCGTGCGCGGAGCTCGGCCCGCCCACGACCGCGGAGAAGAGCGCGCCGACGAGCGACGCGACGGATCCCGCGGACGGCCTCGGCTTCGGTGCGGCGCTGGTCCCGCTCACGCGGGGAGACAAGACCTTTTTCCGAACGCGCTTCGAGTGGGGCACGGTGCACCCGGAAGGATCGGGTGAGACGCGCGGCTTGCGCGCGTTTGCTTACGGGGAGCAGGTGGACACTGGGGAGCTCGCGGCGGGACAGCCGATTCCAGCCAATTTCCTAGGTCTTTCGCGGCAGCGCACGTTCAGCTACGTCGCGCCGTTCGACCCGCGCGCGACGCCGCTGCACGCTGCGCTCGATCTCAAGTCCATCGTGCGCGCCGAGCTGCTCGCGGGCGCCGATCCATCCGAAATCGCCCAGGACGACGACAGCGAGTTTTCCACGCTGCCCGTGCTCGCGCGCGGCGTCGCGGCGACGGACGGCCTGCTGGCACTCGACAGCGCGGCGATCGTCTGGCTTCACGAGCCCGCCGGAGCGGAGGCCTTCAGTCTCGCGGGCGACCTGGAACAAGCGACCGTGACGAGCGCGATCGCGGGCGTGCCGCGCACGCTGACTGCGTTGATCGCGACCTCCGACGGGACGAGCAGCGTCATCGAGCTGAAGGACGGGCGCGCGCGGCGGCTGTTCGCGTTGCCGCGCGGGCCGTATCCGGCGAACCCCGACGCGCTCGCGCTCGGTCCCGCGGGGGCACTCGCGATCGTACGCTCGCGCTCCGGCAGCGAACCCGCGACCATGAACGATCCCGCGTTGCTCCTGCGCGACGGCGCTCCGCCCGCCGAGCTACCCGCGTGGTCGACCGTGGAGCTCGCCGATACGCCGGCTTGTGCCGAAGCAGCGGACGATTATCGTGTGCTGCTGCAGACCACGGGCAATTGGCTGCGGTTGATCGACTCGGGCGTCGCAGTCGCGGAGAACGCCGGCATGTTCGCGCTCGCGCGCGTCAATCAGCAGCGCTGGTGCCTCGAGGCGCTCGAGCTCGCACACGACGACGTTTCACGCGGTGACGGCAGCAATCCGTCGCGGCTCGTCGCGCGCTTCGCCGGCAAGAACAAGGGCGCCGCGCGCGTCGCGCTCGTGCCCGGTTTCGAGCTGCGTCAATCGCTGGCTTGCTCGATCAAGCATTGAGCGCAAGACTCGTGGCCACGCGCTTGCTCGCTTCGCCCATGCCTGCTCGTCCTCCCGCCTGGCTTCGCCGCTCGTCCTTGATCGGGCTTGCTCTGGTGCTCGCGGCCTGCGTCTCGAACCACGACGATTTCAAAAAGGTGCCGACGTCGAACGCCGGCGCGGGCGGCAAGAGCGGCGCAGCCGGGAGCGGTAGTGGGGGCGGGGGACACGGCGGCGCCGACGCCGGCGTCGACACGGGCGTCGACAGCGGCCCACCCGAACCGACCGGACCAAACGTGCTCACGATCGTCAACGGCGTGGTGGACGCACCGAGCCTCGCCGTTTGCTTCGCCAAGCTCGCCGACGGCGGCGCGGTCGAACCGTTCGGCTCGCCGCTCACCTCGGCACCTCTCGCGTACGGCGGCTCGCTCGCGCTGAGCGCCCTAAGCGGCGCGGATTTCGCGAGCGACACCCTCGTGCCGCTGTTGCTCGCGGGCGAGCTCGAGCGCGTCGCGACCCTGGATTGCGCTGCGGCCGTGGCCCTCGCCGAGCAGACGGAGAGCGCGTTCAACGCGGATGCCGGCGCCGATGACGCGGGCATCGGCGCGGCCGGCGCGGGCGCGCAAGACGCGGGCAACGTCGACGCGAGCGTGACCGACGCGGGTGGCGGCAGCGGCGGAGCCGACTCGGGGCTCGCGACCGGCACGGCGCACTCGCCTCTGCGCGTGCGCGCGCTGCCCGCTCTTCCGGCGGGCACGCTCGCCGGCGATCTGAGCTACTTGCTCGTCGCGAGCGGCTGCCTGGGCGGCCTCGGTTTCGACTCCGGCAACACCGAGCTCCTGTGTGGCGACGGTTATACGCCGACTAACCCCACGCTCTTCCCGGTGGTCGTGACCCTGTCGCGCATCACGCAGGCGGATCGCGTCGGGATGCAAGTGGTGCACGCCTCGCGCGCGTCGGGCTCCGTCTCGGTCTCGATCGCGTCCCAGCCGCCCGGCACTACCGTCTTCACGCTCGTCAAGAGCATCACCGACGGCCAAGTCCTGCCCAAGCCGCCCAACTTCGCGCACAGCGAGGACGACTACGCGCTCAGCAACCAAATCGAGCTCGCGGGCTCCGCGTCAGCCGTCGGCGAAACCATCGGCGACGCGACCAGCCGCGGGGGCAGCGGCTTGCTCAGCAACGGCGCGTCCTACGCCCTCATCCTGATCGGCCCGCGCTTCGACTACGGCTTGCCCCCACCGCTCTGGAACGCCGCCGCCGCGACCATCGTGACCACGTCGCCCATGCCGTGACGCTCACGACCCGCCGGGCATTCAATGCATCGAACCTCAACGAGCACCCTCTTTGGGGCGCCGGGGCAAAGCCCCGCAAGTCGACGCTGCCAGTCTTGGCACAATCAGATCGCACCCCTTCGGGTGTTTTCGAAGCGTCACGATCCGCCACGGAGACCAAGACCCAAGAAAAATCCGGCAACCCCGGTGCCTACTTGGCCTTCTGATCGCGATTGTTGCGAGGCCGTTTGCGAAGGAAAATCGGAAAATAAAAACTAAAACAAAACCCTAGTGATAAAGCGACACTTCAGCCAGTTTCCCGCGGGCTTCGTTGATGTGCGGGCTCGACGGAAAGCGTCGGATGAACGCGCGCAGGGTGGTCTTGGCGTCGTTCCAGGCTTGGATGGAGAGCTCAGCGAGAGCAAGTTCGAGCGTGGCTTCGTCCATCACTTCCTTGTCGGCTGACGCTTCCGAGAGTTGCATCAAAATCGGAATCGCGTCGCGTTGGTTGCCGAGTTGAATGAGCGCGTGTGACAGTTGCAGGTTGGCTTGTGGGCTGTGCGCAGCGTCGCTCTTGTACTTGAGCGATTCACGGAAGGCTTGCGTGGCTTCGTGCCAGCGCGCCATGCGGATGTGATCGACGCCGGTCTGGTAGGCGATCAGCGATAGTTCGTTCTTGGCGCGCTCGAAGGCGGCGTCGAACACGGCGTGCTCGGTCGGCGTGAGGTCGAGCTTGACCACGTCCGGGTACGCCGCGATCAGCTCCTGGCGTTTGCTCTGCACGATCAGCTGATAGAAGTCGGCGGCCTGGCGGCTCGAGCGCTTGGCGGCTTCGTCGCGTTCCTGCGCGGCCTTGACGTCCTTTTGCAAGGCCTCGAGCTGCTCGAGTTTCTCTTTCGTCTCGGCCTTGACGTTGTCGAGCCGGATGTCCCAGGCGAGCTTCACGATCACCAGCAAGACCGCGATGGTCACGACGTACGCCGTCGCGCTGCTGAACACGACCTTGCGCTCGGCGCCTTGCTGGCGCTTGGAGATGCTCTTGAGGTCGGCGGCCAGCGCGTTGACCAAGTTGTTCGTCTTGATCGTGAGCGCGCGGCTCTCCACGATTTCCCGCTTGATCTCCTCGAGCTCGTACTCGTTCATCGCCACGCACTGAAGTATCCCCGCCGCCTCAGGCGGGCAAGTGGCCAGAATTGCCGCCCTTTCGCCAGGGACCCACTCCGAGGTTGAAGACAGGCCGATCCCTCGCTAAGAGCTGCGCGGGCTTCTGGTCCGCAGCGGACCCTGCCCGACTCCGGCAGCCGGGCTTGTTTTCGAGGAACCATGGATACCAGCGACATTCGCAAAGGCTTGAAGCTCTTGATGGACGGTCAGCCGTACGTCGTGACCGATTTCCAGTTCGTGAAGCCCGGCAAGGGGCAGGCCTTCACGCGCACGAAGCTCAAGAACATGCTCAACGGCGGCTCCATCGAGCGCAACATTCGCTCCGGTGAAAAGCTGGAAGCGGCGGACGTCGAAGACCGCACGCTGCAGTACATCTACCAAGAAGGCGAGATGTACGTGTTCATGAACTCGCAGACCGGCGATCAAGTGAGCGTGCACCAAGACGTGGTCGGCGACGACAAAGGCTTTTTGATCGACGGCATCGACGTCACGATCACCATCTACAACGGCAATCCGGTATCGATCGTGCTGCCGCCGCACATCATCGTGCAGATCACCGAGACCGAGCCCGGCGCCAAGGGCGACACCGCCACCAACGTGACCAAGCCCGCCAAAATTTCGACCGGCGCCAGCGTGAACGTGCCGCTCTTCATCGGCGAAGGCGACTGGATCCGCGTCGATACACGCACGCGCAGCTACCTCGAGCGCTCCAAAGCGCCGAGCTGAGTCAAGCCTACTTGGCGGCGGCAACGGGACGCAGAAAGCGCACGACCTTGCCGGCTTCGACGCAGGCGACGCTCTTCGCGTCGTTTTGAACGACGCAGTCGTGGAGCTTCGTCGCGTCGGAGTGATCTTTTACTTTGCCGATGCGCCAGAGTTCCTTGCGTTCGCCACCCACGAACACGCCGAGCGACGTCGGCACGACCAGCAGTCTGCCGTCCGGTGAGCGCGGCGCGCCGAGCGAGGGCAATGGCGGGAGCGCTTTGAGATCGGCGGTGCCGACGGGAGCTCCCGCCACGAGCAACGTCGGACTCGGCCCTTCGAACCCGAGTGGAGCGAGCGCCGGCATGGGACCCGTGCCGTGCCCAGCGCAGCTCGCCGGCCGCGCCGCCAGGAGCGAGGTCGCGATCGGCGGCTCGGGCGTGCCGGCCGCGCTGTTCACGAGCAAGAGCAGCTCCGAGCGATCGCAGGCGTGCGCGACGCCGACCAGCTTGCTGCCGGTCCCGCTCGTGACGTCGAGTGGCCAGAGCGGGGTGCCCGCGTCGGGATCCAGCGCTTGTTCGCTCGCGCCGTCCGCCGAAATACGCGTGACGCCGCTCGCCGTGCGCACCAAGAGCGCGCCGTCGCTTTCGAACCAGAGCGGGCTGTAATGCGGCGTGCGCGGGTCGAGCGGCACGGCGCGCGCGACGGTCGCCTCCGTCACCTCTTGACGCGCGCTCGCCTTTTGGAGATCGCGCTCGAGCGCGTTGCGCGCGGTCTTGGAGAGGCGCGCGAAGTACCAGCCGTCGCGCGCGAACGCGGCGAACGCGCCGAGCAAGTCGCCTTGATTGAGCGGGCCTTCCACCGACGCTGTCGTCAAGTTGTCGATGAACGCCGTCAGATCGCCGCAGCGCAGCGGCGCGCCGTCGGTGTCGAGCACGCGCGCTACGCCGCCTTCCGCGCACAGCGTGGACGCGAGCCGCAAGTAGTTGCCACCGCGATCGACGAACGGGCCGACATGCCGGATGCGTGAGCGCGTCGCGAGCCGCGTCGCGGCCTCCGCCAGTGAACTGCGTGGTTCGTCACTCGAGCGCGAAATGCCCGCGGGGCGATCGAGCCAAACCAAATCCGCGCTGGCCGGCTCGGATGAGGCGCTGCTGTGCACGCTCACCGCAATGCGCACGTCATCGCGTCCATCTTGATCTTGGTCCGACGAATCGACGCGAAAATCCAGGGTTTCCCCGGGCGCCGGCGCCGCCACGCGCAGCGTGACGAGCTCGGGCCGCGCGCTGGCCGGCGATACCACCGTCAGCGAGCGTTCGGGGGAGCGCGCGATCAGCGGCATCTTGCAGTGAGCGGTGATGTCGAGCGTCGCGCTGTGAGCTCCGGTCTGCGCGAGCACCGGCTCGAGGGTGCAGTCCGGCCCACTCGGCACGAAGCCCGGCAGAGCGAGCAAGCGCGCCGCGGGGCGCCCGTTCGGAAAATACCAGAGCTCGCCCGGTGGTGCGTCCTTCGGCGCGTCGGTGTCCCGCACGAGCCAGGCGAGCGCGCCTGGCTTGCCGCTGGTTTCGTATTCCGCGGGCAGCACCTGCGCGAAACTGAAACCGGCGGGAGCGTCGATCGCGCCGTCGGCAAGCGCGAAATGCTTGCTGGCGGCTGGAGCCAGCAAGGATTTGCGCGTCGAAAATCCATTCGAACCGATCGGTGCCGGCGAGCTCGGCGCGGCGGACGCGCGTGCGGTGTTCGCGCTCTCTACCGGCAGACTCGACGCGACGCCGAACGGCGTGTAGGGCTTGTCAGCGCCGCAGCTGTTACAGCCGCTCGTCAGCGCTAGCCCGGGCGCGGCCAAGCAAAACAGCAGGAACTTGCGGCGCATGGGGGCTCGGTGTGCGCCGCGGCGCGACGCATCACGAACCTTTGTACGTAGCCTTCTGTTTGGTCAAGAACGCCGCGAGCCCGCTCTGGGCGTCCTCGCTGGCAAATAGGGCACCGAAGGCGGTCGCTTCCAGCTCGCAGGCCGCGGAAAGCGCGGCGTCCATGCCTTGATTCATCACGCGCTTGGCGGCGGCCAGCGCGAGCGGCGCTTGCGCTGCGAGAGCGCGCGCGTGCTCGTCCGTCTTGGGCAAGAGCTCGGCGGCTGGAAACACGCGATTGACGAGCCCGATGCGCAGCGCTTCGTTCGCGTCGATCGGCTGACCGCCGTACACGAGCTCGCGAGCGCGCGCGATACCGACGCGACGCGTAAGCCGCTGCGTGCCTCCGAAGCCGGGGATCAGTCCCAGGTTGATTTCCGGTTGCCCGAATTTCGCGCGCTCGGAGGCAAAGATGTAGTCGGCGCACAGCGCGAGCTCGGCGCCGCCGCCGAGCGCGAAGCCGTTGACCGCCGCGATGATCGGGAACGACACCGCCGACATCAAGTGCCCGAGTCGATGTCCCGCCGCGCTGAATGCGTGAGCCTCCGCAGCGGTGAGCGTCGACATCTCCTGAATGTCGGCCCCGGCGACGAACGCTTTGTCGCCCGCGCCGGTCAGAATCGCCGCGCGGCAACGCGTCGCGATCGGCGCGGCCTCGAGTTCACTGAACAGCGCCGTGAGCTCGGCGAGCAGGCGCGCGCTGAGCGCGTTGAGTTTGCTCGGCCGATTGATGGTGACTGTGACGACTTGCGCGGAGTCGGAAACGAGCAGTGTTTCGTAGGTCATGAGGCAGCCCTACACTGAACGCCCGATCTTGTTGCCCTGGTCGTCATAAATGTAAAAGCCGCGCTTGGTCTTGCGCCCGAGCCAGCCGGCGGCCACCAAGTTGCGCAGCAGTACCGACGGACGATACTTGTCTTCGCCGAGCTCGCGCTGGAGCACTTCTGCGATGGCGAGCATGGTGTCGAGCCCGACCAAATCCGCCAGCTCGAAAGGTCCCATCGGGTGGTTCAGGCCGAGTCGCGCGCCTTGATCGATGTCCTCCGGCGTGCCGGTGCCTTCCTCGAGCGTGAAGCAGGCTTCGTTCACGAACGGCAGCAGCATGCGGTTCACCAGAAACCCTGGCCGGTCGTGGCTCACGATCAGCGTCTTTTCGAGCTTTTCCCCGAGCCCGCGGATAACGTTCAAGGTTTCTTCGCTGGTCTGCAAACCGCGCACGATTTCCACGAGCTTCATCACGGGTACCGGATTCATGAAATGCATGCCGATCACGCGCTCCGCGCGCTTCGTTTGCCCGGCGAGCAGCGTGATCGAGATACTCGAGGTATTGGAAGCCAAAATCGCGCCCGGTTTGGCCAGCCGATCCGCGTCGCGGAAGAGCGCAATTTTGAGTTCGCGATTCTCGGTCGCAGCCTCGATGATCACGTCCGCGCGCGGATACGCCCGCTCCGCCGTGCTCGCTTCGAGCCGCGCGAGGGTCGCGTCGCGCGCGTCGGTCGCGAGCTTGCCCTTGTCGACCAAGCGCGCGAGCTGCTTGGCGATGCCTGCTTTGCCGGTCTCAGCTCGCTCGACGGCCGCGTCGCACAGCGCGACGCTGTAACCGTGCGCCGCGCACACTTGCGCGATCCCCGCGCCCATCTGGCCTGCACCAATCACCGCGATCGTTTTGATGTCTGCGAGCTCCATGTGCCGAATCCTCGCTCGGCGGGCCGAAGAGGTCGAGCGTCGTCCACATCGCCTCCGCACTTTTTCCGCGAACGATGCTAGAAACGGCGGAAGCGGTGGTTTCATCGACAGCATCTCGCGGTTCGAGGCTCGCCGGCCCGTGGCTGGCACTGGTCGCGTGGGCGCTCTCGGCGTGCTCGTTCTCACACCCCGAGCCCAAAAGCCAAGCCCTGCTGTTGATGAGCAAAGGGCAGACGAACCAAGCCGCCCAAGTGCTGCTCGCGTTCTTGAAGGAGCACTCGACGGCCGTGCCGGAGCGGCGCTTGCTCGCGCGCGTGTACGCGAGTGAAGGGCAGCTCGGTCTCGCGCAGGCACAGATCGAAATACTCGGGCGGGAGCTCGGCCCGAATAGCCCGATTCCGTTCGTAGAACTCGGCTCGGCGCTCGAGCTCGCGCACCGCTTCGACGAAGCGCTGGAGCAGTATGATCGGGCGGCGGCCATCGCTCCGAGCGATCCGCTCGGGCCGCTCACCGGCGGCCTGCGCAGCGCGCGCTGGGGCGAGCTCGATCTCGCCGAGCCGCGCCTCGCCGAAGCCGCGCGCCGCGATCCGAAGGACGCGAGCACCTGGCACGCGCTCGGGCTCGTGCGCGCGAAGCTCGGAAATCTTGCGGGAGCCGAACAAGCGTATCAGTTTGGCCTTTCGGCCGATCCTCAAGCGCTCGAGAATCACATCGGGCTCGCGACCCTCGCGCTGCTCGAGGACAAGCCCGCCGACGCCTTGAAACATTACGACGCAGTGGTGGCCGCACGGCCGTCGTTCGCTGACGCCGAGCTCGGCCGTTCGTTCTCATTGCTCAAGCTCGGCCGCGTTTCCGATGCCGAAGCCGCGCTCGATCGCGCGGAGAGGCTGGGCGCGAACCGGCGGGCCGTTCAGGCGCAGCGCGCGCAGCTTTCCGAGTTGCGCACGCCCGCGGATTCCCGCGCGAAAGCTCAATAAGAATCGGGGCCTACCAGGCTTGTAACGCCCTAGCGCGCGGCGTAGTCTCGCCGTCCCTGCTCGCTCGGCTTGGTTGCCGCGAGCGGCCACCGGCCAGCCACGGGTGAGTAATGGACTCGCAGACGATCCGCACGGCACTCGGAACACTCCAAGCTATTCCTGACTCCGAAGAGGCCTGGGCAATTTTGCGCCAAGCCGTCACGGAGCCCGGGGGCGATATCACCCCGGACGAGCTCGTACGCTTGTTCGACGCCGCGCGCGTGAAGCACGTGGGCCGAGGCGAATGGAACGCCGTGGCGGATCTCCTCGAGCTCGCCGCGAAGGCCGCGGAGGGGACCGCTCGCGAACCGGAAATCGTGCTCGCGCTGGCCAAGGCGCTGTCGGACGAGTTGTTCGACGACGAGGCCGCCGCCGTTTGGTACCTGCGGTTGCTCGAGATCGACCCGAACCACGCGGAAGCCCATGCCGCCATGGAAGACAGCGAGAGCAAGCGGCAACGCTTCTCCGAACTCGCCACGAGCTATGCCACGGAGGCCGAGCGCGCGCCGGACGAAATCTACAAGAGCTCCATGCTGATGCGCGCGGCCGAGATGGACGTGCGCTACGGCGGCGAGGGCGTCAATCTGGAGACGGCCATCGAGCGGCTCGAGCAAGCGGTGCGTCTCGATCCGACCAACGAGCGCGCGGGGCGCCTGCTCGAGCACGTGTACCGCGGTTCGAACCGTTGGGAGGAGCTCGCGCGCGTACTCGAGCGCTTGGCGGATCGCAGCGACAAGCCCGGCTCGCGCGTCGCGGCGGGCGTGCGTCTCGCGCGCCTGTACGCGCAGCACATGTCGGACAACGAGCGGGCCGCGCGCGCTTACGATCGCGTGCTGCGGGTGGACGCGGCCCACGCGGAAGCCAAGGAGTTTTTGTCCGAGTTTTACTCGAACGAATCGCGCTGGGCGGACCTGGTGATGCTGTACGAGCGCGAGCTCCGTGCCAAGGACGCGAGCGACAGCGAGCGCCTCGGCGAGATGCTGCAAATAGCCATGTTGCATTGGCGCAAGCTCGAGCGGCCGCAGGACGCGGAGCCCTGGTTCGAGCGCGTGCGCAAGGTCGACCCGACCAACGAGGGCATGCTCAGTTTTTACCGCGAGTACTACGCCACGTTGCAGGACGACACGCGCCTGATCGACGTGCTCAGCGGCGCGCAGCGCGCGATGCCCGACGGCAAGAAGGAAAAGAAGAAGCTCGCCTCCGAAATCGCGAAGCTGGCCGAGGGCACGGCCAACGCACAGAAAGCGATCGAGCAGTACAAGAGCATCCTGCGCCAGGATCCCGACAACGACGAGGCTCGCGACGCGCTCAAGCGTTTGTACAAGCAGACTCAAGGCTACAACGCGCTCGTCGAGCTGCTCCGTCAGCAGCTCGAGCGCACGCCGGTCGAGGAATACGCCACGCGTCTCGGCGTGCTGCGCGAGGTGGCCACGGTGTATCGCCAGTACGTGCGCAGCGACACGGCGCTGCTCTCGGTGCTCAACCAAATCGTGCAGCTCGACGACAAACTCGACGAGCACGACGTGGACGAGATGCGCGAACTCGTCGGCCTATACGACAAGCTCGGCCGCCATCGCGACCTACTGACGCATCAGCTCAAGCTTGCCGAGATCACGCCGGACGTCGAAGAGAAGAAAGAGCTCTACCGCGCCGCGGCGCGCCGCTGGCTCGAGCAATTTTCGAACGCGCAAAATGCGGCCGACGCCTACGCGGCCCTGCTCAAGCTCGCGCCGACCGACGCCGAGGCGCGCGAGCGCCTCGAGGATCTGTATCGAAAGCGCCGCGCTTGGGACAAACTGTTCGACCTCTACTCGGCGGATCTAGAGCGCGCCGAGGGCGGCGCGCGGCTCGGCTTGCTGAAGGAGCTGGCGACCCTGGCCGCCGAGCGCCTGAATCGCGCCGCGGAAGCGATCGCCCTGTACAAGCAGATCCTCGAGCTCGAGCCGAATCGCTTGGAGACCGTGGACGCGCTCGAGAAACACGCCGAGCGCGCCAAGGATTGGCCGACGCTCGCCGAAGCGCTCGAGCTGCGCGTCGCTTCGCTCACGGACGAGGCGCAAAAGCTGCTCGCCTTGCAGAAGCTCGGCACGGTCTACGCCGAGCACCTCGCGGATCACCAAAAGGCGGCGCGTACCTGGCAGCGCGTGCTCGAGCTGCAGCCGGGTCACTCGCGCGCCCTGCGCGTCTTGCGCGAGGCGTACCTCTCCGGTGGAGATTTCGACGGGCTCGAGGCGCTGTACGCCTCGCAGAAGGACTGGGAGGGGCTCGCGGAGGTGCTGAGCGGCGCCGCGGATCGCGCGAAGGAGCCGGCCCAGCGCATCGATTTGAGCTACCGCGCTGCTGCCGTCTACGAGGGCAAGCTCTCTCAGCCCGAACGCGCGTTTCGCTCCTACGATCGCGTGTTGGCGGCGGATCCGAGCGACACCCGCGCGGCGCGCGCCCTGATCCCGCTCTACGAACGGGAAGAGAAGTGGGCGCGCCTGCCGCCGCTGTACGAGCTGCTCGTCGACAAAGCCGACTCGAGTGACGAGCAAATCGAGCTCTACGGCAAGCTGGTCGACGTCGCGAGCCGCCGCTTGAACGACAAGAAGGCCGCCGCGGCGTACGCGCGCAAGGCCTACCGGCTCATGCCGGACAACCCCGCGACGTTCGAGCTCTTGGAGGAGGCCTCGCGTTCCGCAGGCAATTGGGAAGGCCTGGTCGAGACGATCGAAGAGCGTCTGCAACAGATCGCGTCGGCAGAACCGCGCCCCGCGCCGTCCGCTGAAGACAAGCCCGCGCAGCAGCCCGTCGGCAAGAAGGGCAAGAAGGGCAAGAAGAAAGGCGGAGACGCGAGCCAGGCGGACGCCGCACCGGCTCCAGCCGAGAGCGGCAATCCCGAGCGACGCCTGCTGGAGCTCCGACTCGCGCGCGTGCTCAGCGAGGAGCTCGGGCGTAGCGCGGACGCGGTCACGACCTACAAGCAAATGCTCGAGCGCGATCCGTCGGACGTCGAAGCGGCGAGCGCGCTGGAAGGCATCTTGCGCCGTGAGGATCGCCGTGACGATCTGCGCTGGCTGCTCGAGCTGCGCGTCAAGCACGCGGACCACGACGCGCGCGTGCAGATCCTGGGTGATTGGGCCGCGCTGGAAGAAGACGTGTTTCAGTCGCCCGAGCGCGCTATCGAGCTCTATCGTCGTATTCTAGAGCTGAGCGACAGCGACGCGCTGGCGCTCAGCACGCTGCCGCGCTTGTTGCTCTCGCAAAATGACGCGGCGGGCGCCGCCGAGATCATCGTTCGGCACCGGGATCAGCTGTCAGGGGACGAACGCGCCGAGCGCGAGGTCGAACTGGCGGAGCTCTATCTCGATCGCCTCTCGAAGCCCGTGCAGGCGTTCGAGAGCGCAACGCAGGCCGTGGACTCGCCGCGCGCGAGCGGCCGCGCGATGGCCGTGCTCGATCGCCTGCTGCACGCTCCCGAGGTGCGCGCGCGCGCGGCAGAGGTGCTCGCGGATCGCTACGCCGCGTCCAACGAGCCGCGCCGTGAGGCACACGCTCTCGGAGTGCTGCTCGAGCATGCACCGGAGGGTGATGGGCGCCTGGAGCTCTACGTGCGCGTAGCCGACGTGCACGAGCACAAGCTCAACGCCAAGAGCCACGCGCTCGACATCGTGCTCGAAGCCGTGCGGCGCTATCCTTCCGAGCTGTCGCTCTGGGATCGCGCGGACGCGCTGGCGCAGAGCACCGGTCGTCCGACGGATCTAGCCGAGGCAGTGCGCGAGGTGCTGCGCGGGTCGCTCTCTGAAGAGCTCGAAATCGAGCTGTCCGAGCGCGCCGCGCGTCTATACGAGGATCGCCTGGGCGACGCGATCGGCGCGACGCCTTACCTGGAGCGCGTGCTCACGCTGTCGCCGGGCAACGAGGCGGCGTTCCAGCGCTTGAAGGACATCCTGACCGGCGCCGAGCGCTGGAGCGAGCTCGAGGCGCTCTACGACCGCGCCTCCAAGGCCACTTCGGACGGGGCCCGTCAGGTAGAAATGCTGGTCGAGGTCGCGCTGATCTGCGAGGAGATCACGGACGACATCGAGAAGGCCACTCGCTACTACGAGCGGATCCTCGAGATCGACTCGGTGCACGACGTGGCGATTCGCGCCCTCGATCGCCTGTACGCGCGTCAGGGTAAAGACCAAAAACTCGCGGCGCTGCTCGACAAGCGGCTGGAAACCGCGGTCGGCGACGAGGCCTTCGAGCTCAAGTTGCGGCTGTCGAAGCTGCTGCTCGACCTGCACGAGCCGGACCGCGCGATAGGCCACGTCGAGGACGTCCTGCGCGAGCGCGTGAACGACTTTCAGGCGCGTGAGCTGGCGGAGCGCATGCTCGAGATCGGCTCACTGCGGGCGCGCGCCGCGCGTATGCTCGAGGCCGTTTACGAGACGCGCGACGAGATCCGCGATCTGGTGCGCGTGCTGGACATTCGGCTCGAGAGCTTCGGCTCCGATCCGGCGAACGAGGAGCGGCGCGAGCTCTTGCGGCGCATCTCGACCCTGCGCGACGAACGCTTGCACGACGATGACGGCGCACTCAAAACGTTGGCTCAGCTCGTTCCGGCCGATCCGCTCGACGTGGAAGCGCGCACGCGCATGCTCGAGATCGGGCGCCGGCTCGGCGCTCACGAGCGCGTCGCCGAAGTGCTGAGCGTCGCCGCCGAGCGCGCGGAGACCAACGGCGCGCGCGGGGAGATCCTGATGCAGGTGGCCAGCATTTGTCAGGATCTGCTCCAGGATCGCGGCCGCGCCGAGCGCGTTTACCGGCGCGTGCTCGCGCTCGACGAAGACGACGCGGAGCTCGTGCTGCCGGCTTCGCGCGCGCTCGAGCGCATCTACATCGCCGCGGGCGAGAACAGCAAGCTCGCGGAAATGCTGCGGGTACAGGTCAAACACGAGCAGGACGGCGCAGTGCGTCGCGAGCTCTTGGGTCGGCTCGGTGAGCTGTGCCAGGGCGTGCTCGGCGACAACGACGGCGCGATCGCCGCCTGGAAGGCGCGCGTCGAGGAGAGCCCGGACGATTTGCTCGGCCTGTCCGCGCTCGATCGCCTGTACGAGACGACCGAGCGCTACCGGGAGCTCGTAGACATTCTCGAGCGGCGCCGGGAAGCGACCAGCGACGTCGAGCTGCGCAAGAGCCTGATGACGCGCCAGGCCGAGACGCTGTGGAAGAAGCTCGAGGACGTGCCGGTAGCGATCGACGCATACCAATCGTTGGTGAGCGAGTTCGGTCCGAGTGAGGCTTCCTTCAGCGCGCTCGAAGCGCTGTACGGCGCGGCCTCGCGCTGGGACGAGCTGTCGGAGACCATCGATCGGCACCTCGACGTCGTGCAAAGTGACGCGCAGCGGCTGGAACTGCTGGCCAAGCTCGGCGATCTGAAGCGCGAGCATTTGTCGGACGTGCCGGGTTCGCTGGAGGTCTACCGGCGCGCGCTCAGCATCGACACGCGCCACGCCGAGAGCCGCGCAGCGCTCGAGAAGCTGCTGGCTCTGGACGACGCCCAATCACGCCGCGAAGCAGCGCAAATTCTGCATCCGATCTACGAGGGCGAGGGCGACCACGAGCATTTTCTGCGCGTGCTCGAGATCGAAGTGTCGACCAGCGACGATACGCTCGACAAGATCTCGATCCTCGAGAACGCGATGCGCGTCGCGGAGGGTCCGCTCAACGACGCGCCGCGCGCTTTCGGTTTCGCCGAGCGCGCGGTGCGCACGGCGGTCGGCCACACGGATCTCGAGCCGTGGTTCACGCACATGGAGCGTTTGGCCAGCGCCACGCGCCGCCAAGCCGAGTACGTCAAGCTTTTGTGCGACGTGGTGCCCGAGATCTTCGACGGCGAGGTGCAGCTCACGGTCACGCTCAAGATTGCCGATCTGGCGCGTCACCAGCTGGCCGATCGCGAGCTCGCGCGCGACTACTACAAGAAGTCACTCGAGCTACGCGCCGACGATCGCAAGGCGCTCGGTGCGCTCGAGTCCCTCTACGAGGAGACCGGCGACGCCCAGAATCTGCTCGAGATCCTGGAGCGCCGCGTGGAGGTGGCGGAAAACGACGAGGAGCGGAAGACGCTCTTGTTCCGGCGCGCGCGCTTGCTCAGCGACGTGCTCGACAACAAGCCTCGCGCGATCGAGGTGTACGAGAGCATCCTGGAAATGGGCTTGGATCCCGCCGCGCTCGGCGCGCTCGAGAAGCTATACACGGCGGTCGCCCAATGGGGCGATCTGATCTCGCTCTACGAACGGCAGATCGACTCGAGCATCGGCAAGCCCGCGGACCTGCACGTCAACATCGCACGGGTGGCGGCGCGCGAGCAGAATGATCTGGGCCGCGCGTTCGACGAGCTCGACGCGGCGCTGGCGATCGATCCGAAGCACGCCGGGGTCATCGCGGAGCTCGAGCGCATTTTGGCAGACGTGCAGGAGCCGGAGCATCGGGCGCGCGCAGCCGCTCTGCTCGAGCCGGTGTACTTGAGTCGCAGCGACTTCGTGCGCGTGATGGACGCGATCCGCGCTCGCCTCTCGTACGTGAGCGACTCCGACGAGCGACGCGACCTCTTGCTCCGGCTGGCCAAGTTGTACGAGGAGCAGAAGGAAGACTACCGCGCGGCGCTCGACACGATGGCCGAGCTGTTCGCCGACGATCTCGGCGCAACCGGCACGCAGTCCGAGCTCGAGCGCTTGGCCAAGGTGGCCGGCGCGGAGCGCCGCTTGGCCGAAATCTACGCGGGCGAGCTGGGCAAGCAGAACGGCGACGACGACGTCACGTCCAAGCTCGCGCGCCGGGCGGGCGAGCTGTTCGCGTCACTCGGCGAGCTCGAGCGAGCGCTCGCCTTTTATCGGCGCGCCCTTTCGTTCGAACCCGACAGCCGCGCGCTGTTCGACGCGGTCGACGGCATCTTGCAGCGCACCGCCAAACACGAGGAGCGCGTCGAGTTGTATCGCGCGGCGCTCGATCATCGCTTCGAGCCCGCCGATCGTCTGGCCGTGCTGCACACGATCGCCGACCTGCAAAAGAACGAGCTCAACGACGCCGATCGAGCGATCGAGACGTATCGCGCGGTGCTCGACGTCGACGACACCGACGCGCGCGCGCTCGACGCGTTGACCGCGCTCTATCGCGAGCGTCAGCGCTGGGACGACCTGAGCGAGCTGTACTTGCGGCGCGCCGAATCCGCGGCTGCGCCCAGCGCAGGCGCCGTGTATCGACTCGAACTCGCGCGCTTGCACGTCAAGCTCGAGCACGCCGAGCGAGCCGTCGATCAGCTGGAGGAGATCGTGCGCGAGATCCCGGCTCACCCCGAGGCGCTCGCGGAGCTCGAGGCCCTGCGCAAGGACGAGGACCAGCGCCAGCGCGTCGTGGAGGTGCTGCGGCCGATCTACGAGTCGCTCGACGATTGGCGTCGCACGATCACGCTCAACGAGGATCGCTACGCGCTCGCTCAGGACGCGTCGGAGAAGGTGCTCGTGCTGCGCGAGACCGCCGAGCTTTGGGAAAAGCGCGGTGACGATCAACACCGCGCGCGCCGTGCGCTCGAGGCCGCCGTCAAGCTCGACCCAGACGACGCGCAGGCCCGCGCGGACTACGAGCGGCTGAGCGAAGCCACTCGGGAGTGGGACAAGCTCGCGGACACCTACGACGCCGTGCTCGACAAGAACCCGGATTTGACGAGCCGGCGTGATATTTTGGCGATGCTCGCGCGCGTTCACAACGAACGGCGCGACGATCCACGACGCGCCTTGCTCGCCTATCGCAAGCTCCATGAGGCCGACACGTCGGATCTCGAGCCGCTCGAGAAAATGGAGCAGCTCGCCACGCTGCTCAGCGATTGGCCGGCGCTCGTGCAAGTGCTGACGGCCAAGGCGGACCTCTTGCTCGACGACGAAGAGCGCGCCAGCGTGTGGCGTCGTGTCGGCGAAGCCAAGCGCGACATGCTCGAGGATCCGGCGGGTGCCGTCAGCGCCTATGAGCGCGCGCTCGAACTCGACCCGGAGAGCGCGTTCACCGTCGATTGCTTGACCGAGCTGTACGAGGGCCGCGACGAGCCGAAGCGCTTGGTCGAGCTCTATCAGCGCCGCGTGGAGCTGACCGACGCCGAGGACAGCGACCTCAAATATACGCTGCTGATCAGCGCCGCCGCGACCCACGAACGGCAGCTTTCGGATCGGCCGCGAGCGATCGAATCGCTCGTGCAGGCGCTCGGTGTGCGCCCGGGCGACCCCGGCGTGCTGTCGTCGCTCAACCGCTTGTACCGCGCGGAGTCGATGTGGAACGAGCTGCTCGACAACCTGAAGTTGCAGGCTGGCGCTAGCTCGGACCCGGCCGCGCGCGCCGAGTTGCGCCGTGAAATCGGCGCCACTTTGGCCGGCAAGCTCGACAGCTACGAAGACGCGCTGGAGGCGTATCGCTCCGCGCTCGAGGACGCACCCGGTGACGCGCAGAGCATCGCCGCTGTGCGCGCGATCGGTGAATCACACGAGGATCTACGACGAACCGTGGCGGAGATCTTGGTTCCGGTGCTCCGCCAGAGCGAGCGCTGGGCGGATCTGGTCGCGATCCTCGAGCTGCGGCTGACGATCGAAGGCGAGCCGACCGAGCGCATGCAGACGCTGTGCGCGATCGCCGAAGTCTGCGAGCAGCGCATGAACAAGCCGGCTGACGCGGAGTCGGCGCTCCTGCGTGCGTTGTCGGAGCGGCCGGACGCTCGCGAGTTGCACACGGAGCTCGAGCGGCTGGCGGCGGCCGGTGTGGGCTTCACGCGCTACGCGGACACGCTGGCGGAGCGCGCCTCGTCCACATTCGATCCGGAGCTCGCGCAAGATTTGTACGTGCGCCTAGGCCGCGTCGCCGAAGAGCACCTGAAGGACGACGCGCGCGCGGTCGAAGCGTATTCGAAGGCCGTCGAGCAAGCGGGCGATCGTCCCGAGTTGCTCGCCGCGCTCGACCGATTGTACACGCGCCTAGAAAACCACGAAAAAGTGGCGGAGATCCTGGAGCGGCGAGTCAGCGTGGAGAGCGCGGACGCGACGCAAGCGGACCTCTACTATCGCCTCGCGACGCTGCAGATCGGCAAGTTCAAGGAGCCGGCGCGCGGGCTTGCCTCGCTGCGCATGGCGCTCGAGCGCGCACCCAACCATGAGGGCGCGGCAGAGGAGTTGGAGAAGCTGACCGAGCAGCGCGATCTGTTCGAGGAAGCAGCGGAGGCGCTGGAAGGCGTTTACCGCGCGCGCGGCCTCACGGATCGGCTCGCCAAGTTGTACGAGAAGCGCGTCGGTTTCGCGGATTCGGCGGATGCGCGCATCGACATGCGCCGCAATCTCTCGCGCGTGTTGGAAGACGACTGCAAGGACCCAGCGGCGGCGCTACGGGTGCTGTCACAAGGCTTGCTCGAATCGCCGACCGACAGCGCGCTGCTGGAAGAGGTCGAGCGTCTGGCGCCGATCACGAATGGCTGGGCGTCCGCCGCGGGGGCGCTCAGCGACGCGATCGACCGCCACCCGGAGCTCTCGCCCGAAACCGCGGTCGGCTTGTGCGTACGTCTCGCAGCCTGGCAGCGCGACAAGGTCAGCAACACGGCCGCAGCGGAGGCCGCGCTCAATCGCGCACTCGAGTTCGAGCCCGGCAGCGACGAAGTGCTCACGCTGCTCGAGGCACTGCAGCGCGTGTCCGGTCGCGAACGGGATCTATCGGGCACCCTGCGCCGTCGCGCGAAATTGCAGGTCGACGAGACGCGCCGCGAGGACCTGTACCGGCAGGCGAAGGAGCTGGCCGACGGCTTGCCGGATCCAGAGCTGAGCGAGGCCGTGCTGCGTGAGCTGCTCTCGCAAGACGACGCCAATCTGTGGGCGCTCTCGGAGCTCACCCGTCTGAGCGAGACCGCACAGAACTACAAAGAGACACTGGCACTGCTCGTCCGCCGCAGCGAGCTCGTCGCCAGCGCGGACGAGATCAAGAGCCTGCGCCGGCGCGCGGCCGAGATCGCGCGCGACAAACTCGACCAGCCGGACAAGGCCGTCGCGCTGTACGAACAGCTGTTCGAGGACGATCAGGACGATGCGAACGCGGCGAGCGCGCTGCGCGGCCTGTACGACGCGCAGAAGCGCGATCAGGACTTGGCGCGGCTGCTCGAACGCTTGATTGAGCGCGCCGAGACGCCCGCGACGCGCAACGCGCTGCGCCTCGAGCTCGCGCGTTTGCACGAGGACCGCTTCCAGACGCTCGATCCGGCGATCGAGCTCTTGCGCTCAGTGCTCGAGGACGAGCCGGGGCGCGGCGACGCGGTGGTTGCGCTGAGCGAGCTGTACGAAAAGACCAAGCGTGACGAAGAGCTCGCCGAGCTGCTCTCCTCGCAGATCGCCGCGGCGCAGAGCCGTGGCGACGTCGAAGCCGAGCTCACGTTCCAGGTGAGGCTGGGCGAGGTGTACGACTCACGCCTCGCCGATCGCGAGCGCGCGATTCAGACGTATCGAGCCGTGCTCGGGCGCAACGCGCAGCACCGAGGCGCGCTCGAAGCGCTCGCGCGCCTGCTGCAGGCGGAAAAGCGCATGCCGGAAGCGGCCGAGATCCTCGATCAGCTGCTGGCGATGAGCAGCGGAGCGGAAGCTGTCGAACGAGCGGTGGAGCTCGCGGCCGTGCACCAGAAGCTCGGCTCGACCGACAGCGCCGTGTCGGCGCTCGAGCGCGGCCTTGCTCACGATGAAAAGAACGTCGATTTGCGTGCGCGGCTGCGCGCGCTTTACGAGTCCCTCAAATCTTGGGAAAAGCTCTCGTCGCTCTTGGCGCGCGAGGCGGACTTTGCGGCGAGCAGCGAGGAGTCCGTCAAGCTCCTGCGCCAAGCGGCCACGATCCAAGCCAAGGAGCGCGCGGATCACGCGGCGGCCGCGGATTTGCTGGATCGCGCGAGCAAGCTCTTGCCGGACAATCGCGAGCTCTTGCTGGCGCTGTGCGACGAGTACAGCGCGTCGGGCCGCGGCAAGGCCGCAGCCGACGTGCTCGTCAAAATCGTCGAGAGCTACGGCAACAAGCGTCCCAAAGAATTGGCCGAGATCCACCGCCGGCTCGCGGCGGCGTACTTGGCCGACGGCGACAGCCAGAAGGCGCTCGAAGAGCTCGACAAAGCATTCCGCATCGAGCCCGGTAACATTGCCGTGCTCACCCTGCTCGGGCAGGTCGCCATGCAGGCGAACGACTTCAAGAAGGCGCAGCAGATGTTCCGCGCGCTCCTCTTGCAGAAACTCGACGACGCGGGGCCGATCAAAAAATCCGAAGTCTTTTTGCGACTCGGCGAGATTCACGAAAAGCTCGGCGAGGCGCCGAAGGCCATCCAGATGTACGAACGCGCCGTGCAAACCGACGGCCTGGAAGAAGCCAAGACCCGGCTCGTTGCCTTGAAGGCTAAATAAACAGGGCTCGCGGCCGATTGAGGTGAGGGGCTCTGATCGCCATGGCTCGGCTTCGCACCACGCTTCCGTACGATCCGCGCGCGGACAAGCTGGGTGAGGCCGGCTGGATCAGCGCGGTGGGGCGAGCCGTGCTGAGCCGCCTGCTCGGCGCAAACGAGCTCTTCTACACCCTGAGCGACGCGATCGGTTCCTTGTGGACGCCCGGCCTCGCGGCTCGCGCCACCGTCGCCAGCGTGACCACCGCTCAGATCCTGTACACGGGTGTGCAGGCCCTGTCGCTCGTCAGCATGATCGCGTTTCTGATCGGCGCGAGCATCATCATTCAAACCAACTTGATGGCGCCCGCCGACGGTGAATTGCTCGGAAAAGTGCTGGTGGCGGTGGTGCTGCGCGAGCTCGCGCCGTTGATTACGGCGATCGTCGTGGCGGGGCGCTCGGGCACGGCCATGGCGACCGAGCTCGGCAATATGAAGGTGAACTCCGAGGTGCTCGCGCTCAGATCACTCGGTATCGATCCGCCGCGCTACGTCGTCTGGCCGCGGCTAGTCGCGGCGATCGTGAGCGTGCTCGTGCTGATGATCTATTTCAGCGTGGTGGCCGTGCTCGGCGCGTTCGTGGTCGCTCAGCTCACGGCCGACGCCACCTGGGGCAGCTTGTACACCGGCGTCTCGCGCGGCGTGATGCCCTTCGATCTGGCGCTTTTTCTGCTCAAAGGCGTCGGCCTGGGCACCATCGTCGGCTGGCTGTGTTGCCACTACGGTCTGCAAGTCAAAAGCTCACCCACGGAGGTCCCGCAAATGGCGAGCCGCGCCGTTGTGATGAGCTTGCTCGGCAGCGTCGTGTACAACACGCTGATGACCGGGGTTTTTTACTGGGTGGTCGGACCGCCGATGCACTGATGGTCAATGGCTCCGGATAGCCCGCGAGCAGCTTACTTCTCGCTATCCAAATGCGCCATCTGTTGCTCCTGATAGCGCGTACCCGCGACGGCGTTCGCCGGCACGGCGCGCTCGATGCGTTCCAGATCGCTCGGCGAGAGGGAGAAGGTGAGGGCGCCGAGTGCCTGCTCGAGCTGCACGCGCGTCCGCGCGCCGATCACGGGCACGATGTTCGAGCCACGCGCGAGCACCCAGGCGATCGCGAGCTCGGCGGGACTTTTGCCGTGCTCGCGGGCGAGGACTTGCAGCGCGTCGACCAAGCGCTGGTTCGCTTCGCCGTTGGCGCCCGCAAAGCGCGGCAAAAAGGCGCGAGAATCGCCTTTTTGAGTGGGCTTCGAGCCGGCGAGCAAGCCGCGTGAGAGGACGCCGTACGCGGTGACCGCGATGCCGAGCTCTGTGAGCAACGGGAATATCTTTTGCTCGGGGTTGCGGCTGACGAGGGCGTACTCGATCTGTAAGTCGGCGATCGGGTGCACCGCGTGAGCGCGCTGGATGGTGTCGACGCCCACCTCGGACAGGCCGATCGCGCGCACGTAGCCGGCCTGGACCAGCTCGGCGATCGCACCGACTGTATCTTCGATTGGGACCGCGGGGTCGAGCCGCGCGGGACGATAGACGTCGATGTAGTCGACGCCGAGGCGCCTTAGGCTGTAGGAGAGAAAATTCTTCACGGCGGCGGGCCGCGTGTCGATGCCGCCCCAGCCGCCGCCGGGTGCGCGCAGCGCGCCGAATTTCACCGAGAGCAGGGCTTTGTCTCGCCGGCCGCGCAGCGCCTGACCGAGCAGGAGCTCGTTGTGGCCCATGCCGTAGAAGTCACCGGTGTCGAACAAGTTGATACCGCGCTCGAGCGCTGCGTGAATGGTCGCGATGCTCTCAGCGTCGTCGCTCGGCCCGTACATGCCGGACATGCCCATGCAGCCGAGCGCGAGCGGAAATACGCTGGGCCCCGTTGCGCCGAGCTTTCGCGCGGATGGTGTGCTGGCCTGCAGGCTCATGCTCGTGCTCCTTTGCTCAACTGCCCTAGGCTAGGGCAGCACTTGGCGCCGGTGGATGGGGAATTTCACCCCAACCCGACGATCTCGAGATCGAGCGTCGATTTGCGTCTGGTCGCGTCTTGATTTGCGCTACGCGACGCAAATGTTCGAGAGTTTCGCAGCGCGCTCGCGGGCGCTCGCTATCGCGCTCGGCTGCGCGATCTTCGGCGTGCAGCGGCCGGCCCAAGCGTATCGTCCGTTCGACGCCACGGACGCGAGCGTCGCCGAGCGCGGCGCGCTCGAGCTCGAGCTCGGCCCGGGTGGCTATCTGCACTCGGGTCATCGCAGCTACTATGCGCCGACCGAGGTGCTGAACCTGGGCATCTGGAATCGCTGGGAGCTCGTGCTGCAAGGTCGCGAACTCGTACCCGGGCAAATGGCGGGCGCGTCTTCCCGCGTGAGCTTGGTCGACACGGGTGTGTTCGTGAAACACGTCTTTCGCGAGGGCAGCTTGCAAGGCAACTCGGGCATCAGCATCGCCTCGGAGTTCGGCGTGCTCTTGCCGACCATCCAAGACGAGCGCGGCGTCGGCTTCAGCGACGGTCTGATCTTTTCGGAGCAGATCCCGGCGTTGTCGCTGCACCTCAACGTGGAGGGTGGGCGCACTCCGGCGGGAAACGCGGACGTTTTTTTGAGCTTGATCGCGGAAGGTCCCAAGGCTTGGCCCGCGCGGCCCGTCGCGGAATTCTTTTTCGATCGCGAGTTCGACGTGCACACCGAATTCTCGACGCTCGTCGGCTTTATCGCGCCGCTCTCCGAGCGGGTCACACTCGACGGCGGCTCCCGGCTCGCCACGCTCGACGGAGCGCTCGTATTCGAAGGCCGCGCGGGTCTGACCTGGGCGATTCCGGTTTGGCACTGACGGCGCTTGCTCGATGAGAAGCAGGAACTAGCGAGCGGCTTGCGCGCGCGCCGCCGCGTTCGACAAGAGTTCGGCGGCCATCCGGCGCAGCGTTTGTGATTCCACCGGCTTGCTGAGGAACGCGGAAAAACCCGCGTCGAGCGCGCGCCTGGCATACTCGCGCGCGGGCAGCGCGCTGATCGCGAGCATCGGGCGATCGTTGCCGTGACGTTTGCGCAGCTCGCGCGCCAGGTCGAGCCCGTCGATCCCGGGCATCATCAGATCACTCACGACCAGGTCGAACTCTTCACGTTCGAGCCACGCGAGCGCCGACGCCGTGTCGGCGACACTGACTACCTCGACTCCAAAGCTCTCCAGAAAGCGCGCCGTGATGTCGCGAATATCTTGCTCGTCGTCGACGATCAGCACGCGCGCGCGAGAGAGCAATTCATCGCTCACGGTGCGTTCGCTGGGTGGTGCGGGCGTCGATTCCGGGCGAGGCGGCAGTGCAGGCAACTCGACCGTGAACGTCGCGCCCTTGCCGATGCCCTCGCTCTCCGCGAAGATTTGGCCGTCGTGCAGCTCGACCAGCCGCTTGGAAATGGATAGCCCGAGCCCGAGTCCGCCCGCGCGCCGGCGAATCGTTTCTCCCTGACGAAATAGCTGAAAAATTCGGGGCAAAAGCTCGGGCGCAATGCCGCGACCGCTGTCACTGACGACCGCGCGCGCCTTGCTGCCCGCCTGCTCGATACGGAGTCGCACGCGCCCGCCCGTCGGCGTGAACTTGATGGCATTTCCGAGCAAGTTCTGCAAGATCTGCTCGAGCCTTTCCGGATCGCCGTTCACGTGGATGCGTGGGGCGACTTGCACGTCGAGCTCCACGCCCTTGCTGCGCGCGCTGGGCCCGAGCGCGGCAACGGCGCTGCCAGCGAGCTCGCAAAAGTCGAGGTCAGACCGTTCGAGCCGCAGTTTCCCGGAGGCGACGCGCGAAACGTCCAACAAATCCTCGATCAGCTTGCGTTGCAGCCGCGCGTTGCGATCGATCGTCTCGAGCGCCTTGCGCGTACTCGGGTCGAGCTCGTCCGCGTGCCCGAGCACGACCTGCGTCCAGCCCATGATCACGCCGAGCGGCGTGCGGAGCTCGTGCCCGACGACCGCCAGAAACTCGTCCTTGGCGAGGCTGGCGGCCTCCGAAGCCTCGCGCGCCTCGGCAAGCTCGCGCACTCTTTCTCGCTCGGTCATGTCGCTGATCACCAGCACGAAACGGCGTGCCTCCGGCGGACCAATCGGTGTGCACGACAGCTGCACTGGGCAAGTGCGGCCTTCCTTCGCGAGCAGGTTGGCGCCGAGCCGCTCGGGCCGCTCGCTCAAGAGCGCGTTGCGATAGGCCTCGCGCGATTCCGCCGCTACGAAGCGGGCGAAGTCCGAGCCGAGCAACGAATCCCGCTCTTGCCCGAGCAGCGCCCCGAGCGCGCGATTGCAGTACACGATGGCGTTGTGCGCGTCGAGTGAAACGGCGCCCTCGCTCATCTGATCCAAAAACTGCCGGTAGGGCAGATCGGCGCTCTCCACGGTGTAGACGAACGGCTCGTCGTGGGCCTCCACTACGACCGCGTCGATCTTGCCCTGCCGAATGGCCTGCAGGGTCGCTTCTACTTCGTGCAGGCGGCGACGCAGTTCGACGATCTCGCCCTGCAGCTCGCGCGGCGACGGGTCGTTCGGTTTTTGGGAGGCCGGCGCGCCCACGGCCATCAAGTCCCGGTGGGAGCGCGCGTCAGATCCAGGGTGACCAGGGCCTTGTTCGAATCCGAGAGATCGCCGATCACGCGACGAATCGGCTCCGGCAACTCGCGGATCAGCGTCGGGATCGCGATGATCTGATGCGTCTTGGCGAGCTTCGGATCCTTCAACAGATCGACGACCTCGATTTTGTATTTCACCTTCAAGTACTGCTCACACAGGGCGCGCAAGTTGGCGATTGCGGCGCGGGACTTGGGGGAGTCGCCCGCCACGTATAGGCGCAGATTCCAGCTCTGGTCCGAGGAAACGTCGTTCGGGTCTGCTGTCTGGCTTTCTTCGGTCATATCGGCGGGTCCTGTTCGTACTAGTCAGGCAATATCGGCTTGTCGTTGTTGAGCCATCAACGAGCGATCGGTGATCGTAGATTCGCCGCTTTTCTCGGCGCTGGCGATGGCTCGCTCGAGTTCCAAAGTGTCGGCTGCGTATTCGGTTTCCAGTCGCGCGATTTGCTCTCGATAGAGCGCGCGCTTGCGCTCCAGCTCACGTCGCTTGCGTTCTAGTTCGAGCTCGCGCTCCCCGACTTTTCTGCGCTCGTCTGCTTCCTGCGCCAGGCGCGCGGAGCCGGTGAGCACCCCGGAGCTCCCGACATATACGTCCAGGAGCTGGATCCCACGTTCGCTCAGCGTAAACTCGCGGATCTGGTTGGAGTGCGACATACCGCGCGACTTGAGCACGTATAGGCCGCGGTTCCGCTCGCCGCTGACCTCGATCGTTTTGACCAAGAGCCAGGTGTCGACCATCGACGAGATGGCCGTGTCCGTCTGCTCGAGCGCCTCACCGCCGCCGGTGAGCGAAGTAAAGATGGCAGTGACGCCGCTGCCCTTCACGTGGTCCAGTAAGCGCACGAGCATGCTGTGCGCTTCCGCGCCGGACGAAACGTCGAGAAAGTTACTGACCGGGTCGAACGCGATCACGGCCGGCTTGAAACGCGAGACCTCACGCAAGACCACCGCTAGGTGCGTCTCGAGCCCGAACGCGCTCGGGCGAGAGGCGTGAAAGCGCAGGAGCCCCTGGTCCACCCACTGTTGCAGATCGATGCCGATCGAGCGCATGTTGCGGATGAGCTGCGCCGGTGACTCTTCGAAGGAAAAGAAGAGAGCGCGTTCTCCACGGCGGCACGCGGCATCCAAGAAGTGCGCGGCCAAGCTCGTCTTGCCCGAGCCGGCCGTGCCCGACACGAGCACGGAACTACCACGAAAATAGCCCGAGCCGCCGAGCATGGTGTCTAGCCGCGCGATGCCGGTCGAGACGCGTTCACTCGACACGCTGTGATTGAGGCCGGCGCTCGAAATCGGCAAGACGGACACGCCGTCGTTGCCGATCAAAAACGGATACTCGTCCGTGCCGTGCACCGAGCCGCGGTACTTGACCACACGCATGCGGCGCGTGGAGATTTGCTCGATGACTCGATGGTCGAGCATGATCACGCAGTCGGACACGTACTCTTCCAAGCCGTGGCGCGTCAGGCGGCCCTCACCGCGCTCGGCGGTGACGATGGCGGTCACGTCGCGATCCTTGAGCCAATCGAACAGGCGTCGCAGCTCGGCGCGAATCACGCCGTAGTTCGTCAAGCCGCCGAATAGCATCTCGAGCGTGTCGATCACGACGCGCTTGGCTCCGATCGAGTCAATCGCCACGCCGAGCCGTAAAAATAGACCCTCCAGGTCGTAGTCACCGTTCTCGATGATCTCGGTCGGGTCCAGGCGCATGTGATCGATATTGAGTAAGCCGCGCGCTTCGAGCGAATTGAGATCGAAGCCGAGCGACGCTACGTTTGCGGCCAGATCTTGGCCGCGCTCTTCGAAACAAACGAAGACGCCGGGCTCGCCGTACAGCTCGGCCCCGTTGACCAGGAATTGCATGCCGAAGAGCGTCTTGCCGCAGCCGGCCCCCCCGCACAAAAGCGAGGTTCGGCCGCGCGGCAAGCCGCCGTCCAAGATGTCGTCGAAGCCGTCGATGCCCGTTTTTGTTTTTGCGATACCGCGCAGCGCGGGAGCGGAACTGCCGTTGGTGCGAACGTGTTCCTGCTGGCTAGGGTCGTTCATAGCTAAGCGTCCCTCGTGAGTCGGCTTACCTTACACGATGATTGCCGGAGCTCCAGCGCGTCGATCAGGATCCCGCTTGGGTCAATCCCGAGTGTGGCAAAGTGTCACGAGGCCAAGCGCGCGGCGCCAGATGACACCGCGCGCATCACGGCCAAAAAATCGACGACAAATTTAGCGAGAGCTTTTGGCTGGAATATTTGGGGCAAAACAAAAGGCGCAGCTTGCGGCTGAGCCAGGCGAGCTACTTGGGCGATGAATACAGCGGGAGCCCAGCGGGCGCCGGAAACAGCGCGGGCTGCGTGACAGGGTGACGACGAACGCGATGACCAGGAGCGTCTTGGGTGGCGCATCGTCACGCTGTGCTTCACGCGCTCCCCACGCTTTCCAGCAAGTTCAACGACGTTTGGCGGCGGCACTCGGAGAGCACGATGCCAGCCGCCACCGCCAGATTCAGACTCTCGGTGACGCCGGATTGGGGGACCGTCACGTGGGCCTGACAGCTCTGCAAGAACGCGCTATCGAGCCCGCGCGCCTCGGGTCCGAAGATCAGCCAATCCGAATTTCGAAAGCGAAATTCATAGAGCGAGCTCGCGCTCGGGCTCGCGACGGTTGCCACGCGCCGCCCGCGCTGCGCGTCGAGGAACCCGATTGGATCCGACTCCAGGCGTTGCCAGCGGATTTTCGAGAACGCGCCGGCGGAGACCGTGCGTAAGCGCTGCGTGTACGACTTGCCGTACCGCTCGCGTACCAATCGATGCGGATCGAACACGTGGCACTCGCGAAACCCGAACACCTCGAGCGTCCGCGCGATCAGGCACAAGTTTGCGAACTGTGCCGGCGCGTACAGAAAGACGTCCATGGCCGAGTCTATCATCGGCCGCGCGGTTCGACAGCGACGGCGACTCCCGCTATCTAATCGTGGTGGTGAGCTCTGGCTTTGGCAAAATGATCGCGTGCGCTCTGATCGCGGGTTGTGCCGCCAGAACGCCCGCCAAGCCGACTGCAAGCGCTCGTGAACCGAGCCAGCCGAGCGCGGTGGCTCCAGACGAATCGCGAGAGGAACGCGTGGTCGAGCAAGTTTGGGACAATGGCCGGGCGAGGCAAGTCGCGCTGTACAGCCGCAGCCACGGAGCGCGCACGCTCGTGAGGCGCGTGTCCTACTTCACGACCGGCGCCAAGTGGTCCGAGCGGATTTGGGGTGCGTCGGGTGTAACCCGGCTGAGTTACGACCCAGCCGGACATCTGATTGAGCGCGCGACGCTCGACGCACGAGGCCGGGAGACCGACGGCCCTGTCGTGCATTGGAACGAGCGCGGGACAGTGGTCGCGGAGGGCAGTGATCGGCATGGGCGTCCGGTCGGAGCTTGGCGCGAGTACGACGATTCCGGCGCACCGATCCGTGAAGCGCTCTACGACCAGGACGGCCGGCTCGTCTCCGAAACGCGATGGAATGCTGCGCACGTCAAGACCCAGGAGCGGCTGCCGAACGGGGCTTTTGCCGAGTACTACGCGAGCGGCGCGGCGCGCTACCAACGCAAGCCCGACGGATCCGCGACGCGCTGGTATGAAAACGGCCAGCGCTCGGAGGAGACCAAGCGCGTCGGTGACGAGGAATTGCTGGTGAACGCCTGGGGCGAGGACGGCAAGCAGCTCGTTCGGGACGGTGATGGAGTGAGGCCCGGAGTCGACGGTGAACTCGGCACTCCATGGCTAGTCACCTACCGACAGGGTCGCGCCGTTGCGCACAAGGTCGTGGGGCCGCCGCTGGCAGCATCCGCGACCAAGCCGTAACGCGCGCCGCGTGTGTCCAGAGCTCTATTTCGAGAGCTTGGCTGCGAGCAAATCGACTTTGTCGATGCGCGGTGGTTCGGCCAAGAGCTCGTCGGCTTTGGCCATCAGAGCGGCGGCGATCGGTCCGTTCAGGTGAGCATTGCGGCCCGCGTCGTTCGGAAACGCGTCGAAGATGCCGAACTCGTTTTTCGACAAGCGGAGCGCGAACCAGACGGTGGTCGCGGGCTCTTGTTCGGCGAGCGGCAACGCCCCCGCGAGGAATGCTGCGACTTGTTCTTCTTTGCCCGGCTTGGCGACGAGGCGAGCGAGGATTGCGACTTTGACCATCGGAGTTGCTCCTTTTGCGTGGGCGATGCGGACGCCTTGGCTCGGGAACCGTAGCTGCGCCAGGGAATTTGCGCCAGGGTCGTCAGGACCGAGACAGTGTCGTCTTTTGCGACGCACCCGGGCTACGACGCATCAGAACCCGCGGTGATTGGCATATGCGATCCACGTCCCG
>DASXKQ010000256.1:0-9063 GCA_036496745.1 Polyangiaceae bacterium
CAGAGCGCGCACTGGATGCCCATACCGGTCATGTTGCCCTGCGCGTCGAACTTGCCGGTCACGCCGACCACGGCGTTGGCCTGCAAAAGCGTGAGGGTCGTCGCTGGGCTATCGAGATCGACCATGCCCGCCGTGAGCGCACTCACGACCGACGCGGGCAACGCGTCGACGTCGACCTTGAGTCCGAGTCCGAGCGCCGCCTTCGGGCTCACGCCAGCGCCGACTCCGCCGTGATCCGAACCCTCGATCGCTTGATGGAGCTTCAGCGTGTCACCCCAAAATACTTCATCGCCAAAGGTCTCGTAGCGGAAAGTTTGTCGACCTTCGTCGATCATTTTCGAGGCGCTGGCGAGTACGGGATCCATCGCGACTGTGCCGCTATCCACTCCCGCGGTGCCAGCGCTCGCGCTGCCTGCCGTGCCTGCGTTGCCCGAGGTTCCGGCCGTGCCCATGTTGCCTGCGGTTCCCGCGCTGCAGTTTGCGGCGGGGGGATTTGTCGCGGGCGTGTCAGTGCTGCATGCGGCCAGGAGCGCTGCGCCGAGCGTAACGCTGGTAGCGACTGCGGTGAGAGTTCTCATGTGCACCTCCGGCGATTGCCGATTGATCGGTTGTTGCCCAGTAGATGACCGAAGAGGTGCTGACGTTACATGGCGTGTTCATCTTTTTTTTTACGTAGTGGTTCGATACGGGGCAATCTGCCGCGGAAAATCGCGGGCATTCGCGCGAGCGTCGAGCCCGATCACCGAACGTGTTAGCGTCGCGTGTATGGGGTCTCTTGCTTGTTCTCGTTTATTGGTGCGTGGCTCGTTACTCGGTTTGGCACTGCTCTTCGCGAGCTCGGCTCGCGCGCAGGTTCATCAGACGGACGCGGCGCAAACCCCGCTGCCGCAGCCCGTGGGCACATCGGAAACCAGCCTCGTTTCGCAATCGTGGGGTTGGACCTCGACCAGCGTTTCGTACGACGATCCGATGGGGAATCTGGCGCCGACGCCGATCGTCTATGGTCAGTACTACTCGCCGCCCGCCTTTCCGCAGTTCGTGGACGGAGACGCGATCACGCTCGCGGGCTTGTTCAAGTGGCGACGCGAGCAACTCGACTCGACCAAGAGCGCGTCCACGCCGCCCGGTACGTTCGGCCCAGGCTGTGGTTTCACCGTGGAGCCGCTGCTCCGTGGCGGCAATTGTCCGATGGCGCTCGGTTGGTACAACGTCACCGATCCGGCGAGTCCTCCGGCTCCGAGCGACGTCTATCCGCTCGTGCCCGGCGACTACACCGGCGCGAGTGCATTGAATTGCGTGGACGAGACGGGAACCTACCCGATGACCGACGGCTTTTGCCCGCTGGCCTGGGACAACTTGAGCCCCCACAATCTGTCGATCAAACGCTGGGTCCCGCATGCATTTCCGAGCGGGGATCTCAGGACTCTCAGCATGTACACGGGAGGGGACATTGGCTTTGCGCTGCTCGGCGTCGCCGGCGCCAGTTGTTCCGCCACCAAGTACTCCGTCTACGCGCACAACCAGAAGAACTCGAACGGCACGCCATGGGTGACCGTGCTCGTCTATCACTCGACGGTCGACGCCAATGGTTTCTATCTGGCGTTCGAAGACCTACCGATGTCTGCCGCCGATTGGAAGGTCAGCGGGGGCGCGAGCATCGGCGGGGCCGACGGAGACTTCAACGACGACGTCTTCATCGTTTCCGGTGTGAACTGCGCGGGCGGCAATCAACCCTGCGACACCAAGCTGCAAGGAGCTTGCTCGCTCGGCAACACGGACTGCGGAGTCGCGACCTGTCGTCCGCTGCACCAGCCAACGACCGAGACGTGCGACAACGTCGACAACGACTGCAACGGTCTGGTCGACGACGGTACCGGGCTATGCACGGACTCGACCAAACCCATTTGCTTTCAGGGCAGCTGCGTCGGCGATTGTCGCACGGGCGGCTTCCCATGCCCCGCGGGCTTTTCGTGCGAGACGAGCTCTGGCGCATGTGTGGACGCGCAATGCAGCGGGGTCGTGTGCACGGGTGGTCAAGTGTGCAGAGCGGGCGCGTGTGTGGCTGCTTGCGCCAATGTCGCGTGCCCAACGGGTCAGCGCTGCGAGCTCGGTCGCTGCATCGATCCGTGCGCGGGCGTGAGCTGCGCGAGCGATCGCGTTTGTGAAAATGGCGTGTGCTTGCTCGATTGCAAGTGTCGCACGTGTCCCGCTGGTCTCACCTGTGGCACGAGCGGGCATTGTGTTGACACCGCGTGCGCGAACGTCGTTTGCGCAGGTACCGCCGTGTGCGTGGGCGGCGTGTGCGTCGACGGCAGCGGCGGCGCCGCAGGCAGCAGCGCCAGCGGCGGCACGAGCTCGACCAGCGGCGGAACCACCAGCAGCGGCGGCTCGCTCGTGTTCAGCGGCGGCGCGAGCTCGACCAGCGGCGGCACGAGCTCGACCAGCGGCGGCACCGCTGGCGGCGCGAATGCGAGCGGCGGTGCGAATGCGAGCGGCGGTGCGAATGCGAGCGGCGGCGTGAATGCGAGCGGCGGCGTGAATGCGGGCGCTACGAGTGGGCAGCTCATCCCGCCCAAAGCGAGCTGCGGCTGTCGTGTTGGTGCGACGGATCGGGACGCGCACTTCGTGTGGCTGGTTCTGATGTCGGGTCTCGCGCTGGGTGTGCGGCGCCGTCGCGCGCAGGCGCTCAGCGCCTAGCGCTTACTGCTCGAGACTCTGGCACGATCGGCCTACTCGTCGGCGACGTCGGTCAAGATGCCGAGCCGGACGTAGACGGGTCGCGCGAGCCGTCGCAGCGCGGGCAGCGCGCGGTGAAACAAGAGCGCGCCGCCGATGCAGGTCAGGCCGCCGATCGCTACCGTGTTCGGCGCGCCGAAGCGATCGGCCATCGCGCCGGCGAACAGGCTGCCGAACGGGAGCGTGCCGAAGAACGCCATCGCGAAGAAGCTCATCACGCGGCCGCGTTTGTCTTCGTCCACCAATGTTTGCACGACGGTGTTGCTGGCCGCCATCTGAACCATCATGCCGAGCCCGGTCGGGATCAGCACCGCGAACGACAGCCAGAACGAGTGCGAGCGCGAAAATGCCACGAGGCCGAGCCCGAAGCCGGCGCTCGACAGCACGATCACCCGTCCGAGTCCGACCACGCTCTTGCGTGAAGCGAGGTACAGCGTGCCGCCGAGCGCACCGATGCCGCTCGCGGCCATCAAGAAACCGAGCGTGTGCGCGCCGCCGTGCAGGATGCGTGTGGCGATCGCGGGCATCAGGACCGTGTAGGGCATGCCCATGAAGCTCACGAGGGCGAGCAAGAGCAGCACGTTGCGGATGGGCGTGAAGTCGACGGCGTAGCGGAAGCCCGCTTTGAGCTCGACCCACAGTCGCTGCTGACCGCGCGCGCGGGGGGCCTGTGCAATACGCATCGCCAAAAGCGAGCCGATCACGGCCAAGTAGCTGACTGCGTCGATGAAGAAGCACCAGCCCTCACCGACCATCGCGATCAAGATACCGCCGATCGACGGGCCGAGCAGGCGCGCCGCGTTCACGATCGACGAGTTGAGCGCGATGGCGTTCGGCAGATCTTCACGGTCGTTGACCATTTGCACGACGAAGCTTTGCCGCGCCGGCACGTCGAAGGCGTTGATCAAACCTTGCAGCATGCTGAGGGCGAGAACCGAGCTCACGTTGATCCTACCGCTGAGCGCGAGCGCGGCGAGCGCCGCGGATTGCAGCATGGCGAGCGTCTGCGTGGCGACCAGCACGCGATGCCGATTCCAGCGATCGACCCAGACGCCCGCGAACGGCGCGAGCACGAACGTCGGAATCTGCCCGGCGAAGCCGACCACCCCGAGCGCGAGCGTCGAGCCCGTGAGCCGATACACGAGCCAGCTCGTCGCGACGCGCGTGAGCCACGTACCGATCAGCGACAGACTCTGGCCAGCGAAGAACAGTCGATAGTTTCGATGACGCAGCGCGCGGCCGAGCGAAGATTTTTGCGGGGCGGGATCAGGTCCTGTTGCGGGCATCGGGGAGCGAGCCCGATGTCATAGCTCGCCCCGCGCGGGACCGCCGCGCTTACTCACACACGCCGGTGTTCGCGCCGCTCGCTTGCACACAGTTGCCCGGTTGCGGAATCTTGCAGGCTATTGCGGGGCAAACCTGTGGGCACTGCGTTTTTGCGTTCTTCAGAGCCGTCAGATACGCGTTGCTTTGGCTCGAGCCGGGGAGCTCGACGAGCACTGAGCAGCACGCACCTTCGACCGTGCCTTGGCATTGGGCAACCGGGCTACCGGATAGATTGTTGCAAACCTGCGCCGCGGCGAGCTTCTGGTTGACATCGTCCCAGACCGCCGTGCAATCAGCGCCGCCGCTGCCACCTGCTGAAGTGCCCGAGGCGCCACTGGCGCCGGCTGTGCCACTGGCACCGGCTGCCCCACCGGAGGCGCACATGTCCGGACAATATGCACCGGAGAGCGCGGAGATACAGTAGCCGCAAGCTGGCGGCCCGCAGCAGATTTGCCCGCTACCGCAGACGCTGCCGCCGCAAGGGCCTCCGGCTGTGCCGCCCGCGCCGGCTGTTCCTGAGCCGCCTGAGCCGCCCGTGCCGCCTGCGCCGCCCGTGCCGGTCGAGCAGGGCGGGATCGTCGTGACGCACGCGCCGTTCACGCAGCTGGCCGTCGCGCACGACGCGGTGCCGTTGGCGCACTGCTCACACACACCGGGAGCTAGGCATTGGCTGTTGCTCGTGCAGCTTGGGCCGCCGCTCGTGCCCGCCGTGCCACCCGTGCCGGTCGAGCAGGGTGGGATCGTCGTGACGCACTCACCGTTCACGCAATCGGCGGTGGCACAGGAGCTGCCGCCGTTCGGGCAAAGCGCACAGACCGCGGGAGCCGCGCATTGGTTGCTGCTTGCGCAACTCGGTCCGCTCGAGCCGCTCGAGCCGGCGTTGTTGCTGCTGCCGCCACTGCCCGCGCTGCCGCCGGCCGCGGTCCCCATCGACAAGGGAGCGTCGCTACAAGCGGCCGAGAAGCTCGGCATCAAGCAGAGCAACACGAGCCAGGGGGTTCGGGCATTTTTCATGATGTTGGACATGGGCAAACTCCCTCTCGGAAAAGCTATTGCTTAGGTTCGACGACGCTATGGCGTGCGTGTTCGCAATCCATTTGAGATTTTTCAGGGGGCCGCGCAAGTTGCGCGCACGCGCGCCGCCAGCGGGGAATGGGGTGAAGCCGCCAGAAACCGCGCGCCGGCGCTGCGCGCCTCTGCCACGCGTCCAACGGCACATAGCGCGACGATGCGCGCGGCCGCGCGCTCCGGGCCAAGCTCGCCCGCGTGAAACTTCACGTCCTGCGCATCGAGCAACGCGAGCGCTTGATTGCCGTTGCCCTCGCGCAGCGCGCGTTGCACATTGGCGAGCGCGCGTGCCTCCTCAGTGAGCGCGGACGCGCTGCTGCTCGCCGGTTGATCCGTGGGAAATGCCGCGATGGCCGACTTGGCCACGAGCGGTGTTTCCGCTGCCGCCGGCTCGTCGCGTCGCGCCGTGAGCGGAGTCGCGTCGCGCGCGGTCGGCGTCGCGGCAAGCCTGCCCGGGTCGAGCGCCGCCGGCGCGTCGTCCACCCGCGACGGCGCGCTCGCGACGACGGCCAGCGCAGGATCCGATTCGGGCGCGAGTGGCGCGGGCGGCGTTGCAGGGCGCGTGGCGTCGTTCACGCGCGGCGCCGCCGCGGCCACGGAGAGCGCGCTCACGGCGCTAGCACTCGCCTGCGACGGGCGCGCCACATGGTAGAGACCCACGCTGGCGCTGCCCACGAGAATACCGCCAAAGAGCAGTTTGGCGCCCAGCCCGAGACCCGTGGCGGTGGCCGTGCTCGCTGCCGTTCCGCCGGCGGCCGCGCTGGCACCGCCGACCGCCGCGGCGCTGGCGCTCGCGCCCAGAGTCGACGCGGCGAGCGCGCTCGTCTGTAGCACCGCGCGAAAAACGCGACGCTGGTCCACGTCGCTCGGCTCGTGCGCGGGGCGAGCTGCATCGAACAGCGCTCTGGCTTCGTCGCTCAGATCCGTCATGGGTGTCTCCGTTCTTGCGCGCGGTGTCGCCCGAGCGCTCGCTCGAAATCCGAGCGCGCACTGCGCAGGCGCGTGTAGAGAGTATTGGGGTTTTGACCGAGCAGGTCGGCGACCTCCGGCACGCTCAGCTGCTCGAGCTCGACCAGCACCAGGACTTCACGCCGCTCGTCGCTGAGCTCGCCGAGCAGATGATCCAAAAGGCTCGCTGCTTCTCGTCGCTCGCACTGCTCGAGGGCGTTCGGCGCAGGATCTCTGAGCTCGTCGGTTGTCGGAGCGTGGCGCAGAACGCGACGCTGCTGGACTCGCCGATAGTCGTGCGCGACGCGGACGACGATGCCGTACAGCCAGCTGCGCGCGACGCTCGCGCCATGCAGGTCGTCGAGCCTGCGGTGGACGACGACGAACGCATCTTGCGCTGCGTCCGCGACGCTCTCGGGTGCGACGCCCAGCCGCCACAGCATGCGCCACACGAACGCGAAGTACTGGTCGTAGATCGCGCGAAAGGACGGCGCCGCGTCGTGGGCGCTGGTTTCGAGCTTGGGATCGGCGGCGAGCGAAAGCATCCCGATATTCGCTATGGACCAGGCTCGCTCATTCCATCTCAAAAAACGACGTCAATGCCGAGCGCGGAGCGCAATGCCACGGAACTGGGCCGATGAACTCTGTTTCCATCCAGCGTGAACAGATGTCGCCCAGCCACCGGCACCGCCGCGGCAACGCCCAAGCGCAGTCGCAGCGGGCCGGCGATCGCCAGCGTGAGTTCCGGTCCGCCCCGCAGAGCCAGCCAGAATCCGTGCGTATTCTGGCCGTAGCTGACGCCGAGCGCGTCGCCCTGGATGCGGCCGAACTCGGGACCCGCGCAGAGCTCGAAGCGGACGTCGCCCGGGTGCGGCGCGCCGCATCCGCTGGCCCCGATCGTCCACAAGGAGAATCTACCTCCCTGGCTCGACTCGTTTTCGAGTGCTCCGTTCTTGGGGAAGAAATAGCTGCCGTCCGCGGTCGCCGACCACCAGGTTGCGACGACGCCCGCGCGCGCACTCGCTCCGAAGGCGAAACCGGGCAACGTGCCGAGATCGCCCGTCAACGCGGCTCCTGCCAAGAATCGGAGTGGCGCTGCCACGGGAGATACGACTGCGTGCGCTTGCGCAACCGCTCCCGCCACCGGCGCACGTTTCGCTTCGGGCGTCGGAGCCGGGCGCTCGCTCTCGTCGCCCGGGCTGTCCGCTTGCTTCGGGTTGATGGCGAGCGCGAGCACGACGGACGTCGCTTCCACGACCTCCGCGCAGGTGTCGCCCGAGAGCGTGCGCTCGCTGCCGTCGCTCGGCGCGATGTGCGCGACGTATTTGCCGCCCTCCGACGCAATCGCCACGCGCACCCGAAACGGTTCGCTCGGCTGCTCCTTGACCAGCTTCGAAACCGCGTCGAAAAGGGCGCTACTCGGGGGGCACTCCGGCGGCGCGCGATAGGCGAGCTCGAGTGGCGCCGGTTGGGCGAACGCGGAAGCCGAGACCACGAGCAGCGCGCTCGCGGCCGGCAGCGCGTACAAGTAGCGAGCTATCCGCGGAAGGTGCCCCAGCTGCACGCTCGGATGCCTGCCGTATTTTTGCGATGAATGCAAGCTCGGATGCCTTCGTTGATGCGATGATTCAGGCAGACTCGCAGGCAGCGTCAAGCGGCAAGAGGCACAAGAGGAGCGCCGCCATTTCCCAGCCGAGCAGGTCAGGATGCGCGGCGAGCTCGATCGAAGCGTGCAGTGCGAGCGCGAGCAACGGCGCAAAGCGCCGACTCTTGCGCCAGAGCAGCAGCACGGGCAGCGAGAGTTCGGTCGTGACGATGGTGCAGGCCACGAGGCTGCGGCTCCAGGCCGCGTGCAGCAAGAAATCCGAAAATACCCCAGAGATTGCGCCGTTCTTTTGAAACAGCGCGAGCGTACGCCCGTCGAACCAATCGCGCCGCAGCTTGACGAAGCCCGCCCAGAAGTAGATGGACGCGAGGAACGCACGGACGAGCAGCTTGCTCGACGCCGGGTTTCGCACCGGTGCCGGGCGCACCGCGAGCGCCGAGCCCGCGTCCGTCAGCGCGAGCAGGAACGCGCCCTGAAGCAGGAGATGAATCGTCGCGTTGAAGCCGAACGGATCTTGGAAAAGCACGAAGTAGCCGCTTGCGCCCGCCAAGACACCGAACAGACTCGTGCGATAGCCGATCATGAAGCAGAACCCGGAAACCGTGCGCAGCACGCACGCTGCCGCGACCAGGCTCGGCGCGGCCGCCAAGCTCACGGGCGCGCCGTGCCACCCGCTGCTCGGCCAACCGAGCAACGGATAGGTGCCGAGCGTGAACGGCAAATGCAGTGGAGCGAGCAGTGGCGTCGTTCGCAGGAGGAACAAGCCTCCGAGTGCGATCCGACTCCAGGCAAGCGGCCGTGCGCTCTCGCGCTCGTTCATTGGCAGGTCGTGGGGTCCGCGGGCCGGGCGACGAGCCCGCTCGTGCAAGCGGTACCCCGCCGCTGTCTCTCGTTCATAAACAGCTCACCGTCGCGGAGGTCTGGTTGGCATCCGAGTCCAAGTTGTGACGCGTCTCGAGCAGGACGGTCGCGCGTGCCGCTCCAGTCACCGTGCGACATGCTAGCCGACTCAGACTAGGGAGGTTGGCCGCGAACGCGCGACTGATCGGCGCCTGCCGAAAATGCTCCGCTCCGGCCAGGTACACGGCGGCCTCGGCGTCAGCCATGGGCGACAGCGCACTCGGATTGACGAGATGGCGACGCCCGTCTCGATCGACGACGTGCACCGTCAATCGATACGTCTCGCTCTTGGAGAACATCGTCCACGCCAGCCAGCCCGAGCCGTCTCGCCAAGAATAGGCGGGCAGCACACAGCAAAAAATCAACGCCACCGCCGCGTGCAGCCTCGTCATCCACGCACTCCTCCGCTAATTTCTACACGGAAAGACGCTTCGCGCAATCAATGGCCCAGTGGCGGCTCCGGGCCTGTCCCAGTGCAC
>DASXKQ010000257.1:0-5735 GCA_036496745.1 Polyangiaceae bacterium
GCCGCCGGCGCCCGTGCTGAGGCCGGCTCCATTCGCGCCCGCGCCGGAGCTCCGGCTGGCGGAATTGGCCGGCGCGCCCGCGCTGCAATCGAGCAGCGCGCCGCTCAAGACCCCAAAGCAAAGCACCGTAAGACTAAGCGACTTCATGCCTCAAACTGAAGCAGCGCGAACGCACTCGGTCAAGTCTCCGGCGTAGGCCAACGTGTGCCTCGCCGGCTCGCCGCACGCCGCGATCTGCCACGCCTGTCATTCCGGCAGGTTGCCGATGCCGAAACCCACTCCGAACGGCTGACTGAACACCACGCCGGTGATGAAATGTCCGCCCCGGTCCACCACACTCCAGAAACCGAGCTGGGGTACCTGGAACGCGTTCGGATAGACGTTGAAGTTCACGAAGTAGTCCTGGACGCCGGTCACTTTGAGCGAGGCCAGGAGCGAGTTGTTGCGGTCGAGGAAGACGCCCGCCATGGGCGCGAATTGCACCGTGTTGTCGGCGTTCGTCCGCGAGCTGGCGATCAGGCGGGAAGCCATCGTGCCACCTCCGAGCGAGAGCGAGTACTGCGAGTCGAACTTGTACGAGAGCCCGAACAGAGTGCCGAGCCCCATGTACATGAACAGCCGAACATCGCGGTAGAAGGGCAACGGCCATTTGACCGCGTAGTAGTTGCCCTCGTTGTGAAGCTCGAAGGTCGGGTAGGTGAACGACGGTTGTAGCGACCAGTCCGCCAGCAAGATCTCGTGGCTGAAGAGCCAGTTCGGCCAATCGAAGCTAAAGAGGATGATCCCGCCGATGTCGAAGAAATAGATATCGGCGATCGCATCCGTGTTCCAGCCGACGACGCCCTTGTTCTCGAGCGTCTCGTTCATGAATGCGGAGGCCATCACGGTGGTTGCGGCGAACACGCGTGGTAGCGGCACGCCGTTCGCTCGGTACCACTCACTGAGTTCGCTGTAGGTCTGACCACCGCCGATCAAGTGTAGCGAGTAGTTCGGCACCCAGCGCGCGGTGTCCGCCGTCCAACTGAGCGGGAAGATCTCCTGCCTGAAGAAAACGCCGTAGCCGCGCGCTTTGATGGCTGGAAACGGATTGAGTATGTTGCGTCCGACGTTCGCGCCGTTGTGGATGTACTCCTGATCGACGAGGTTGCGACTGCCGGTGCGGTCTTGCAGCACGTCGAAGCCGCGATTCAAAAATACCCAGATCGGACCGTACAAGGCCTCGCTGCCGTAGTCGCGGCCCTTGTAGAAATACGGCTCCTGCGCTGGCTCGTCGTCAGCGCGCGCGGCGCTCGAAAACGAACACAGCGCGAGCGCGGTAAGCGCGAGGCGAGCGGCCCTGAGAGACCCGTTCACGTGCGTCCGCTGCTACCAGCCTGCCAGCGTTTTTACGCACGACTCGATCTCGGTCGCCATCGTCGCTTGTTGCGCGAGGGTCGGGTGCCCCGTGCAGCCTCCGCCACCGCTCGGCAGATGAGAGAAGTCGCAGCGCGCGACCTTGGGGCCAGCCGCGCCGTCCGCGCCGCCATAGTAGTTCACGACGGCCGCGAGGGAGAGGTCGAGGTCCGGGTAGTCCGCTAGGATGGGACTCGAGGTGATCGCGAACACCGCATTCGGATAGTCGGTGTGAAGCGTGTCGATGAAGCTCTCGTACTTCTGAGGGAAGGTCGTGTTGACGAAGGTGCTGTCGATTGCGAAGGTCTGCGTGCCGTCCCCACCGCCGAAATCGTTGGTGCCGAGCGCGATCACGATCACGTCGGGCACCCAGTTGGCGACGGGCCAGATTGCCGACGCGCTCTCGCCTGGTATCGTCGTGGTCGAGGTCTCCTCGGGCAAGAGTAGATCGTAAAGGTCGGGCATCGTGCGCGCGTCGTACATGTTGCTGTAGTTCTGTACGAGCCCGATACCCGAGTACGCGGTCAGGTGATACTCGGCGTTCAAACTGGCCGCGAGCAGCGGGCCGTAGCTCTGCGCCGCGTTCTCCGCGGGCTGCCCCATGCCGTCCGTCGCGAGCACGTCAGCGAGCGACTGCGTGCACTGCGGATCGCTGCCGCCTTTGCCTTCGTCGCCGGAGCCGCAGGTGATCGAATCGCCGATGAACTCGATTTTGCGCGTGGGTGGGTCGGTCTTGGGCAGAATTTTGCCGCCGTTCGAGGGCGAACCGAACTCGAAGCCGTTGAACTGTGAAAAGCCTACGTTGGCTTCCGTGCGCTTGACGACGCGGATCGTATGATCGGCGTCGGCGAGTCCGGCTGCGACGGAAAAGGTCGCGGTCGTGGTCGCCGCCTTGGCCATCACCCGCGTCGCCGGGCCGCCGTCGATCGAGACGTCGAAGAAGTTGACCCATTTCCCGTAGCGGTACTGGTCCGTGAGCTTGAGGTTCGCGGCCGTGCCGTGGAAGTTCGCGCTGATCGCGACGCCCGAGAGCGAAAACTTCGGCGCTTTGGGAGCCGTGAAATCGACACGCCCGGAGTACACGATGTTCGGATCGTCCGCGTCGACGGCGGTCATCGGCACCGGCGGGACGACCGTGCCTCCCGCTTCCCCGCCGCTGCCGGCCGTTCCGGCGCTGCCGCTCGCGCCGCCAGAGCCGCCGCCCTTGCCGGCGTCGCCTTCGTTGGCACCCGCCTCGCCGGCGGAGCCGCCGTTGCCAGCGGTACTCGGGTGGTGCGGATTGCCGTTCGAATCGTGCTCAGTGCACGACGCGAGCACGACTGCGGAGCCCACACCTGCCACGAACAAAGCAAACGAGAGTGAACGAATCATCAGATAAGCCCTTCGCCGCGCACCCTATCACGGCCGGAAATGAACGCTAACGCGCGTGATTGAATCCCTAGGCCCTCAGGCGAAGACGCGGTCGACGTCGATCGAAAGCGCAAAGGCAACCGAGGTGGCGGTCTCGCCGGGCCCGTACTTCTCGGCGACTTCGTACGCGCCGGCGCGGACGAACCACGGGCAAGCGACTACGGTGAAAACAACTCGCGGAGCGGCTCACCCGCAGCGCCGCTCGAGTCGGCAGGGAGGCCCGCGAGATCGCGCACGGTCGGCGCGATGTCGGCGAGGTGTCGCGGCGCGCTGGCGTTGACGAAGCCGCGCGCGGTGCACGCGCTACCGGTCGCGACGAGCCAGACTCGAGCCGACTCAGGGTAGAGCTTGCCGTGATCGACGAAGCCCTGCGCGCGGCCGTGATCGGTGGTGATGAAGAGCGCCGTGCGCGCGCCGTTCAGCGCCGCGTGTGCGAGCTCGGCGTCCACGCGCGCGATGATTTCATCGGAGCGACGTAGTGAGTCGAGGTAGCCGCGATAGTCGTTTAGATGACCGAACTCATCGGGTTCGCCCAGGCCGATGAACAGAAAGCGCGGCCGCTCGTGGGCTAGGCGATAGAGCGCGAGCTCCGCGGTGAAGCGATCGGGGCGGAAATCCCCGTGGCCGGGCTGGGGATTCGCGTCTTCACTCCGTTCGAGAATGGCGCGCGAGCCGGCGTCGTCCGCGAGCGCGTTGCGGGTGCGGCCACCGTGGCGACCGGTCGAGATCGCCGCGCTTGCCGGCTCGAGGCTGGCGACCTTCGCGATTTCCGGCCAAGACGTGATCACGGCCAGATCGCGCTCGACGTCCCGGCTGCGTGAGCCAAGTTCGTCGACTACCGTGGCCGTGCCGCCGGACGCGCACTGGTTGTCGTGGCAATCCGTCACGCGCCGTCCCGAGAAGATCTCTGCATAGCCCGGCAGCGAGAGGAAGTTCGGTCCGGATGCGCTGATCGATGCACCATGCCCCGGCGCGCCGAGCGCTGCACCATGCGTAGCGATGATCGCGTGCAAGCGCGGCATCAGCTGTTCGGCGCTCACGATTTCGCGTTGCTCGAGGCCGTGAGAGCGAGCAAGCTCCGGATCGACGCCCTCGAAGATCTCGTGGTAGCGCACGCCGTCCAGCGCCAAGACGACGATCGTGAGCGAGCTTGCGACAGAATCGTCGCTGCTACTCGGGAGCGAGCGCCCGCGTTGAGGCGAGCCCACCACGCAGCTCGACACCGCAAACGCTGCGGCGGCGACCGACAACCGGTGAAGCGTGCGGCCGCCACGGGACCAGCCCGTGAAAGCCTTGGCAATGCGTTTCACGGAAGCAGAGGTTGCGCGCGCCGCATGGCGATCCGTGCTCGATTCCGCAACATGACTGGAAACTCCCGTTGCGAAGAAAATGCGGGCCCGAACGCGCTCGCTTAAAAAATGTTGCGATCGTAGGGGGGGCGTGGAACCTCTAGGGTTCATGACGCGACGATTCCTTGGCTTGTGTGGTGCTTTGGTCTTGGTTGGGGCGGCTTTCGCTGACGCTTGCGGCAACGCGGCACCGCCGAGCGTCGCCTGTCAGGATGGAGACCGGGGTTGCAAATGTCACACCGATGCCTCGTGCAACGACGTGGGCCTGACCTGTATTCGAGCCGTGTGCGAAGCAGCCTCGGGCGTCGGCGGCGCAGGGAGCAGCGGTGCCGCTGGCGCGAACCCGGGTGGCTCGAGCCCTGGCGGCGCCGGTGCCGGCGGTGCGGCGACCTGCAGCGGGAACATCGGGGACTCGGGCTGCGTGTGTTACCCGAACAGCACTTGCAACGCGTCGTTGTCGTGCGTGAATAATTTGTGCCAGGTTTCGAGCGGCGCGGGCGGCAGTGGAGCTGGGGGTAGCGGCGCGGGCGGTGGTGGTGGCATCAGCGCCGGCGGCGCGAGTGGCGCGGGTATGGGCGGCGGCGTGGGCGGGTCGGCCGCCGGTGCGAGTGGAAACGGCGCAGGCGGCGTGGGGGCGAGCAGCGGCAGCGCAGGAGCGAGCGGCAGCGCTTCGGGTTCAGCGGGCGCGAGCGGTAGCGGCGGCTCCACGGGCGGCGGCAACTTGATCACGAACGGCGACTTCTCCCAGGCCGCCGCGCACTGGAGCGTCAAGTTCGGCAGCACCGCGACCACCAGCTACACGACGAGCGGCGGCACGCTGTGCTTGGTGGTCGGCGCGACGACGGCCTACCTGGGCTGGCCCGCGGACGGCGAGACAGGCGCGTCGCTCAGCGGTTCGTACACGCTGTCCTTCCAGGCTTCCGTGTCGGCGGGCATGACCTTCGAGGATAAGATCGGCAGCACGCAGCCGCCGGACTACACCCAAGACTTTCAGCACCCGCAGACGGTCGGCACGTCCCTCACGACGATCACCGATACGAATACGATCAACGACGCCAACGCGGGGCTCGTGTTCATCGTGAGCGGTGCCGGTACTGTCTGCCTCGACAACGTGTCGCTCACGCATAACTAGGACGGGTTTCCACTGATCGACGCCGTCGCAATTTGAAGCGGCGAGGGCTGCTCGGGTCAAACATTGATTCACGCAATCTGTGACGGTTTCTATGCTGCCCTGAATCCAGTGCGCGGTCGCGCTCGCGCGGCTTGACCGCTTGCGCGCCTGATGGGATGGGTCGATGTCGAGTCTCGATGACGACGTGCGAGAGCTCGTCGAGGAGTGATGATCATGAGCGTGGATCTCAAGCGCGCAGCGCTCGGTGCTTGCGCAGTGGTGCTGGCCCTTTCCTGCGGTAACTCGGACAAAACGAGTTCAGGCCCCGGGCCCGCTGCGGGAACGGGGGCCGCGGGTGATGCCGGCACGTCGGGCAGCGCGGGCACTGGTGGCGCGGGCGCCGCAGGTACCGCGGGCGCGGCAGGCGCGGCGTGTTCCGCAGGCATGTCGGGTGCGGGCGACGTACCGCCGGC
>DASXKQ010000258.1:0-25115 GCA_036496745.1 Polyangiaceae bacterium
ATACCGCCTGCTGGGTCGTCTATCGCGATATTGTTGCCAATTCGACGATCAACATGGCCCTTCACGTCAGGGACGTGCTCGCAGGCACAGCTGCCAATAGCCTCGGGAACGTGACGACTGGGACGCTGATTCAGAGTACGCCTATCAGCATCTGCGAACCATCCGCGCCGGCTCCGCCGACTAACATCACGCTCTACTTCCTGCTCATCAGCGACACGAGCGCAGAGACTGCCGCCGCTACCACGTCCTGGCAGGCTTCCTTCAAACTGAGCGGCCCCCCCGCGCCCACGTCCTTGACGGGACAGACTGGCGAAGGCGAGTTGATCGTCGACTTCGATCCGACCAGTTCGGTGGAAGACACATCACTTTCCGGCTTTGTCGCCTTCTGCGATCCCGCACCCGGCGCAGCCGCCGACGCAACCGAAGCCGGAGCGCCGACGCTCGGCTGCCCCGGCTCGACGGTCCTTGCGCCCAACCAAGATCCACCCGCTCCCAATCTGTGCGGACAGGCCACGAAGGCCGCGGTGTCCATCACCGCGACAGGCCTGACCGACGGCGCCAACTACGATGTCGGGATTGCCGCCGTCGACACCTACTTCAACACGGGGCCGCTCTCCGCGACCGAGTGCGGCATCCCCGGGCCGAACACGGACGTCCGCGTCAAGTCCGGCTGCGGACCGTGCAGCTTTGGTCGCCGTCAGGACGCGCGAGCTCCCTCTGCACTGACGGCCTTGCTCGGGCTCGCGCTGTTCGCGCGCAGGCGTCGTCGTTTCGCTTCGTGCTAGTGCTCGGAGCCGTGGCCAAGCAGAGCAAGAAGCCGCCGGTCGAAGACTTCGTGCTGGCGCTCAACCAGGCCGCGGAGCAGCCGGCGAGTCCGGAGTTCCTGGCGCTGATCCGCGAGGGCCTCACCCACCGACACTGGATGGCCGTCGAGCAGGCGGCGCGCCTCGTCGCGCGTCACCAATTGCAGGATTTCGACGCGGAGCTCGCCGCGGTCTTCGCGCGCTTTCGCGAAAACGGCGCGAAAACAGACCCCGGCTGTCGCGCCAAAGCTGCCGCGCTGACGACGCTCGACGGGCTCGAGCGCTTCGATCCCGAGCCCTTTCTGGAGGCGATCCGCTACGCGCAGCACGAGCCCGCACTGGGCGGCGCGGTCGACACGGCCGCGGGCGTACGTCAGCGCGCGACCTTCGCGCTCTTGCGCCAGTGTCACTCCGAAGGGTTATTGTATGCCGCGGAGCGGCTCGCCGATCCAGAGCTCGCGGTCCGCATCGGCGTGGCCGAGGCGCTCGGGGTGTACGGCGGACCTGGCGCCGCGGCGCTCGTCATTCATCGCTTGCTCGCGCGCGACGAGCCGGACGTGTTGCTCGCGTGCGCGAGCTCGGCACTGAACCTGGAGAGCGATTTTGCGACGCCGCTGCTGCGCGCGTGGCTGCACGGCTCCGACGACGCTTCGCGCGAGATCGCGGCCCTCGCGTTCGGGCAGAGCAAGCGCGCCGAACACGTCGAGCTCTTGATCGAGTGGGCCGACGAGCTCGGCTTCGAGCGTGACATCGAGCTCTCGATACGCGCCTTGTCGATGCAGCGGAGCGAGCGAGCTCGCAAGTATCTGCTCGAGCTCGTGTCGGGCTCGAGCCCGAGTAAGGCGCGGAGCGCCGCGAACGCGCTCGCCGAGCACCGCTACGACGCCCAGCTCGCGCGCGCTCTCGCTGACGCCGCCAGCCGGAGCCCGCACCCAGCCGTCCGCCGCCTCGTCGAAACCTTGCTCAAATCGGCCGGGACCGGCGGCTAGCGCGCCGATCTACGGCTATTTTGCAATTCTGATTGCGTAAGCGAGAGCCCAAACTTGCACTATCGACTTAATCGAGGCTGGCTCAGCGGCGGGGCCCGGCGCACCATTCACGAGGACCATGGTGTGTTTCGTGCGGCAACGCCTGCGATTTCCTAGCGCTCGAGTCGTCGCTGAGCGACTCGCCGCGGTCTTGCTGCTGACGGCGCTCATCGGCGCCTGCGGCGGTAGCCCGCAGAGCGGCACGCAGACCGGCGACGAGGGCGATGTCGCCAAGCCGGGCGTGACGTGCACGGGTGGCTGCGCATCGGCTCAAACCTGCTGCGTAAAGACCTGCGTCACGCTCGACAACGATCTAAAAAACTGCGGCGCTTGCGGCAAGGCTTGTCAGAGCGGCCAGTACTGCAAGAGCAACCAATGCCTGCCTATCCCGTGCAGCGCGAGCTGCGGCGGCGGCGCCGAGTGCTGTGGCAGCGCGTGCTGCGGCGCTGCCGAACTGTGCTGTGACCCGGGCGGCGACGCGGGCCCGCAGTGCAGCGCGCCCGCGCTCGGGAATCTGTGCCCAGCGCCGCGCTAACGCGGCAATTCACTTCTGCGCCTCTTCATCCCACTCGAAGAGTTGTACTGTGAAGAGCCCCGCCGCCTCCGACGGCTCGGAGCGCGCGATGATCGCGCGCACCTCCCGAAAGCACTGCTGCAAGAGCTCGCGGATCCGCGCGAAATCCGCGTGCGAGGCCGAAAACACGTTGTAAGCGAACAAGTCACGCGCGCCAGGTGAAAGCAGCCGCTCCGCGCCGACGTTCGCCCAGTGGCGGCGCAGCGCGAGCGAGGCGCCCGTTCGCCCGCGCGTGTCGATCGTGAGCGCGCCCTTGACGCGGTACTTGCCGTCGCGTCGCGCGACTAGGCCGGCGCGTGTGAGAGCCGTGAGCGCGGCTTCGATCGCGGACTCCGATAGCCGCAGCCGGCGCGCGAGAAACTGCGCTGTCCCTTGCTCGCTCGCCAGGTAGCCGTCGGTTTCGAGCAGCGCGAGCACCGCGCTCGTCCAGGGGTCGGAAAACGCGAGCTCCCGAGACGCCTCGAGCTTGGCGTGCACCTGCGCGGCGCTGGGGGCTCGCTCGATCTCGATCAGCGCCGCGATCAGGTCGGTGAGCCTGTCCGTCATGGCGTCAACCAGGGTAAAAAAATCGCGCAAGCTCACGCCGCTCTTTCCGCTAAAAATGCGGGAGAGCTTGAAAGTCGAAATGCCCGAGCGCACGGCGAGCTCCGTCGCGCGCGTTCGCGCCCGATGCGCGCGGAGCCAGCTCGCGACGCTCTTGGCGTCCACCTGCAACCGCTTGCCCTTGCCGCGCAATAGGATGAGTGGCGCCGTGTCGCGGTGAAACACGTCGAAGCTCTTGGCCACGTCGATCCCGGAGCGCGCGCAGATGGCCAGCGCCGTCGCGGCGGCCGGCACGCGGCGGCCGGACTCCCACTCGGCCGCGACGTTGCTGGAGAACCCGACGCGGCGCGAGAACGCTACTTGCGAGCGATTGCCGCGCACCGCGCGCAGGAATTCTCGGGTTAGATCTTTCACTTCGTATAGTCGAGCAAATTGCCGGACATCATCAACATCGTGATCACGCGTAGCGACTGCGCAAAATAGCTGACGGTGCCGCCGTTGTTCGCGGCGCCGTAACTGAATGCGTTGTCGAGCAAGGTCTGCTGACCGTCCATGCCGGACACGCCTGCCGGTCCGATGAACGCCATGTTCGCGTTCGAGCTCAGCTTGTTGCCGGTGCTCGGATCGTAGCCGTCCCCGAAGGTCGACACCGCGCCGGCGGCGGCGAAAAACGCGCTGAGCTTGTCGAGGTAGGCTTTCGCGCGCGTCTCGCCGTTGAAGCAGTAGTCCATGCCCATGCGCCACGGCGTGCGCGTCGCGTCGTAGCCATAGTTGCCGTTGAACTGCGAGGTCGAGCTCGATGAATCCGGGACGAGACCGTATTTACCCGTTACGTCCGAGAGGATCGCGTAGTTGCGGTCGATGATTGTCGTCGCCCAGGCCATGTCGCCGGTGGCCTGCGCAAAGACACGAAAGTACGCCGGTGAAAAGTAGTCTGGATAGGTAGTGGTGGACGCGCTACCCCAGCCATCTCCAGGCCGGAGCATGCCGTCCGTGGCGATCGATTTGCTCTTCATCGCATTGATCAGCAATTTGGCCGCGTCGAAGTAGCTCGCGTCCGACCATTGGTCGGACGCTTGGATCAACGCCCACGCCATGTCTTCATCGGCGTCGGTCGCGGAGCCCGCGCCCGCAGTCGTACCGGCCGAACTGATCTGCCAATTCATCAAACCGTTCGCGTCGAAATGCGCCTTGGCAAACGCCCAGAGCCCGTCAAAAGTGGCCTTGTCGGCCAGGTACACCGCCGCGAGCATGCCGTAGCCGATACCCTCCGAGACCGTATCGTTGCCGTTCTCCGGACGCTGCACGCGCAGCACGCCGCCCGAGCCAATCAAATACGTGGTCTTCCAAAAATCGTACGCGGCCTGCGCCGAAGCCGCAGCGCCGCTCGCCGTCGTGAGCGTGCAGTACGCGGGCTTCTTGCTCTGCGGAAATGTAAAGGGCCCACCCATGCCGAAGTGCGGCCCGCTGCCGCCGCTCGCGCCGGCACTCCCCGCGCTACCGCTCGCACCGGCAAGTCCCCCGACACCGCCGGCGACACCACCCGCACCGCCGAGCCCGGACGCACCCGCCACGCCCGCGCCGCCGCTCACGCCTGTTCCGGCCACGCCCGCGCTGCCGGTCGCTCCTGCACTCGTGCCACCGCTGCCATTGCCCCCAACACTCCCTGCTGCTCCGCCGCTCGTGCTCCCGCTCGAGCCCGCGCTGCCACTCGCCGCGGCAATCCCTGCGACGCCCGCGACCGCACCGTCGCCCGCGCCACCGCCTGCCCCGTTCGGTGTCGGTGAACTCGCGGAACAGGCGAACGCAAACGCGCCGCTCAGTGCCACCAGCGCGAGCACACGCGGCCTACCCATCATCTCAAGTAAAGCAACGGTCATCCTTTGAGGATAGGCGCGATCGGCGAATGCGTCGAGCAATCCCAGGCAAATCCGCGGCCCGAGCCGCGTCCGGCGCACCCGCAAACTCGATCCAGTGATGTATGCTCGGCGCGCATGGATCCCTATCCCAACGCCCCGCCGCCGATAGCCTACGGCTACGAGCAGGCGCAAGCAGCCGCGCTGGCGAAGGACGATCAAGACCTGAAGGTGTTGTCGATCTTGCACTTCGTGTACGCGGGCATCATCGCGTTCACGGGCATCCTGCTCGGTGTCTATTTGGTGATCGCGGCCGCCCTCGTCGCGAGCACCTCCTCGGCTGCCAAACCGAGCGCCGGCGAAGCCGCCGTGGTCGGCACGGTCTTCGTCGTCATCTTTGGCTCGTTGATCTTGTTTTTATGGGTGAAGGCGGCGTTGCTCGTCTATTCCGGACTCAGCTTGCGGAAGCTCGAGCGCAAACTACTGAGCCAAATCGTGGCCGTGCTCGCGTGCATCAATCTGCCGTTCGGCACGGCGCTGGGCGTGTACACGCTGGTCGTGCTATCTCGACCCAGCATCTCGTGGCGCTACGCGAAGAATCGACTGGCGTGAAGGCTGCGCGCGCTGTTCTGCGCGCGGGCATCGCGCTGCTCTTGACGCTCGGCTTGTGCGCAGGCTGCATCAAGCGCCGCGTACTCGTCGCGGGCTCTCAAGGAACATTCGCCACCATGCCCACTCAGACCTTGCGCCAGGCCGCCGCGCACAGCCAACGCCGCATCGGCACGGCGCTCGCCACCTGGTTTTTTCAGGACCCGGACTACACCGAGGTCGCCGGCCGTGAGTTCGACTCGCTGACCCCCGAGAATCAAATGAAGTGGGACGCGCTCGAGCCCAAGCGCGGCAAATTCACGTTCGACGCGGGGGATCAGCTCGTGCGGTTCGCCGAGCAGAATCACATGCGCATGCGCGGGCACACTCTCGTGTGGCACCAGCAACTCGCGCATTGGGTGAGCGAGCTGTCCGGTACGGATCTGCACGCGGCCATGCTGAACCACGTGCGCGGCGTCTGCGAGCACTATCGCGGCCGCATCGCGCAATGGGACGTCGTGAATGAAGCCATCGACGACACGGGCGCGCTCCGTCCGCAATCCCCCTTCAGCGCGCTCGGCCCCACGTTCATCGACGACGCGTTCCGCGCAGCGCACGAAGCCGATCCGAACGCGCTGCTCTTCTACAACGACTACGAAATCGAGGGCCCGGGCAGCCCGAAAACCGAAGGCGCCTACGCGCTGGTCGCTCGGCTCGTAAAGGCCGGCGTGCCGATCCACGGCGTCGGCTTCCAAATGCACGTCGAGCCCCGCAATTGGCCGAACGCAGAAGCGATTCGCGGCAATCTCCAGCGCTTCGCCGACCTCGGCCTATTCGTCGAAATCACGGAAATGGACGTACCGGTCGGCGAACTACCGGGCGACACCGATCAAAAGCTGGCCGAACAAAAACGACTCACGCGCGAAATCGTCGCCGCGTGTCTGTCCGTCGAACGCTGCACGGGCATCACGCTCTGGGGCTTCACCGACAAGCACACCTGGTTGAACGACGCCAAGTGGGGCGCCCTGCGCGGCCGCCTCCCCCATCGACCGCTGCCCTTCGACGAAAACTATCGCTCCAAACCGATGTTCGATGGCATCCTGGAAGCGTTCGCCGGAGTTCACTAGCGAAGCGGGGACGCCGCCATGATCGAGTTGATCACGGCCGATACCGCCGATTGTCCCGCGCGCTGACCTGCCGCACGTCCGCCAGCTTGGCGCCGTAGTCGGTCTCGAATCCTTTGGCGGCTGCGGCTTTCAGCTCGGCGGGTGAGTGCGCCCAGATCGCCAGCGCCAGGCGCGAAAAGCCCAAGCGCGAAACGCCGTGGGTGCCCAGGAAATCGTCGAGGTCGAGGCCGAGCGCGACGGCGAGGCTCGCGTAAACTTGCAGCGCGGCGTAGGTGTACGGCGAACCTGCGACCTCACGATCCAGCATGAAATGCGCCAGAAGTATGGTTTCGAGCACGGGGGAATCATCGGCGCGCGCGAGCTCGGCGAGGTAGGCGGAGGCTTCGTCGCGGGCGCGCGCAGCGACGCTGGTCGGATTTTCCGCGATCGGGTTGGCGAGCCCGAGCAACCGACACAGAAAGGGCGGCACGGCGATCAAGCCGCGCGCATAGTCCAAACGATGCTGGATTTCGTGGCGCTCGATACCGCGCGCGAAGCGATCGCGCAGCGCTTCGAACGCCATCGCTCGTTCGCGCAGCTCCGCGTGCAGCTCGTCCCACTCTTCGAGCTCGCTGCGCGTAATGCGCAACTCGAGCTCAGCCGAGTAGTCGGCCTTGGGCAAGAAGTCGTCAGGGATCCGAAATTCGAAACCTTGTCCGCGCAGGGCCGCTTGCCATTTGCGCACCAGGCTGCGCCTTCGCGAGAGGAGGCTCCCGATGTGGGCAGCCTCCACTCCGAGCGGCGCGCCGAGTCCGCGATAGTAGCCGCGCACTAGCTCCGTGGCGCGCGCTTCGATTTCGATCGCCCAGGGCTCGCCTTTCTCACGCGTCGGTTCGTCGACGAGCTCGACCAGGCCGTCGATGGCCGCGCCGGGCAGGATGTAGTGAACCAGGTCGGTTTCCAGCTGATCGAGCAGGATCAACGCGGCGGGCGTGTTTGGACGCGTGAACCCGAGCAGCCCTTGGCGCAGGCTCAAATCGTCGAGCCGCCAGAGCCAGAGCGCGCGCACGACGTTCGTGCCGTCGCTGACGCGCACCTCGCGCTGCACGTAGTAGCTCATCGGAATCGGCAGCACGCCGGTTTCACTCGAGCGCATTTCGCCGTCGACGAAAAAGGGCTGCGCAGCTAGTTCGAGGGCGCGATCGAGACCGACGATACTCGCGAGATAAGCATCGACGCGCGGCCGGGCTAAAGCGAGCTCGGCGCGGCGGAGTGCGACCATGTTGTCCAAGAGTCCCGTGAACTCGCGCGTCGCGTTCGCGCCAAGTACCTTCTGCGCGCGTGCGCCGGTCAAGGATTCGCGCGCTGACGCGAGTTCCGACTGATTCCCGTTCGAGAGACCGACGACCGCGTGGGTGAGCTCGCCGCCGAGCAGGAGTCCAGCGGCCGACTCACGTGGTGAGAACGGACGCTTGAACCGATGCCAGAGCAGACCCGAGATCGCTAGACAACCTATCGCCGCGATCGCACTCGGGCTCAGCCAACGTGACCCTCGGCCGAGTGTTTCAGGCGCGGGCACCTGGGCGCACTGTTCCCGCACGAGCTCCGGCCGATCGGCGTCCACGAGCGCCAACTGGCTGGCCGTCAAGTAGGCGATGCGCAGCAAATGCTCGGGCTCACGCAGGGCCGTCTCGCGCTCGGCGAGCGCCAGCAGACGCCGAATTTTTCGCGCGCCCAGCCAGCGTAGAATCGGGTCGAGACCGCGCAGCGCCTCGTAGCTCGCGATTGGGGACGCCACGGCGATTCCGCGAGCAAGCGCGAACTTTACGGCGCGCTCGTTCAAAGTCCGCTGTCGAGCCCCTCTGCGCGCAATCGGCTGCGCGCTTCGTCGGCGAGCTTCGCCTGCTTCAAGCAGGTCATCGCGAAGATGCCGGCCGAACCCGAGAGCGGCGTGAGCAACAAAGGTAACAGCACCAACAAACCGTGCAAGAGCGTAACCACGAACCACACGAGCGCGGCAAAGGACGTCGCAAACGCGATGCCTGCCGAGGCGACGGTCGCCGGCCCACGCAAGCGCAGCAACCCGACGCCGGCAAACACGCCGCCGACGCCGAGCGCACCGAACAGCGGGATGCTCACGACATAGGGGCCACGTACCTCTAGTGACAACGCCTGCAGCGAAAGGATCGTGCTGAAGATGCCCGACAGGACGGTGAGCGCACCGGCAAATTTGTTCGCTGCAGTGGGCGTGATCGCGGCAAAGTCGTCCACGGATTCATCCTAAGCTAGCGAGGCACGGTTGGCAGCGCCCGAAATACGTCCTGATATCAGGGGGTTTCATGGACATTGCCTGCGCTTAGAAAAAAACGTCTGCGTTGTCGATCTAGCCAGCGCTCGATTGTCGACGTTGTAGAGCCTCGGCAAAACGCCGAGCTCCGACCTCAAACAGGAGCAAAAAATGCGATTTCTATGTCTGTACAAGCGCGGCAAAGCTGAAACCAACACGCCACCCAGCCAGGCCGAGATGACGGCCATGGGCCGACTGATCGAGGACATGAGCAAGGCCGGCGTGTTGCTCGCCACCGAGGGCTGCCTGTCGAGCGAGCACGGGATGCGCGTGACGGTGGATGCCGGCATGTTCCACGTCAGCGACGGCCCGTTTTCGGAACAGGAGCTCGTGAGCGGCTTGTGCATGATGCAAGTCAAGTCGAAGGCAGAAGCGATCGAATGGTGTAAGCGCTTCTTGTCCGTGGTTAAAGTTGGACAAAGTGAGGTGTATCAGCTTCACGACTACAACCCCGCGGCCTGACGCGGCCAAGAATGTTCCAGCTAATCCCAGCTAACCCCAAGGAAGAACGAGGAGAGCCCATGAAATTCTTGATGACCTACGCGGCCAGCGCGCGCAGCGCTCCGCCGACGCCCGAGCACATGGCTGCGATCGCCAAGTTCAGCCAGGAAATGACGGACGCCGGCATCTTGCTGATGACCGGCGGTTTGGTGCGCCCAACCACCGGCACGCACGTTCGTTTGAGCGGCGAAAAGTTCGCGGTCACTGACGGACCGTTCGCCGAGAGCAAGGAGCTTATCGACGGCTTCGGTTTGGTCGAAGTGAAATCGAAACAAGAGGCGATCGAAGTGGCAGAACGCTTCATGCGCGTCGCGGGCGACGGGGAAGGCGAGATCCTGCAGGTGTTCGACGCGGGCGGCCCTGCGGGCTGAGTGAGCCGGGCGCGCGCCGAACCGCCGCTTGCGCTCATCACCGAACGTGCTGTGATCGGAGGCCGTGACGGCCTCCGAGACGCACAGCGCGATCCACGCGGTGTTTCGCATCGAGTCGCCGCGGCTGATCGCCGGCCTCACGCGTCTCGTACGCGACGTGGGCGTCGCGGAGGAACTCGCGCAAGACGCGCTCGTCAGCGCACTCGAAGAGTGGCCGACGTCCGGAGTCCCGGAAAATCCCGGCGCTTGGCTGATGGCGACCGCGAAGCATCGGGGACTCAACTTCTTACGTCGCGGTAAGATGGCCGAGCGGAAATACGAAGCGCTCGGCCATGAGCTGGCCGCCGAGGCGCGCAGCGCGCAGCAACTCGAAAGGCTCGAGCAAGGGCTGGACGATGACGTCGGCGACGACCTATTGCGCCTGATGTTCACGGCTTGTCACCCGGTGCTGTCGACGGAAGCGCGCGTGGCGCTCACGCTGCGCTTGCTGGGCGGCCTCGGCATCGACGAGATTGCGCGGGCCTTTTTGGTGCCCGAGTCGACGATCGCGCAGCGGATCGTACGCGCCAAGCGCGCCTTGAGCGAGAAGCAGATCCCGTTCGAGGTCCCACGCGGTGCCGAGCTCGCGCCGCGCCTCGCGTCGGTGCTGGAGGTCATCTACCTCATTTTCAACGAAGGCTACTCGGCGACCACCGGCGATGATCTGATGCGGCCCGCCTTGTGCGAGGACGCGCTTCGGCTCGGCCGCGTGCTCGCCGAGCTTGCGCCGGCGGAGCCCGAGGTGCACGGGCTGGTCGCCTTGCTGGAGCTCAACGCGTCGCGCGCTCCGGCGCGCACCAACCCGAGCGGCGAACCCGTGCTTTTGCTCGAGCAAAAGCGCTCGGCGTGGGACCAAATCCTGATTCGGCGTGGCCTGGCTGCGCTCGAGCGTGCCCACGCGCTCGGACAAGCTGCGGGTCCGTACGTGCTGCAAGCCGCGATCGCCGCGTGCCATTCTCGGGCCGGCACAGCCGCGGAGACCGACTGGGTCCGCATTGCCGCGCGGTACGCCGAGCTCAGCGCGCTCGTGAATTCGCCGGTGGTCGAGCTCAACCGTGCGCTCGCCGTGTCGATGGCGGAAGGCCCTGCCGCCGGACTCGCGTTGATCGACGCTCTCACGAATGAGCCGTCGCTTCAGGCCTACCACCTGCTGCCGAGCGCGCGCGCGGATCTACTCGTCAAGCTCGACCGTCCGAGCGAAGCGCAGCGCGAGTTCGAGCGCGCCGCCGCACTCACGCAAAATGCTCGGCAACGTGAACGGCTACTCGAGCGCGCCGCCGACTGCGCGCCGAAAACCGCGGCGCCCAAAACAACAGTCTAAGAAACCGAGTGTCCGCAGTCAGTAAACTCTAGCTGCGTGTCGATGCCGATACGGGACTCCCGTTCTTATCCAGACTTGCCGCGCGACGCGCGTTGCAAGCACGCAATCCGATCGCGACTCTGCGCGGCACGCTGCGCTGGTCCGCGCGCCGGCCAGCTGACGCGCGATGCGGCTCACGAGCCGCTTTGCCCGTCTGCATTGCAGTGCTGAAAAACGCACCATGCACAATCGAAAGTTCTAACCCGTTAAGCGGACTAGGATTTACCGCCTGCAGTTCGTGAGAAAGCATAATGATTATCTGACTGATAACCGTTTTGCCCCGGGGCATGTTGGCATTTGGCCGAAAAGCCAAATCGCATTGTAAAAAAATATTTTCGCGATCACGACTGGCATCGACACAAAGGAGCGATAGCGTATCGCATCTTAGCCCTGGAGCCAGCAATGATTTGCCTAGCCACTCATCACTCCGCGTGCAGCTTCTGTTCGAGCCGCGCCGCGCGACCGAAGCTCGCAAGGAGCACACCATGACGCACGCGGCCCTACTGGCGGCGATTCTCTCGATCGCGTCTCCGGACCGCGTCGACGCCGACGCGTTTGCAAACGCTGTCGACAGCGCCGCCAAGGGCGACGCAGATTGGGCTGCGCTGTTGATCACGATTGCCGCGCATGAGAGCAATCTGTCAGCGCGCATCGCGACTGGTAGCTGTCGTCCTTGGGAATGCGATTCGGCGATGGTGCGCGGTGAGCGCAAGTTCCGCGCCTGGGGTCTATTCCAAGAACACGAAAATCTGAACAATCAGAGCTATTGGGGATCCACGGACCTCAGCGTGCAGACCCAAAGTGCGAGTCGCCTACTCAAGCGCGCGTATTGGTCCTGTAAGCGCGTCTCGAGCAGTCCTTGGTTGACGTTCACGATCAATGCGTACGCGGGCAAGCGCTGTGATGCGGAGTGGGTAGGCCTGGACGCGCGCATGGCGACCTTTCGCCGCCTGCGCCGCGCGCTCTAAATCACGACAATTCCGTGATTGCCATTCTCGCGGCGAGAATCCGAATTGGGTACGTAGCCTCTCGCCACTCCATGTAGCGGAAAGCGGCGCGGCCGCGCCGCTTCCGGCATGAAATCTACGAGATTCAGCTCGGCATGGGCCTTGCGCAATACCGTACGTGGCACGTGGTCTTCGGGTAGTCAGCAAGTCCGCGCGCATCGCTCATTCGTTGCTGGGCGGCGCGCTGTGCGCATCGTGTCTGCTAGCAGTAGCGGGCACCGCGCACGCAAGAGGTGGCGGCGGGCACGGTGGTGGCGGCGGGCACGGTGGTGGCGGACATAGTTGTGGCGGCGGGCACGGCTCGGGTGGCGGCTCGCGTGGCAGCGGAGGAGCACACGGGAGCGGCGGTTCGGCCGGCAGCAGAGGCGGCTCGGGTGGCGCGCGCGTCGTGCCGCCCACGAGCGCGGGGTCGAGTCGCTTCATCGCTTTCGAACCCGAGCCCGTACTCGTCGGTACCAACGACGGACTCACCTGCGCCGGAGTCCTCGTTCAGCTCGGCGACGCAACGGATCGAGTCGCTCACATGTGCGGCGCTCCCTCGGAAACCCATGAAGTCGTATTCACCTTCAACGGCAGCGAAAGGGTCGTGCAGGTTTGGCGCTATGAGCGAACGGGGCTACTCCCTCGCGTGCTGCGCTTCGAAAACGACCAACTCGTCGCACTGAGCGCGGTCGGACCACTCCGGGGCTCTACGCAGTGAGGTTATGAGAGACGCTTGCTCTGTGGAAAAGACGGAGGCCAAAAGCAGAGCTAGGGCGTGGTTGGGGCAGCGCGGGAGGCAGAGGCAGCGCGGGAGGCAGAAGCAGCGCGAGAGGTTGGCTGCCTCGCGACACTCGCGTGCACCAGTGTTGGGTCGGCCCGTGCTCAGGGTTGAGCGGGTGCAAATGGGAGCGGGCGCGCGCTAGGGCCATCGCGCGAAGCGCGATGTAGCCAGCCCGTATGCTTGCGGCCGAGTGGGGACCCGGCTTCGCCCGGGAGGCTTTCCCAGCCTCAGTTGCACGTGACAAGTTCTGTGGTGGGCGCCGACTCGCATACGCCGGGCGCGCCGAATGCTTGCGTGACCTGGGCTATCTGCGTCGGCGTGCCCTCCCATGCGCCACACTTGTCGCCTGGGAAGGCGCACTGAGCCGTGCATGAGCAGGTCTCCACACACCAACCCAGATCACCCACCGAGCTTTGGAGATTGGGATCACTCAGGACTAGAGCGCCGATGCAGGCACCGTGCGGCTTGTTGCTGCTGTCGTACAAACAGGGCGAGCCGAAGCTGCAAGGATCCGCACACACCGCCGCGGTCGTCGAGATGCTCAAGCAGATACCCTTACAGGTGTCTACGCCGGTGGGGTTACACGCCGTGCCTTCAGGGTCACCCTGCTTCTGCATCTGCACGCACATGCCCGTGGCCGGGTCGCAAAAATTGCCGCTGCCGCAGTCCACGTCGCCGTTACAAGCCGGCGCGCAGAGGTCAGCGCCCGCTGAGAACTCTTCGCACGCAAATTCGGAGCGGTCGTGGCATTTGCTCGCGTTGGCGTCGCCGACACTGCACGGTTCGAGACAATAGCCAGTCGCGCCCGGCTTGTAGCAGGCAGCGCCGGGAACGAAGTTGGTACAGGTGATATTCGCACTGCACGGCAGCGTGCACAGACCCTTGGGCGGAGCACCGGTACCCCACGCCGTGTCCGTCGCCTTCACGCAGATCAAGGGCGCGCCGCCGCACTCTACGTCGCTCGCGCAACCCTGGCCGAGTGCGCTCGGAAGCCCGCCGCTCACGCCGGCGCCACCACTCAACCCGGCGGACGCGCCGCTCGTACCCGCCGACCCAACCGCACCGCCCGCACCCGCTACGCCGCTGCCGCCCGCCGCGCCGCTGCCCGCTGCACCGCTGATGCCCGCTACGCCACCCACATCACTCGAACCAGCAAAGCCACCCACACTGCTCGACCCCGCTACGCCCGCGCTCGCCGAGCCGGCACTGGACGTCCCCGCGCTGCTCGCAGAGCCGGAGAAACCCGCCATGCCCACGGAACCGAAAAATTGCGTCGGGTCGCGCGACGAGCAAGCCCAAAGCAAACTCGTCGAGCACAATAGACAGCACGCGCGATGAGCGATGCAATTCATGGCACCCCGAAGGCGATGAACCTTCCTATCACGGCGACCCCAGGACTTCGAGCTTGCTCGCTCGGCAGCACGGCCACGACCCCGGAAAAAAGCGCGAATCAGTGGCGAAGGAGCGCGTCGACGCGCTGCGTGAGCGAATCCATCGAAATAGGTTTGGGCAAAAACTCGACGCTCTCCTTGAGCACGCCGCGCTCGGCGAAGACGCCGCGCGTGTGGCCGGAAACGAACAGGACTTTGACGTCCGGCCGCACCTTGTCGAGCTCGCGAGCTAGCTCGAGGCCGTTCATCTTGGGCATGATCACGTCGGTGATCAGCAGATCGATCGCTTCGCTGCGGTCCGCCGCGAAGCGCAGCGCTTCGTCGCCGCTGGGCACACTGACCACGCGGTAGCCTCGCGACGCGAGGATGCGCCGGATCGCTTCGCGCACCATCGGTTCATCGTCGACCAGCAGAATCGTCGCCGCCGCGCCGTTGCGCTGAGTCGGCGCGTCCAGGGGTGGAGGCGGCGTCGAGAGCTCTCCGCGCGCCTCGGGCAGTGAAATGCGAAATGTGGTGCCGACGCCGAGTTGGCTCTCGAGTTCGATCTGCCCGCCGCTCTGCTTGACGATGCCGTGAGCCGTGGCCAGGCCGAGACCGTTACCGGAAGGACCCTTGGTCGTGAAAAATGGCTCGAATACGCGGGAAATCGTCGTCTCGCTCATGCCCTCACCGGTGTCGGAGATGACGATCTGCGCGTGGCGCCGCGGCGGTTGACCGTGAGCGGCCACGTTCGACGTCGCGATCCGCAGGCGGCCGGCGCGGGGCATGGCATCCGCGGCGTTGACGACCAGATTGGTGAGAACTTGATCGATTTGCGCCGGGTCGGCCTTGACGCGGCACAACGTCGAATCGAGTTCGAGCTCGAGCTCGGAGTGCCCGAGCAAGCGTCGGAAGATCGGCTCCAAGTGGCGAACCAGCTCATTCAGATCAATCAGCTCGGGCCTGAGATACTGCCCACGCGAGAACGCCAACAACTGGCGAGTCAAATCGCGAGCGCGCTCGGCCGCGCTCTGAATCGTGCTGACGTCGGCCGCCACGCTGGCGCGAGCGTGCTCTTCCCCGAGATGCTCGGAGGCGGCGAAAATCACCGACAACATGTTGTTGAAATCGTGCGCGATACCGCCTGCCAAACGCGCGATCGCGTCGAGGCGCTCCGCGCTCTGCTCGGTTTCCTTGGCCAGCTCGCGCACACGCAAGGATTTGGCCAGCTCGATCACGAGCGGCACCTGCTGCGCGATCGTGCCGAGCGCGCGCGCATCGCTCTCGTCGAATACCCCCACGTTGAGCGGCCGATCCAAATAGGCGACGCCAATCGCCTTGCCGCCGACGAACAGCGGCGTCGCGATCACCGCGCGATCCCCGAAAAACGTGACGCTGCCCGGCGCGACGGGCGTGCTATCGCGCTCCGAATCGGCACCGGCGAACAGGAACAGCTCCTCGATCAACTTCAGATCCCAATTCGCGTCCGGCACCAGATCGTCGCCGTTCGCGTTGCGCGCCGCCAAGAGCGCTAACTCGTCGCGCGCGCTGCCGCTGCTCGGCGCCGATGTTTCCTCGGGCGATTCGGAGCCGGATTCGCCCGGCTGCGGCGTGGTGTGCTCGCGCACTCGATCCGCCGTCAGGAACAGGAAGCCTCGCTCGGCGCGGAACATCCCGATCAATTCCGTGAGCACCGCGCGACCGAGCTGCTCGAGATCGAGCTCCTTGACGTTGTTCTGTCCGAGTCGAACGAGGGCTTTCAAGTAGCGGCGCGGCCGCGTGTTCTCGCCCTCCGCGCTCGAAATCGAGGGCGATGGCGGGTGCGCGCTCACGGGCGAGCCCGGACTCGCGCTCGCACCTTGGGCCGTACGGCCGCGCAGCTGAAATTCCTCGCGAACCCAACGCAGGCGATAGGCCGCGCCATGCTCCCGTGCCAGCGCCTCGGCGACGCGAGCCTCGTCCCGCGCGCCTTCGGTGTTTCCGACGGCGAGCAACATGTGTGCTTGGCCGCGGTGCACGGCGTAGAGCACCCAGGGCAAGACCTGACTGCGGGCCAAGCGCTCGGCCTCGCCGAACAGGGTTTGGGCCCGCTTGGCGTCGTCGGAAAACCAAGCAACGTATGCTTCGATCACGAGCGCGTGCGCGGTCAACATGGGAATGCGCGCGCCTCGCTTCAGGTCGCTACAAGCCGATTTCAACCGCTCGAGGTGTGCTGGCAGCTCGCTTCGCTTACAGCGTAGACAGGCGTGCACGCGAGCGTGCGCCACGTGCACGTAGTACTCGATCACCGCGAGATGCACGCGGCGGGGATCGAAATTCTGAGCTCGCACTTCGGCTACGATCGCTTCGAACTCGTCGCCGAGCTTGCCGCACTCCGTGAACATACGGACGCGCCAAGCGTAGTTCGGGAGCATGTACGCGCCGCGCTCTGCCGCAGGCACCGTCACGTCGGCCAGCCTGGAGAGCAGAATCGTCGCGTCGTGCTCGCGCCCCAGGGCGCATAGCGTGGCGCGCACGCTGTGCTCGACGAACTCCAGCGCCATCGGCGGGCCTTCGTGATTGGCCAACTTGGTCATCGCACGATCGAGCCATTTCCAGCCCTCCAGCACTCTGCCGCGCACGACCTCGATCAGCTGTTGGTTGTACGCCGTCAGGCAAAATTCGGTGAGTTCTCGCCAGTGCCCGTACTCCTCCAAGGAGCGCGCGCCGAATTCGAGCGACTTTTGGATGTCGCCGGACCAGGCCAAGACCGCCGAACCGACTTGCAGCGTGTGTGCGAAAACGATCGGATCACCGGTTTCCATGGCGATCGATTCCGCGGCACGCAGGTAGCGCATGCCCGCTCGCCGGAGACCCAGCACGACCAGCACGAAGCCGTACATCAGGTATCCGTTGCTCAGCGCGCTCGAGCGCCCGAGCCGCTCCGCGGGGCCAATGCCGCGCAGCACGGCCTGCAATAGTCGCAGCGGACTAACGGTGTAACTCGCCAGGCGCGCCGATTGATAATAGAGCGCACAGAGCACCTCGACTCGACGTCGCTCCTCGGCACTCGCCAGCGGCCGGGTAGGCAACAAGCTGCGACGTAGCCACGGCAGGAGCGCGCCGAGCAAACCCCAGATCGAATCGCGAGGTGAACGCGCACCCATCACCGTGAACGCCTGCTCGACGGCGATCCACGACTTGTCCGTATCGATTTGCATCTCGATCCAAGCGATGCGAGACAGCGCAAGCGCCCTGGTGGTCGGCTCTGCACCTCGTTCCACGACTCTGCGAAACGACGCGAGGCCGCCATCGAACGCGCCGAGTCTGGCTTGGGCCTCACCGACCAAGAGCTCGAGCTCGAGCCCAAATTCCCCGCTCATGTGGCGCGCCGCGGACCGAGCGGACTCGAAGAAGCGCAGACTGAGCTCATTGTCGAAGCTGCGAAACGCGAGCTTGCCGGCGCTCACGCAAATGTCGAAGCGGCGCTTGGGGCGTCGCGCCAAGACGCCTTCGGCGTAGTGCGTCGCGAGCTGATACACGAGAGCAACCTGAGTCGCGTCGGTCGCGTCGAAGTCCGGCCCGGATGTCTTACGCTCGGGCTCGGCGCCGTCCGCTCCCCAAAGTGCCGAGGCCAGATCCCCGACCGAGCTCACGCGCAGCTCCAAGTTATCGTGCAGCGCGTCGAGTGATTCCGCGATTCGTTGATGGAGCTCCTCGGCGGATTGTTGACTCAGTCGTGCGAGCAGCGCTTCACGCACTGAATCGTGAACGAAACGATGACGATCTTGATCGTTGGTCTCCACCAACAACGCCCGGCGCGAGTCGGCCAGGGCTTCCTCCAGATGTTTGCCGTCGACCTGGCAAGCGCGCGTGAGCAACGCCCCTTCGAAAACGGTGCCGATGACGGCAGCCGTAGCGAGCACGTCGATCGTCGCCGTGCTGAGTTCGCTGATGCGACGCGCCAGCAACTCTTGCGCTCCCCGCGGCAGATCCATGCGGCGCGCTGCTTCGGAATCGAAGCGCCACTGTCCCCAATGCGGCGTCAGTACGCCGAGTTCCAACATGGCGCGCAGGGTCTCCGTAACGCTGAGCGGCGTGCCGTCCGACAAACGACCGACGTGGCGCAAGAGCTCGTTCGGCAACGCGCTGTCGCCCAGGTAGGCGCGGATCAGCTCACCGACACGCGGCTCTTCCAACGAGCCGAGCGCGATCTCGTTGATCTGCTCGGAGCGGAGGCGTCGCAGCAAGGCGCTCACCGGACCGGCGCTGCGCGCGTCATCTCGACCGACGAACACGTAAAGGGTGCTCAGGCTGCGTACGCGATCAGCAAGGCGACTCAGCACGCGGCGGCTGCCGGCGTCGAGCCACTGCACGTCGTCCACCACCAGAATGCCGGGGCCTCGAGCAGCCAACATCCGGCTCAGGAACTCGGCCAAGCTCTCGACCATCATGTGCTCGGCACCGTCCGCGCGCGCGAGCGTTCGCACGTCCCGGAACAGCCGCGTGAGGCGCGGCGAGAGCACCTTCAAGAGCGGCGCGAGATCCCCGGCTAAATCGGAGAAATCGGCGTCGGCTCGAGCCGTCCCACCCGGCCCGAGCGCAAGCTCGCTCAAGTGCGCTTCGATCAGGTCACGCACCGCAGCGAACGGTTGCGGCTCTGTCGAGCCACAAGTCACGATCAGCGCGCCGCGGCCCTCCGCGAGTACCTGATCGACGAGCGATTGTACGAGTCTGGTCTTACCGCTGCCCGCGCTGCCCCGCACGAAGACGACCTGTCCTTGACCTGCTGCGCTCGTGCGCCACGCAGAACGCAGACGATCGACGTCACGCTCGCGTCCGATCAGCGGTATCGAACTACCGCGCGTCGAGCCGGCCAGCCGTCGACGTGGACGCGCGACGTCAGCGCCATCCGGGTGTTCTACCGCGCGCTCCAAATCGTGGAGTAGACTCGACGCATCCGGATAGCCTGGCGTTCGCTCGAGTCCGAGCAGTCGCCGCAGAATGCCGGCGAGAGCAGGCGAAATACTCGCGTCGCCGTTCGGTCTGGCGCCGAGCTCGGCCCGTCGACTGAGCAGGCTCGCCGGATCGGCAACGGAGCTCAGCGAAATGCCGGCGATGCACTCGAAAAGGACCGCACCCAGCGCGTGGAGATCCTGCTGCTCGGTACCGAACGCCGGGGAGAACGAGTGAGCAGGAAAGTGGGCGGCCGTCAGATCCGCCGTGGCGCTCGTGGGGCCGACGAGCCCGAAGTCGATCAGTCGGATCGCGGTCGTCTGAGCGTCGAACAGGATATTTTCCGGCTTCACGTCGCGATGAACCAGGCCGCCGTCGTGAATCCGGATGAGCGCGCTCGCGAGTTGCTTGCCGAGCTCGAGCGTCTGTTCCTCGTTGAGCGGGCCGCGCCGGAGATACTGCGCGAGCGTCTCGCCCGAGACGAGCTCCATGATCAGATACGGTGCCCCACCGACCTGGCCGACCTCGAGCACCGCCGGCAGCGCGGGGTGCTTGAGTCGAGCCAAGCTGACGGCCTCTCGCAAGAACCGTCGACTTAGCTCGCCGCGATCTCCTTCATTACCGAGCGGGATCTTGACCGCGTACGGCCGTCCTTCGCGTAGCGCGCGATACACGATGCTGTGCGCACCACGGCCGAGCTCTGCGATGATCTCCACCCCTGGGATGGAGACCAACTCCGAACTCATGGCGGTCCCATCTTCTACACCTTTCGTGTAGCGACCGGAAGCCTCCGCGCGCACGTCGGCGGATCCGGGGTGATTTCACTCGATCAGGAGATGGGATGGACTGCGAAGGTCGTCGAGCGCGACGGCTTCAGGCGTGGATGACCACGGCCGAACGTCAAGGCGAGCGCGTCGCTCGAAATCGCTTTCGCGACGGCGAAGCGTCCGCGCAAATGGGTCGGTGTCAAATCGACGAAGCTCGTTGGTAGCGCGCGCTCGCTGATTGGTTCGATGCCAGAGCCGTGGCGGACATGCTCGCCCTGAAGCCAGCTCCGCAACCTGGCGTGCATACCGGGCATCAAGTAAAAATCTTGGTGGTAGCCGGGCGTGCTCGCTGGCTCCGGCGCGTGCGTCGGTAGCTCCTCTCCCCAGAGAAACCCGGCCACCTGCAAACACTCACGCTCGGCCTTGCCGAGCGCGTCCGCAAGCGAGGCGCCCGCGCCGAGCCCATATGCGAATGCCACCGGCGTTTGTAGGGGAAATGCAAACACGCCGACCACTTCGAGGTCGGAACGGCTGCGTGCAGAACCGACCGGAAAGACGTATCGCTCGAACGCGTAGTGGGGCTCGAGCGGAGTGAGCAGCGCCGAGCACTCTAGCGAGAGCGCTCGAGGCGAGGTCTCCCCGTACCAACTGCGAAGGACGCGATCACGCTCCGTCAGTTCCCGACTCGCCGCTTCGCACGCGTCGCTCCAAGTTGCGCCCGCGGCAACACCGTTCGAACGCGAGTAGCTCCAGCTGGCGCGCGCGGGGCTGACAGGGAACACGATCTCATTGGAGCAGAATCCGATCCGATTGCCGTCGGCGTTCAACAACTCGTGGCGGGGCTTCGTCTCTTTGATGGCTTCGAGCACGCTCACTCGTTCGAGCAGCTCGAAGTAAGCGCGATCGACGGGCACGCGCCCGATATCGGCTGCGCTACCCGTCGCGTCCAGCTGCTCGTCCCAGCGCGCAGCCAGCCCGACCAACTCGAGCGCCGCGTCGCCAATCACCGTCCGTTCGCAAAAGCTCTCCGGCGTCGACCAGCCAGCCGGCAACGGCAGCGTTTCACACAGTTTGGCGAGTTCGGCAAGCTCGCGAGCGGCTGCCATTAGCTCACGTTCCGCAGCTCGGACGCTTCCTGCGTCTGTTCGTAAATCTGGTCATAAAAGCTTTCCAGATAGCTCATCGCGCGCGACAGGACGCGCTGCAAGACAGGCAGCAGCGCAGGGTCCGTCACCAGCGCGTCAATCTCTCGGGCACCCTCCAAGACGTGATCTTGATCGAGCGTGACGTGCTTGGTCACGACCGTCATCGCGGTCCTGGGAACCCCGCAACGTTCGTCCAGCATGCGCACCCATTCGGGGCCGATCAGCACCGTAAAATATTCGGCGTGCAGCGCATAGGCGAGATAGCCCGCCGGCTCTTCTTGAATGGCCTGATCGAGATAACCCATCAACTCGACCAGAGCCGCAGTCGGGCGCTCGGAAGCGCGACTGCCGAACAGATCGCTCATCTGCGCGAGATCCGCGTCCGCCCAGCGATCATGGCCGGTCTCTTCCACGAGCTTGTGCGCAAAATGCGCGGCAAGCGCAGGCCGCCCCAGCTCTTGCGAGCGGCGGCGAGCCATCTCCGTGTGGCGCGGCGTGTTGCGGACCAGGTAGCGTGCGTTCGACAGGTAGCTCGTCACGACTTCCGGAGAAATCCCTCCGCGTCGGGCCAGAACGAGCAAGGGATGGCGTCGCGTTCTACGCGCGCACGCTTCGATCTCTGCTTTCAACGTCTCGGAAATCATATCGTATCCCAACTAGAGTTGTGGTGTTTGAAGGTGCGATTTTGCACGGAGGCGTCGGCACGAACGTGCTGCCACCTCCGTGCTGTCGATCAGTCAGAAGGCCGCCGCTGTGGACGACCTGGGTTACCAAAACGACGCGTGGATCAGAACGTGACTTGAGCAAAACGCTTTTTCATGTGCGTGTCCTTTCATGCTGAGGTGGGTAGTCTCGGTCTGCGCTCGCGCTCCTGATAGGCCACCCCAGCACAGAACTGCCGTAGAAATGTCGTCTCGCAGTCCTCGTCGAGGAACTTGCTGAATCGGATCATGGCGCCCCAGCGATCGCTCAGGATCGTACCCGTGGGATTGAAGCGCATGCGCGTCGCGATGTGCATCATTGCGATATTCGACGGCGAGATATCGAGTTCTGCTCGCTCGACACCGTGTTTGGCGAGAAACGGATAGAGTGCCGCCAGGAATGTTTGCGGCGCAGCGCGCCCCTGGTGTCCCCGCACCATCGCCGCGCTGCGAATGTAGTACGTGCTCCAGTCGCTGGGCATGCCGACCAGCACGCCGATCGGTTCGCCTTGCAACTCGAACGCGATGAAATCCGCCGTAAGCTCCATATAGCGTGCTTTGGCCGGGTGGGGCCGAGCGCTGCTGAATGGAGACTCTTGCCGGTCCTCTTCGAAGATGTTTGCGTAGTTGCCCGCAATGAATGGCTTCAGCTCTTCGAAGCTCGAATACCTCGCGACCAGGCCATCGTCCCCGAGATGGAGTGGCAAGAGCGAAGCCCAGTCGAGATCCCAGAGCTGCTCGGAAAGCGAGCGCTGCTCGCCCGAGCGCGGGCCACGACCGGATTCCGGAACCTTATCCTCTGCAGTCTGGTCCAAGCTCGCCAATGGAAACCTCGCGAAACGCGCTTGCTGAGCGGTTCGCGTTTGATAGGGCAAGATGCGGCAGCCGGCTAAGTTTGTTACCAGTCTTGAGCCAGCCGCTGAGCGTCTCGGAATGAGACTCTCGGCGTTCACGCTGCGGGCGATGGTCTTGCAAGTCCTGGCCGTCGCACTGCTCGCCGCTATCACGCGGAGCGCCGCCGCCCACGAGCCCTTTCAAATCACGACCGAGGCCCGCGCGCTTTCGGACCGCACCGAACTGCACGTGATACTCGTGCGCAACACCGCAGCCGCGATTTGCCCGAAGGCCAACTTAGCCAACGTCACGAGCGAGCAAGAATTCGCGGCTGTCCGGGGTCAGGTCGAACGCTGCTGCGAGGGCCTGTACGCGCTGCGTGCAGAGGAGCACGTGCTTCGCGCACGAGAATGTCACGCGCTCCTGCTCGATGAAGACGAAGTCGATCTGCGCATGCTATACCCCGCGGCTCAGGGGACTTCGCTCACCTTCGAAGCCCGGTTCTTCGGGCGGCTCTCGGATCCGACTTATGGCGCCACGCTCACGGTCACTGGTGAGCGCGTGTTTTTGGGGCAGGAGTTGCTGCGCGCCGAGTCGCCGTCGTTCACCGTCAGTCTGCCGCAAACGGCCGTGAACGGCGCCGCGCGATCCGCGCCGACCGCGTCCTTCGCTCAATTCTTGCGGCTCGGCGTCGAGCACATCCTCACGGGCTATGATCACTTGTTGTTCTTGCTTGGGCTGCTCGCGGCCTGTCGCCGGCTCAAGAGCGTGCTCGTGCTGGTGACGTGCTTCACGGTCGCGCATTCGCTCACGCTCGGGCTCGCCGCTCTCGGCCTGGTCGCGCCCTCGAGCCGCCTGATTGAGCCGCTGATCGCGGCCACCATCGTGTTCGTGGCTGTGGAAAATCTGCTGCGCGGGGAGGACCCACGCTGGCGCTGGGCGATCGCGCTATTTTTTGGCCTCATCCACGGTTTCGGCTTCGCCGGAGCGTTGAAGGAAATCGGCCTCGGCGCGAACGGCGCGCCGATCTTGGCGCCGCTCTTCGCCTTCAACCTGGGCGTCGAGATAGGCCAAGCGTTGGTCGCGACGCTCTTGCTCTCTCTCCTGTGGCGCCTGCGCAAGCTACCGCTCTTCGCTCGGCGCGGAACCCAAGCGCTGTCGGTGATCACGGCGGCGATCGGATTGTACTGGCTGATCGAGCGCGTCGCGCACGTGATCTAGCCCCGGCCTCGAAATGTTCATGTGCAACGAGGACGGCAATCCACGCCCACGCGCAGCGCGGATCTCACCGGCGATTGGCGTGAAGAAGTCGTCTGGCGCGAGACGGACAGCTCCGCACTCCGTCTGTACACGACCACCGACGTCACCACGCGCCGCATCTACACGCTGATGCACGACGCGCAGTACCGCGTGGCCGTCAGCTGGCAGAACGGCGCCTACAACCAGCCACCGCACACGAGCTTCGCGATCGGCAGCGGCATGGCGGATCCGCCGATTCCGAACATTACCATTCGCTGATTTTTGCAACTGCGCACGGCTCCCATCCGATAGGGAGCCGTGCGTGCTATTCTCGCGCAATGGAGCGTTCGATCATGGAGACCACCAACGCTAATACGACGCGGAGCACCCACAGGTCGCTCACCTGATCATCGAGGTTGCGGACTCCTCCCTAGCCCGTGATCGCGGCCGCAAGGCGCGCCTGTATGCCGAGTGCGGCGTCCCCGAATACTGGGTCGTGAATTTACGCGATCGCCGCGTGGAGGTTCACACCGAGCCGGCCTCGGGAGAGTACCGACGTGTTACGGTGTTCGAGCGCGGCGAGCGTATCCGCCTCGTCGCATTCCCAGAGTTCGAGTTTGCCGTGTCGGATTTTTTGCGCTGAGCGCCTGCCTAAAGCCGCGAGGCGTAGTCGAGCTTCATTTGGTCGTAGAGCGCGAGGTCCGGGCGCGTGGAGTACGTGTTGCCGTTGCGGTTGTTGAAGAGCGCATGGCTACCGGTGCCCGGCGGATCCGCCGCCACGGCGGCGTTCCATGCCCCTTGTGTGGTCGGCTCCCAATTGAACGTGCCGATGCCTTGCTTGTTCGACAGATTGAAGAGCACATCGTTGATCTGTCGCTCCATCGGGCCGTACTCGGCGGCGAAGAAGTTGATCTTCGGACGCTGGGCGCTGGAACCGTCGTAGTTTGCCACCAGCTGAGTGAACGTGGTCGTCCAGCCGTTGAGTGTATTCGGGATGCTGTTCGGGTCGCCCTGGTACGTTTGGTAGCAGGATTCACCGAAGGCCTGCGGGATTGCGCCCTGCTTCACCGCACCGTCGATCCAGCTCTTGGTCGTCGCGTACGCGTTGCCGCGGTCGATGTGGAACGAGACCACGATGCCCGCGTCCACCTCTTTGACGCCGGCGATGCCCGCGTTCAAGAGTTTGCCGAGGTTCGTCCAGTTACCGGTGCTGCCCGTGATCGCCGGCTTGTCGGTAT
>DASXKQ010000259.1:0-21828 GCA_036496745.1 Polyangiaceae bacterium
GACCCCGCACGTGTCCGAACGATCGAGCGTGCCGTACTCACCGAAAAAGCCGAGGTACGTCGGGCGCCCGAGCCGATAGCCGATGTCGATTCCGACCGGGATGATCGAGGTGACATCGGCGTTTTGCCGGGACTGTGTCCCATTCGACTTGAGAACGTTCCTTTGCGTCGCGTAGCCCGTGTGCAGACCGAGTTCGAGACCGTGCAGCGCGCCCGTAGGCTCTTCCGGAACGGGAGCGGCACCAGGTGCCGCGTTCGGTTCGAGCACCACGTCGACGCCGCGCTTTTCATGATCCTGGATCACGACCTCGCTTTGGTAAGCGCGAAAGCCGGGCGCGTCGACGTGCAGCGTGTGGCCGCCGCTCGGCAGCTTTCCCACGAAACGGCCGACGCCGACGGGCTTCGAGTCGATGAGAATCGTCGCTTTCGGCGGGGCGTTCACGGTAAGCTCGCCTTCGTGCACTTCGCGCTCGAGCTTGACGTCGAGCGCCGCTTGCTTGTTGCCGCCGACCGCCAAACTCTGGGAAAACTTCAAAAACCCGGGCTTTTGTACCTCGATCTGGCGCGTGCCGATGTCGACGGTAACCGGACCGGGCAGCGGCGAGGCTCCCACCGAGGTGCCGTCGACGAAGATCTGCGCGTCCGGCTCGCTCACGGTGACCGACAGTCCGACCGTGAAAGCCTCGATCGCATTCAGCAGATCCTGAGCTTCTTTGCGATCGTCGTCGGTCAGCAGATCGCCGCCGGTCTTGAGGTACAGCTGGACCAATGTAGCGACCTTGGCGTAGTGGCGCTGGCCCTTCTCGCACGCGGCGACGTTCCACAAGAGGCGCGGATCGTGTGACAAGTCATAAGCGGCGAGCAGCTTCACGCGCGCGCCCGCATAGTCGCCGTCGCCATAGAGCAGCTTGCCTGCCTCGTAGTCCGCCTTGGCGTCGCCCGTGAGTGTATCGGTTAAGGATTTGGGACCCGCAGGGCTAGCCGGAGTGGCTGCGACGGGTGCGGGCGCTGCGGCCACCGGCGCGGGGGCTGCGCTGGTGCTCGCGGCTTTCGCATTCTTCTTGGGCGTGGCAGCCCAGCACGGCGGAGCGTTCGCGAGCGCGACCGAGATCGCGAGCACGAACGAGGTCTTGCGTTGGATTGATAGCAACGACATCACTTGAATACGATATCGAGCGCGTTGCGCTTTTTGGGTGGAGCAGGCGGAGGCGGAGCTGGTGCGACGGGTGGCGGTGGCGCGGCGATAGGCGGTGCTTCGGCGACCGGCGCCGGCACGATGGGCGCGGCGACCACGGGTGCCACGACGACGGGCGTCGTGACGACCGACGGGGGCGTTGGTGCCGAAGACTTGCTGGTTTTTCCAAAGCCTGAATGCGCGCCCTGAGCAACGACTGCCGGCGCCGTTGGTGTTCCTGCACTCGCAACGGGGCTCGGCGGCTCACTCGCGGCCGAGTTCGCAGGGATCGCGTCGGTTTCCGGCGCGACCCCGACGGGCGGCGAGGGAAGTGGCGCTGCGACGGGTTCGACGGACACCGCGGGTGGCAGCGGCGCGGCAGGCGCGCTCGCGGTGCTCGCATCGAGGCTCGCCTTGCGGTCGTTCATCAAGAACACGGTGCCCACACCCGCGCCGAGCAGGAGCAGCGCGCCGACCGCGATCACCGGCCGCGCGCTCGAGCGTCGCACGCTGCCCGTCGTGCCCGGGCTCCACGCGGCGCTCGTGGCTTCGCCGGGTCGTTCCGCGAGGAGCGAGCTGTCTGTCTGTCGTGCGCTCGGAGGTGTGTCGACGCCTGCCGCGCGCAGAACGCGCGAGATACGCTCGGCGGACAGCCGCGCCTTCTGAGGCCCGAAGCCAGCCAATGCGTTGGCGAGCTCCGACACGTTGCCGAAGCGCTGCGCGGGCTCTTTCTCCAGGCAGCGAGCGACGACGCTGGCCAGCGCCGTCGGCACCGAGGGACAACGCTTGTCGAGCGGCATGGGCGCTTCGGTGAGCACCAGCGCGCAGAGCTCGGGCATCGTCGTGCCTTCGAATGGCACCTTGCCGGAGAGGAGCTCGTACAAAATCACGCCGAGCGCCCAAATGTCGGCGCGCGCATCGACCGTACGGGTCGAGCGCATTTGCTCGGGCGCCATGTACAAAGGCGAGCCCATCACTGCCGAGGTTTTGGTCAGCGAGACGTCCGGCTGCGAGCCGCGGGCACCGGAAACCGCCTTGGAAATTCCGAAGTCCAAAACCTTCACGAAGGCCGTGCCGTCCGTGCGCCGGGTCAAGAACAGATTGGCGGGCTTGAGGTCGCGATGCACGATGCCGAGCGCGTGCGCTTCGGCGATCGCCTCGCAGGCCTGTAGCAAGTAGTCGACTGATTCTTCGACGGGCAGCGCTCCCTGCGCGGCCACGTGGTGGGCGAGGTCCTTGCCCTCGAGATATTCCATCACGATGTACGGCGAGCCGTTGGGCAGTGAGCCCACGTCGATCACGCGGGCGACGTGCTCGCTCTCGATGCGCACCGCCGAACGCGCCTCACGCCCGAAGCGCGCCAACACTTCCGGATTCTGCAAGCCGTCATCGAGCAAGAACTTGATCGCGACGCGGCGTTCGAGGAGCAAGTCCTCGGCCGCGACGACCACGCCCATGCCGCCCACGCCGAGCACGCGCTCGACGCGGTACTTCCCAGCCAGAACGTCTCCGATTGAAATAGGCGCGTCCATGCGAGTCGGCCCCGCCTGACCCGTCGGGCGAAGTTAAGCCGCGCGCGCAGCGTACACCGCCCCGGCGGCCAAGAGAATGCCCAGCTGCTTCAGTGAAAAGCGCCGGGTTCGCGCAGCGCAAAGGCGCCAATCTCAGCCAGAAAGCGCTCGCCGCTCTCCAGCACCATCTCATAGGTGCCGCTCATCGAGCCGAACGGAGTCTTGAGCGGACAGCCCGACGTGTACTCGAAGCTCTCGCCCTGCTTGAGCACCGGCTTTTGACCCACCACGCCGGGGCCGCGCACCTGCTCGACGTCACCGACCGCGTTGGTGATGATCCAATGTCGGTTGAGCAACTGTGCCGTCTCGGGACCCTCGTTTTCGATCTTCACCGTGTAGAGGAAGAACCACTCACTTTGTTGCGGACTCGAGTGCTCTGGCGAGTAGCGCGCCTCGACGTGGACGCGGATCTGACGGGTGACGGCTTCGGACGTGGACACGGGCGGACTATACGTCAGGTCCCGCAGCGTGTCTGCGATGCATCCGCCAAGTAAGCCTCGCATTTCCACTCGACGTAGCGTTCGGTCATGGGGACCTCGAGCGTCTGGAGGGTGGCCGTGCTGAGCCCCTCGATGACCAATACGTGTTCGACCGGTGTATGCGTTCCCCAGGTGCCGCACGTGCATTGCGATTGCACGCCCAGCTTGCGTCGTGACACCTTGGGCATCAAGAGGACCAGGGTGCTCCCACGCCGCGCGACGCGCGCGTAGTACCAGTCCTGCGAAGGAATTGCGATCGCGATCGCCGGCCTGCCCTGCGAGTCGAGGACGGCGAGCAACGGGCCGGCGCTGTCATCGTTGCCCTCGTCACGAACGCAAAAAGGAGCATCGCCCGTTTGGAAAATCGCAGTGGACTCGCAGGGTATGGCCGCCATTTCCTCGGGCAACGCTGGCAATAGGCTGGCACCCACGGTTGCCGCGGCCTGCCGCATCGTGGGCTCTGCGAGCGCGCGTTCGCGAGCTTTCATTTGAGCGCGGAGCGCGGACGCTGCGTCCGCACCGGTGCAGTGTGAACAGCCAGCGAGCGCTGCTGCGCCCAAGGCGATGCTGGCAGCCCACCCGACTCCGAATGCCATCGAGCGTCAAGATACGTCCGAGTCAGCTCGCGGTCCAGAAGTCACATGGGATCGTTTCAGAACCGAAGCGGGAATTCCGAGGCGAATTGCTGCAAGCTCGGGCCGAGCAACTCTCGGCGATAGCCGGGCAACGCGGCGGCCAAATCCACCGTGCCCTGCGCCAGCGCGTGACTGCGCAGCGCCTTCATGACGCGCGTCGGCAGCACCAGCTCGGGCGCGACCAAGAGCTTGGTGCAGACGGCGGCGCGCGCGGCCGCGAGCCAGCCCTCGACGGCGATCTCCGGCGCGGTCGCGTAGGGCGGCGGATCGATCGGCACGAAGCCGCCCGCGTTGGCGGCTTCCGCGGCGCGCACGAGCTCGCGCACGAATTTCGCTCCGAACTCGCCGGACCAGCCACGCGGCACGCCCTTGATGCGCATCAAGTCGTCGACGCTACGCGGCAAACGCGCCGCAATCGCGAGCAAGGTCTTGTTCTCGGGCGCATCGCTGCGCTCGGCCGCGGGCAACGCGTTGAACCAGTCGATGATGTAGGAGAGCGCGGCTTGCTCGCGCTGATCGAGCTGCCACGCGTTGCGGAACGACTCGAGCGAGAGCGCGTGCGGCGCGCTCGGCGCAGGCCAGATCACCTCGGCGGACGCCGCGGCGACCAACTCGGCGCGTCCGAGTTTTTCGGCGCGCTCACGGAGCCAGCCGTGCAGCGCCGGCAAGTGCTCGACGTCGGCGGCCGCGTAGGCGAGTTGAGAGGGCGGCAGCGGACGGCGCACCCAATCGTCGGCTTGGTGCCCCTTCTTGCCGCGCAGACCGAGCGCGCGAAACTGCGCGTAGGCCAACGACACGGAGTACTCGACGCTGGTGAGTGCCCAGGCGACTTGCGTGTCGAACACGCTCGGGCGCGCTTCGAGCCCGACGCGCTCGCGGATCAGCGAGACATCCTGCTGGCCCGCGTGCAGCACCCAAGTCGTCGCGTTCGCGAACGGCGCGGCGAGCGGGCTCAAATCGCGCAGCGCCAGCGCGTCGACCAGAAAGGCTTCGTCTCCGCGCGAGACCTGCAGGAGGCAGAGCGTGACGCCGGAGCGGTTCGACTCGAATTCGGTGTCGAGAAACAGGAGCGAGGCGCCGCTCAGCGTCGAGGCGAGCTGTGTGAGATCGGCAGGGCTAGTGACGAGCTTCATCGGAGCGAAGCACTACTCGATCGGCTTTGAGGACGAGCACGAATCGGCAGCCGGCGAAATGCCGCGGATTCTAGGCCGGAGCTGCACATTTTGACGCATTGCGCTATCGGCTATGTACAAGGGCTGCGTTTTTCGCGCCTACGTGATTAGAATGCGCGCCTCCTCGGTCGGCCGCTCGACCGTCTACGAAAACCCCGAATCTTGGCAGCCTGTTACTTCGACGTCGACGGGACGTTGGTCACCACCAATCTGGTGCATCCCACGCTCTACTACCTGGTCAATCAGGGCACGCCGCTGCAAAGCGCGCTCCGGATCGGCAAGGCGCTTTTCGGTGCGCCGCGCATGGCGATCGCCGAGATGCTCGATCGGCGCACTTTCAACGAGCTCTTGTTCTCGAGCTACGCCGGCATGAGCGAGGACCGGCTGGTGTTGCTCGCCGATGATGCGTTCGAGAACGTGCTCCGGCCGTCGCTGTTTCCGGCCGCGAAGAGCTTGGTGGAAAAGAGCTTGGCTGCCGGGCACGACGTCGTGCTCGTGTCGGGCGCGCTCGAGGTCCTGCTCGAGAAGCTCGCGAAATACCTGGGCGCCCAAGAGGTGATCGGCAATCGCCTCGAAATGAAAGACGGCATCGCGACGGGCAAGCTCTTGAAACCCGTCGTGGCCGGCCCCGAAAAGGCGCGGCTGATCCGCGAACACGCCAAGGCGAAGGGCTACGATCTCGGGGATTGCTTCGCGTTCAGCGACAGTTACTCCGACGTGCCGATGCTGAGCGTGGTCGGCCACCCCGCCGCAGTGAATCCCGACAAACGCTTGGCTCTGCTCGCCAAGGCCTATAGCTGGCCGAGCTTCGATTTGAACCATTCCGCATGAACCATCCCAGCCTAGTTACCTTGGAGCGCGACAGCGCTCCGCGCGTGCTCTTCTCCGGCGATCGCCTGGTCGAGGTCGATTTGCCGGCCGGCACGCGCTGCATCTACCCGAAGCCACCCGCTGACGCGCTCAAGGATCCGGACGCCGCCATTCGCTATGCGCTGAACCACCCGCTCGGTTGTGAGCCGCTGTACGCCAAGCTCAAGCCGGGCATGAAGGTGACGATCGCGATCGACGACATCTCGGTGCCGCTGCCGCCGATGAAGCGCCCCGATCCGCGCGAGCGCGTGATCACGATCGTGCTCGAGCTGCTCGCCGATCACGGCGTGGACGACATCGAGCTGATCGTCGCGACCGGCGTGCACCGGCGCATGAAGGGCCACGAGATCCGCCACATGGTGGGCGACAAGATCTTCGACGCCTACTACCCGGACAAGCTCTACAATCACGACGCGGAAGACAAGCGCAACATGGTGTCGCTCGGTCACACCGCGCACGGCGAGCACCTCGAGCTCAATCGCCGCGCCGCCGAGAGCGATCTCTTGATTTACGTGAACTTGAACTTCGTGCCGATGAACGGCGGGTTCAAGTCGGTCGCGGTCGGCCTGTGCAGCTACGAGAGCCTACGGCCGCATCACAACCCGAAGACGATCCGCGCTTCCGACAGCTACATGGATCCGGGCAAATCCCAGCTGGCGACGGACATCGAGCGCATGGGCCGGCTCGCCCACGAGCACCTCGATATCTTCACGATCGAGACCACGGTGAACAACCGCATGTTCGACCGCTCGCTCGAGTTCTTGACCAAGAACGAGGACGATCTGACGGGCACCGAGCGCGCCATGCTCAAGGCGCTCGTGGTCACGACCAGCAAGCTGCCGCAGCCCGCGCGCCAGGCTATTTTCGATCGCTTTCCCGCGCCGTACGCGATCACGGGTGTGGTCGCGGGCGCCACCGAGGCCGTGCACCAAACCACCGTGAATCGCAGCTTCGAGCAGTACTGCGTGCCGATCGAAGGCCAGGCGGACGTGCTCGTGACCGGCATTCCGTTCATCAGCCCCTACAACGTGCACGCGTTCTTGAACCCGCTGCTCGTGCAGGTGCTCGCGCAAGGGTACCTCTTCAACATGTACCGCAACGCGCCGCTCGTGAAGAAGGGCGGCACGCTGATCATCACGCATCCGTGCACGGATAAATTCGATCACGAGCAGCACGCGCCGTACGTCGATTTCGTGCACCGCCTGCTACCGGAGACGCGCAACGCGGAGGAGCTGCGCACGCGCTACGAGCAGAAGTTCGCGGCCGATCCGGCTTACATCCAGATGTACCGGACCGGCTACGCCTATCACCCGTCGCACCCGTTCTTCATGTGGTACTGGGGCGAAAACGGTCGTCAGCACTTGGGCCGCGTGATCGTGGTCGGCGCGGACAATGAATACATCCCCAAGCTCTTCGGCTGGGAAACCTCGCCGAGCATGGAAGACGCGCTTTACCGCGCCAAGGGCGGCGAGCTCAAATCCCTCGACATCACGCTGCTGCACGTGCCGCCGATCGTGATGGGCGACGTGAGTCTGCCCGCCAAGATCCCAGCCAACGGGAGCACGACGGCTTGAGCACGAACGGAGTCACGAACGGACACGCGCCGAACTCACTCGAGCTCGGCAAGCTGCTGCGTGGCAAGCGGCTGGTCGTCGTCGGTGGCACGGGCTTTCTGGGCAAGGTGTGGCTCTCGTTCTTGCTTTCGCGCTTTCCCGAGCTCGAGCGCATTTATCTGGTGATGCGCCCGAAGGGTGGGCTGACTGCCGAGCAGCGCTATCAGCAAGACGTCGTGCCGAGCCCGGTGTTCGATCCGCTGCGCACGACGCACGGCGCGCGCTTCGGCGAACACATGGCGCGCGTCGTCTCGGTGGTGAGCGGCGACGTGGTGCAGGCGTTTTGCGGCCTCAGCCCGGAGCAACGCGACGATTTGCGAGGCAACATCGACGCGGTCGTCAACGTCGCGGGCGTCGTGGATTTCGATCCGCCGCTCGACGAGGCGCTCGAGGTCAACGCGTTCGGCGTGAAAAATTTGGTGGAGCTCGCGCGTGACCTCGGTAGCGTGCCGCTGCTCCACACCAGCACTTGCTACGTCGCCGGCAATCGCACCGGCCACATCCCGGAAACGGACCCGCGGGATTTCCCGTTTCCGCGCGCCGACGAGCTCGATCGTTCGCATTGGGATCCCGACCGCGAGATCAGCGAATGCCTGGACGTGATCGAGCAAGCGCGTCACCGCGCGAGCGACGCGTTCCGGCAGAGCCGCTTTCTGGACGAGGCGAAGCGCAACCTGCGCGAGCGCGGCGAGCCCGCGCGTGGCGACGTGCTGGACGCCGAAGTGCGGCGCGTGAAGCGCAAATTCGTGGAAGCGCGCTTGGCCGAAACCGGCACGGAACGCGCGCAATTTTGGGGATTTCCGAACACGTACACGTACACCAAGGCGATCGGCGAGCAGATCGCCGCGTCCTCGGGCTTGCCGTTCACGATCGTGCGCCCCGCGATCGTCGAGTCGACCGTGAGCTTTCCCTTCCCCGGCTGGAACGAGGGCATCAACACGAGCGCGCCCCTGATCTTCATCGTGCGCCAGGGCGGCCTGCAGATCCCGGGCTCCGACAATTTCCTGGACGTGATCCCGTGCGACATGGTGGCCGCCGGCCTCACGCTCGCCCTCGCTGAGCTGCTCGAGGGGCGCGCCAAGGCCGTCTATCAGTTGGGCTCGACCGACACGAATCCATGCACGATGCGCCGCTTCGTCGAGCTTACCGGGCTCCACAAGCGCAAGCACTTCCAGAAGACGGGCAAGGGCGGCCCGATCTTGTCGTTCCTACAGACGCACTACGAAGGTGCGATGATCAGCAAGGCCCAGTTCGAGACGATTGGCCCGGCCGCGATCTCGCGCGCGAGCAAGCAGCTCGCTTCCTGGCTCGACAAGGCTGCGGCCGGTCCGGTCAGCCCGATCTTGCGCCCGGCGGCCAAGGTGCTGTCGGATTTTTCCGAACAGCAGCGCAAAGTCGGCAATGTGCTCAGCGTGTTCGTGCCGTTCACGTGCCAGTTTCACTATATTTTCCGATGCGACAACACGCGCGCCGCGTACGAGCGCTTGGGCGAGAGCGAAAAGCGGCTCGTGCCGTGGACGCCGGACACGCTCGACTGGCGCAGCTGGTTCCTCGAGATCCACGTGCCCGGCCTCGAGCGCTGGGTATTTCCGCAGATCGAGGAGCGCATTCGTCGGCCCAAGAAGGCGCCCGCGCGTCACGAAACACTGCCCGCGCTGCTCGATGAGATGGCCGATCGCTTCGAGCTCGCGGTCGCGCTTCAGCGTACGGAACACGACGGGCTCAGTCGTTTGTCGTTCAGCGAGTGGCGCGAGCGCTCAGCGGCCTGCGCGGCGCGTCTGGTGGAAGCCGGCGTGCGTCCGGGTGACCGCGTGCTCTTGGCCGCCAAGAATCACCCCGCCTGGCCGATCGCTTTCTTTGGCATTCTGAAGGTCGGCGCTACCGTCGTCCCGCTCGACGCGAACGTCGAGCCCGCCGTCGCGCTCACGCTGCGCGAGGCTTCGGGCGCCAAGATTCTGCTGGCAGATTCGTTCGTGAGCGAGCGCTTGGCTGACGTGCTTCGCGATCACGCGCGAACCTTGGACGTCGTCGAGATCGGCGCGCCGGGTCCAATCGGCTTCGCCGCCACGGTGGACGCCGACGAGGTGGCCGCGCTGATCTATACGAGCGGCACCACGGGACGACCGAAGGGCGTGCAGCTCACGCATCGGAATCTCACGTCGCTGGTCGCCTCGCTCGCGCCGCTATTTCCGCTCGGCAAGGGCGATCGCGTGCTGAGCGTGCTGCCCTTGCACCACACCTTCGAGCTCACCTGCGGCATGTTGCTCCCGCTCTCGCGCGGCTCGCGCATCGTCTACCTCGACGAGCTCAACGCGGAGCGGCTCACGGCCGGCCTGCGCAGCGGCAAAATCACGGCGTTGATCGGCGTGCCGGCGCTGTGGGAAATGCTCGAACGTCGGATTTTGGCGCGCGTGGCCGAACACGGCGCGCTCGCCTCCCGCGCGTTCGACTTCGCGGTCGAGCTGAATCGCTCGATCGGGAAATCGCTCGGCGTGGACAGCGGCAAGCTGTTGTTCGGGCCGGTGCATCAGGAGCTCGGCGGCCATTTGCGCTTCCTGGTCAGCGGCGGCGCCGCGTTGCCGGAAACCACGCACCACTTGTTCGCCGGTCTCGGCTTGCACCTGGCCGAGGGCTACGGGCTCACGGAAGCCGCCCCGGTGTTGTCGGTCGCGCCGGCAGGACCGAAATCGAAGTCGGGGCACGTCGGCAAGCCGATCCCCGGCGTGGAGCTCAAGATCGACGCGCCCAACGCGCTCGGCGTCGGCGAGGTGCTCGCGCGCGGTCCGAACGTCATGCTCGGCTACGCCGACGACGAAGCCGCGACGCGCAGCGTGCTCACCGAAGACGGTTGGCTGCGCACGGGCGATCTCGGCAAGCTCGATCGCAAGGGGCGGCTCGCGATCGTAGGCCGCGCCAAGGACGTGGTGGTGGCCTCCACCGGCGAAAACGTCTACCCGGACGACGTCGAAGCGCGCCTCGGCAAGCTCGAACACGTCAAGGAGCTTACGCTGCTCGGCATCGCCGACGGCCGCGGCGGCGAGCGGCTCGCTTGCGCGGCCGTGCCCGAGGCGGACGACGGCATCTCGCGCGCCGAGCGGCATCAGCGGGCGCGCGCGTCGCTCGATCGGGCGCTCGGTAAATTGCCGATAGCGCAGCGCCCGGCTGTCACCATGTTGTTCGACGCGGCCTTGCCCCGCACGACGACGCTCAAGGTCAAGCGCACCGAGGTGCGCCGTTCGCTCGAACGCGTGCTCGGTGAAACCGCGGAAGCTTCGTCGCGCTCGGGCGCCGGCTCCGTCACGATCGTGCGCGCGGCCGTGGCCGCGATTGCGCGGCGCTCCGCCGGCGAGCTCGCAGCGAACATGAGCCTGCGCGGGGATCTCGGCTTCGACTCGCTGATGTTGCTCGAGCTGCTCGTCGCGCTCGAAGCACAGGTCGGCCACACGCTCGACGCCGAGCGCCTCAGCACGGCCGGCACGATCGGCGAGCTCGAGAGCGTGCTCGCCGAAGAGCGCGGCTCGCGGCGAGCTCCGGCCACAGACAGCATCGAGCGTGAAGACTCGACGAAGCTCGAGATCCCGCCGCTGTTGCGGGAAGCCGCGATGCACTGGATGGGCCGCGCGCAGCTCGGCTTCTACGACAAGGTGCTGTCCACGAAAGTGACGGGCCGCGCGTTCATCCCCCACAACCGCAGCACGATCGTAGCCGCCAACCACGCCAGCCACCTCGACATGGGGCTCGTGAAATACGCGCTCGGCAGCTACGGCGAGAACCTCGTTTCGCTCGCCGCGCAGGATTACTTCTTCGAAGGCAATCGCTTTCGGCGCGCGTATTTCGAGAACTTCACGAACCTGGTGCCGATGACGCGCAGCGGCTCACTGCGGCAGGCCCTGCGCCAAGCGGGCGATCTGCTCGACCAAGGCAAGACCGTGCTGATCTTCCCGGAAGGCACGCGCAGCACCGACGGCATGGTGCACGAGTTCAAAGCGTCGCTCGGCCACCTCGCATTGCACCACCAGAAGGACATTTTGCCGGTGTATCTCGGCGGCACGCACAGCGCGCTGCCCAAGGGCACCACCCTGCCGCGGCGGCGCGACGTCGAGGCACGCATTGGTTTGCCCCTCTTGGCGAGCGATCTGAAAAGGCTGACGAAGGGGCTGTCCGCGAGCGATGCGTCGCGGCTCGTGGCAAGCCTCGCGGAGCGCGCGGTCGTCGAGTTATCGAAGGGCGGCCTATTGGACCTCGCTCAGCTCGAGCAGAAGGACGTGCTCGAGCAAGCGGCGCCCGAGCCGCCGCGTACGCTCGAGGGCGTGTTTCAGGAACTGCAGACGCGCTTCGTGGCTGGCAGCGTCGAGCAGCCGGTGAGCTTTTACTTTTCGCTGGGCGACACCGAGCGCTGGAGCGTGCGCATCACACAAGACAGCTGCGAGGTGCGCGCCGGCAAGGTGAGCAACGCGGCCGATTGCGTGCTCAAGACGTCGCCCGCGATGTTCACGCGCATCGTCCGCGAAAAATACACGCCGTCACCCGCCGAGTTCGTGGCGGGCGCCATCAAATCCAACAATATTCAGCTGCTTTTCACGTTTCAGAAAGCGTTTCAGTTGCAGGGTTGAAGTCGCGCGCCGCGGAAGCGCGCAACGGCTCGACCTGCTTGCGACGTCCTAAAAATGTCCTCACAAACCAAGAAACAGTTCTGGGTCGGCGGCGCGACCGGCTTTTTGGGCTCCGAATTGCTGAAGGTCTTGCTCGCCGCGGGCCACGACGTGATCCCGGTGTCGAAGAGCGGCGGCACCGTGCATGGTCTCACGGTTCGCTCGCTCGACGTACTCGATTCGGCGGCTGTGGCGGCGAGCGCGCGCGGCGTGGACGGCGCGTTCCTGGCGACCGGCAAAGTGACGCGCGATCGCGAGGCATCCGAGGAGCTGCATCGCATTCACGTGCAGGGGACGCGCTCGGCGCTGAGCGGCTTGCGGGCGGCGGGGGTGCCGCGCGTGGTCGTTGCCAGCACGAGTGGCACGCTCGCCGTCAGCGGCGACTCGGAGCAGATCGCCGACGAGCATTCACGCGCGCCGCTCGAGTTGGTCGCGATGTGGCCCTACTACCGCAGCAAGCTATACGCCGAGCGCGAAGCCCTCGAGCTCAACGCGCCGCCGGGCTTCGAGGTGGTGATCGTCAATCCGAGCCTGTTGCTCGGTCCAGGGGATGTTCGGGAATCGTCGACTGGGGACGTGCGCCGCTTCCTCGAGCGCGCTATCCCCGCCGTGCCGAGCGGCGGGCTCGCCTTCGTCGACGTGCGCGACGCGGCGGTCGGCATGTGGCTGGCATTTCAGCGCGGGCGAGCCGGCGAACGCTACATTCTGAACGCCAAGAATCTCACGGTCGCAGCGTTTTTCGATCGGCTCTCCCGGATCAGCGGCGTCAAGGGCCCGGCCTTGCGCATGCCGCGCTCTCGCCCGCTCGCCATCGGCGTCAATCGCCTGTTCAACCGCGCCGTACGCGCGATCGGGGGCGAGCCGCCGGTGGACGAGGTGAGCGTCGAGATGGCGCAGTACTACTGGTACTGCAGCTCGAACAAGGCCGAGCGTGAGCTCGGCTTTTCGCCGCGCGACGCGGGCGAGACACTGCGCGACACCATCGAAGATCTGATCGCGCGCAAGGTCGTGTTTCCGAAGCGCTCAGCGTTTGCGACGAATGACGTCGTCGCGCGATGACGAAGGCGGCTTCGCGGGCGCGCTCGCGGCCGGCGGGTTCTTCGGGGGTTCGGCCTTCGTGGCCGCAGCCGCGGCAGGTGCGGGCTTCTGGGTCGCGGCGGCTGCGGGCTTCTGAGTCGCGGCGGGCGCAGGCGCAGCGGGCAGGCTCTTGCCGAGCTTCTCGCGCAGCAGATCGCCCAGGCTTCCGAAGCCGCTCGCAGATTTGCTCTGCTTGCCGACCTCCGCGTCGCTCTTCTCGGCGGCATCCTTGCTGGCCGCCGCAAAATCACGAAAGCTCCGCTCTTCTTCGACGCGCGCCACGCGCGTGGCGCTGAAGCGTAGCTTGCCCTGGGCGTTTGCGTCGATCACCACGACGTCCAGCTCTTTACCGACTGGGAAGAGCCGGCGATGGTCGGACCCCGGCGGGAGCGGCAATTCCCGGAGCGGCACCAGGCCGTCACCCTTAGGGGTGGTGATGAACAGACCGAACTTCTCGATCCGGCTCACCTTGGCTTTCAGGACCTCATCGGGCTGCGGCGCTTCGCCCGGCGGCGCGGTTTGCCCGAGCGCCTTGAGCAGCGGGCCGTCCGAGCGCGCCTCGATCACGCTGACCCGGATTTGGTCGCCCTCTTTGACGCGCACCAGCCCCTGACTGTCGATCAGTTCGAGGCGGGGAATGCGACCGTCGCTTGGCGTGCCCACGTCGACGAACACGAAATCGCTGGCGACTTGGATCACGGTGGCGTCCAGCACTTCACCGGATTTGAGCCGTCGCCTCGCGCGATCGACGCCTCCCGCGTTTTTCATCAAAGAAGCAAAGTTATCGGAGCCCATCGTTCGAGCATGCCACTGGCTCGGCGTGCGTACCAATCGTCCGGCGATTGGCGGCAATTTTGGCGTTTGTGTCTGTGCTCAGTGCGCCGCTGGCTTTGCAATTCGAGCTTGCTCGCGCCGTCGGCTGCTTCAGTCGAATAGTTCGTCCATCGAGGTGATGGTTGCTGCGCGGCGTACCCAGAGATCGAGCGTCGCGAGATCGGTGGTTGCCAGAATGCGTTCGCGCTCTGCTGCGGAAGCGAGGATGCCGCGAGCCTCCAGAACCGCGAGCACGTCGGCGGCCTTACCCTGAGCGAGCCCCGCAGCGAGACCCTTCTCCGTCGCATCGCGGAACCACTGGCTTTGAAATTGATAGCCTTGCGGGATCATCTGAAACGCCTTTCTGGCGGCCTCGCCGAGCGCCACGCCCAGCAAATCCGAATATAGCACACTCAACTCATGGTCCGAGAGGACCTCGATACCTGCAGTCGCTGCGAGCGCGATCCGCACTGCCAGCTCGACGTCACCGTGACCGTGCGCCATCACCGACAGTACTGCGAGCTCCGGCTCGGCCTTGGCGCGTTCGGGATCGACGACGATCGGCACTGCGTTCGGCCCGAGCACGAGTGGCGTGAACGACGCGCCGGGACCGAGCTCGATCGCCTCGGACGCCCAGCGCGCGATCTCGGCGCTGGCCGTGACCACGAGCACGATCGCTGGACATTCGAAGCGCGCGCGGAGTCCGGCGACGTAGACGGGCCACGTGAAGCGTTTGCGTTCGTCGCGTGCGAGTTGCACTTCGACGACGATGGCGAAGACGGGCTCACCTTTGACCAGCAACACGACGAGATCGGCGCGGTACTCTGCGGGCACGACCTCGCTGAGGTCGGCGGATTCTATGCGGACTTCCGTGTACGCGGGCAGATCGATCCCGAGGGCGTCGCGCACGAGCTCCGGCGCCAGCTCCGGACGATTTCGGAACAAGAGCAGCAGGGCTTCGTGCGGGAGAGAAGGCACGCGGGTGACGTTCAATCGGGCGCCGAGCGGGCGTAGTTGCGCCTCCGCTCGGCAATTGGGTGGGGAAGGCGTCCGCGTGGCCCAACGCCGTGACGCACTCTGTGCACGCGTGCTGCAGCGGAGCAGCCCCAAATCAAAGCTAGCGGCGCGCTGACTTCACTTGCCGCGCGGATCGAGGCGAATCGCGCGCGCGACCGTGATGGCGGTCATGTGCACGATGCTGTCGACGTTGGCGCCCTGTTGTAGGACGTTGACGGGCTTTCTCATGCCGAGCACGATGGGGCCGATCACGTCGCCGCCGCCGATCACGCTGAGCAGCTTATAGGCCGCGTTGCCGGCGTCGAGGTTCGGGAAGACGAGCACGTTGGCGGCGCCTTTGAGACGGCTGAAGGGGTAGGGGGCTCGCGCTTCTTCGTCGAGCGCGACGTTGGCTTGCATTTCGCCGTCGATCATCAGCTCGGGCATTTTGGCTTTGACGAGCGCGGTGGCCTTGGCGACCTTTTCGGACGCGGGGTGCGGCGCGTCGCCGAAATTCGAGAAGGAGAGCATCGCCACGCGCGGCTCGAGCCCGAGCTCACTGACGGTTTCGGCGGCGAGCAGCGCGATCTCCGCCAGCGTGTCGGCGTCCGGCTCGATGTTGATCGTGGTGTCGGCCAGAAAGCGCACGCCGGATTTCGCGATCACCATGTACATGCCTGCCGCGCGGCGCACGCCCTCGCGCACCCCGATGATCTGCAGGGCGGGGCGAATGGTCGCGGGATAGTCCTGGCGCACGCCGGCGACCAGGCCGTCGGCGTCGCCGAGTTCGACCATCATCAAGCCGAACGCGGTGCGCGAGCGTCGCAAATCCTTCCATGCGGAGTGACGCGTGGTGCCCTTGCGCTCGCGCTTTTGCCAGTACGCGTCGACGTAGGCGTCGAAGCGGTCGCTCTCGCGCGGGTCGAGCAGGGTCGCGCCCTCCAGGTGCAAGCCGAGCTTGCGCGCGTGCTCGCTGATGCGCTCGGGCGCGCCGAGCAGCACGGGCTCGGCGATGCCTTCTTCCAGAATGCGCTGCGCGGCACGCAAAATGTTGTCGCTCTCGCTCTCGGGAAAGACGATCCGGCGTGGGCTCTGCTTGGCGGCCTCGGTGATGTTCCAGAGCACGCGGCGCGTGGCGGAGATCGTGCGCAGCAGGCGCTCCTGGTAGTCCTCGACGTCGATCGTGTCGCGAGCTACCCCGCTCGCCATGGCGGCCTGGGCCACCGCGGGCGCCACCCAATACAGCACGCGGTTGTCGAAAGGTTTCGGAATGATGTAGTCGCGACCGAAGCGCATGCGGCTCCGGCCGTAGGCGCGCAGCACCTGATCGGGCACGTCTTCCCGCGCGAGCCGCGCGATCGCCTCCGCGGCGGCGACCTTCATCTCCTCACTGACCGTGCAGGCGCGCACGTCGAGCGCGCCGCGGAAGATGTACGGAAAGCCGAGCACGTTGTTGACTTGGTTCGGATAGTCGCTGCGACCGGTGGCGACGATCGCGTCGGCGCGCGCGGCGATCGCTTCTTCGTAGCTGATTTCCGGGTCCGGATTGGCGAGCGCGAAGATGATCGGGCGCTTGGCCATGGTCTTCAGCATGGCGGTCGTCACGAGCCCGGCTGCCGATAGGCCGATCAGCACGTCCGCGTCGACCACGGCCTCGGCCAACGTGCGCCGTGGATCGCCGTTCGGGCGCGCGAATTGCGCGCGAAACTCGTCGATGTCGCCGCGATCTTCGTAGAGCACGCCGCCCACGTCGACCATCGTGATCGATTCGCGCCGCACGCCCATGCGCACCCACATCTGCATGCAACTGGTGGCAGCCGCGCCCGCGCCGATACAGGTGACGCGCAGACTATCGAGCGATTTGTTCTGGAGCTCGGCCGCGTTGCGCAGCGCGGCCGCCGAGATGATGGCAGTGCCGTGTTGATCGTCGTGGAAGACCGGGATCTTCATGCGTTCGCGCAGCGCTCGCTCCACGACGAAGCAATCGGGGGCGCGAATGTCCTCGAGGTTGATGCCGCCGAAGGTCGGCTCGAGCGCGGCGATCACTTCGACCAGCTTGTGCGGGTCGGTCTCGGCGATTTCGATGTCGAACACATCGATGTCGGCGAAGCGCTTGAACAGGACGGCCTTGCCCTCCATCACCGGCTTGGCCGCGCGCGGGCCGATGTTGCCGAGGCCGAGCACGGCCGTGCCGTTCGTGACGACCGCGACCAAGTTGCGCCGCGCGGTGTACAGATCGACCTTGTCCGGATCGGCCGCGATCTCGAGGCAGGGCGCAGCCACGCCGGGCGTGTAGGCGAGCGACAGGTCGAGCTGGGAGGCGACCGGTTTGGTCCAGACGACTTCGATTTTCCCTGGACGGCCCTCGCGGTGGTAACGGAGCGCGTCGTCGCTTCGACTCATTCACACGAGCTTATCAAAAAGCCGGCGCACGCGGAGAAATGTCGATCGCCTTGCCGTCGTGCTCGAGGGTTGCGCTGTCGACCTGCCAGTCCATCTTGAGCGCGTGCGCGGCGACGACCGCGCGCGCGGTTCCGGCCGGACCGCTCACCTGGAAGCTCACCACGGCTTTGCCTTCGCCTAGCGCGACTCTGCGTCCCACATGCGATACGTGCAACGGGCGGCCGAGTTCCGCGAAGGCCTCGGCGTTGGTGAGCACATAAGTCGTGGCCGCCGCCTGCGGAGCGATGCATTTGACGAACACGTAGATCGAAAGACCGCCCACGAAGCCGACGAACAGGACGGCTGGCACTATCGCGAGCAAAATCGCGCGCCGAATCCAAGGATCGCGCGCGCGCCGTGGGGCAGGATTGTGGCCGTCGTAGGCCTGTAGGGATTGCGTCATGTGGGCCCGCTCGGCCATTGGCCGTGGGCAATTGCGCGCAATCGTGCTCAGGCGCTTTTTCCGAAACTGCGCGTCGCCGCGTCCGATGCGAGCGCTCAACCACGGAGAAGCCCCATGCCCGAAATCTCGACTTGTTCTACTTCGAATCGCGATGATCTGATGTGCCTCGATCCGGGCGGCGATCCCCCGGCGACCGCGTCGGTTGCTGCGCCGACGTCCGCCGCAGCGAGCGCCCCCCAAGACAGCTGTTACGCGTGCGTCGATGTCGTGCCAGAGCCTGCAGGTGCAGCTGTGTCCGGCCTCGTCGCCCAGCATGGTCGTGTGGATTTCGCGCTCGGCCATCCGAGCGAAGGACCCTTTCAGGCTGACGTCGCGAGCGGCTACGTTCAATCGAACAACGACGGGGCAGGTCTAGAAGCGACGGCGCTGCGGGTTGGCGTGTCGGGACCGGTGAAGGTGAACATCGACCTATTGGGCGCAGGCGCGGACGCAGGCTTTCACAACGTGGATGGTTCGACCGGTTACCACGCGGGCGCGCACGCAACCGTGGGCTACGGCGAGGTCACGGCCAACGCCGGCGGGGCTTGGTCGTTCACGGTCGGGGGCGGCGTGGGCGCCGAAGTGGGCGCCTCGTTCGGGTTTCGCGACATCGACGGCGACGGCCGCCCGGAGGCGTGCGCGCGTGTCAGTTTAGAGGCGACCGTTGGCGTTTGCTTCGAGCCGGCGGACATCACGGACCTCGCAGACTAGCGATCCCCGCTGCGCACGATCTCCGGCAGGCGCGAGAGCGCGCTATGGACCGCGCCGCGCAGCGCGTCTTCACGCGATGCGTCGCTTTCACTCTGCGCGTCTTCCGCGATGGCGCGGCCGTTGATCACGGCGTGCAACGTGGAGTCGTGCTTGCGTCGCAGAGCGAGCGAGACCACGCAGGTCGTGCGCACGGTCTTGTTTTCGCTCACGCTCTCGAGCTTGACCAAGGTCGCGGAGAGCACGAAGCGCGCGCGCACCGGGCTGCGCCCGAAATCGACGCTGTCCAGGCCGTCTTCGAGTGCCTTGCGCAGCTGCTGTTCGGCGGCTGCGCTGTGCTGCTCGGCGGCCACGACGTCGCCGAGCGCCACGGGCCGTTCGACGGCATTCGCGAGCGATGAAAGAGTCGAGCAGGCGAGCAACACGCCGCTGGTCAGGACGAGCGCGCGGTGCTTGGCCCGCGCGCAAAATGCACGCTGCTTCATGAAAACCTCCTTCGGGTCTCGACGACTCCGCCGCGAGTCTGGCTGCGCGACGTGAAGATTGGGCCTATCAGCTCTGCTCTGGCGCGGCCAAATTCCCGCGCAGGACCGCGGAGAATGCCTTATCAAACTCTTATTGATGCGCTTCGCGTATCGTTCGCTCAGACGGATGCCGCCACCCTTTCTCCACGCGCGCTCCATCAAGTCTCCACGAGCGAGCAGGGTCTGGGCGCGCAAACTAGCCCCGATGTCACCCCCCGCTCGTGTGCCTTGGTTCGCGCGACTCTTGCTAGCAGAGCTCAGTGCGTTCGCGGTTTGGGCTTTCCTGGTCAATCGCGTGGTCATTCAGTGGCCGGACTCTCGTGGGAAATCCCTGACTATCGCCGCGCTATGCGTGGTGCTCGGCGTACTCGCAGCCGCCTCGGCGTCGCGGGCGAGAGGAGTGCACTGGCTGCGCGTCTGGTGCGCCCTGCTCGTGTTGTTTAGCGTTGGCGAGCTACGCCGGATCGGGTTGCGACACGCGTACGGCGCTGTCACGACGGAAGCGAGTCTCTGGCAGCCCGTGACGACCTGGCAACTCGCGGTCCGGCATTCCTCACTCGCGCTCCCGGCGCTCGACCAAGAGCGCGTGCGCGTGCTGCACGTGTCGGACGTGCACGTCTCGGATTCGATGCCGGCGAGCTACGTCGAGAAAACGGGGCGCATGATGAAAGACCTCGCACCGGACCTGATCGTGCTCACGGGCGACTACGTCTCACGCGCCGAGCGCGTGCCGGCGTTCGAGCGCTGGCTCGGGCAGCTGCCGAAAGCGCGGCTCGGCGCGTACGCGGTGCTCGGCAACCATGAGTATTGGGCAGGCGCAGCCGACGCCGTTCGCGGGGCGCTCGCGCGAGCGGGCGTCGAAGTCGTGAGTGGGCGCTGCGCGCGAGTGCCCAATGTCGCGCTAGCCGTGTGCGGCACGGACGAGCCCTGGGGAGTCGGCCTTGGCGATTCGCCACGCCCCGAACGCGGCGTGGTGCTCGCGCTCAGCCACACACCGGACAACGTGTACTCGCTGGCCGAGCGCGGTGCCGATCTCGTTTTTGCGGGACACACGCACGGCGGACAAATGCGCTTGCCGTTCCTTGGGGCGATCATCGTCCCTTCGCGCTTCGGGCGTCGCTTCGATGAAGGACACTTCGCCGTCGGCCACACGCAGCTCTTCGTGTCGGCGGGAGTCGGCGCGGATTCGCCGGCGCTGAGGCTCTGGTGCCAGCCCGAACTCGTCGTGGTCGACCTGTTCGGAAGCCCCCAGTCGCGCGCGGGCGCTGACTAAAAAGCTAATTGGCCGTCAGCGCGAAATCATCGAGCGTCACGGTGCCTGTCGTGCTCGACGCGCCCACGTCGCATTGGCCGCTGCTGGCCGCGATGCCGGTGAGCGAGAGCTGTGTCCAGCCCGCGCCGCCGTTCAGCGCGATGCTCTTGTCGGCGCCGCCGCAGCCCTTGGCGAACAGGGTGCCGCTGCCCGTGCCGCGGATCCAGACCGAGAGCGTGTAGCTCGCGTTGGGCAACGTGACTTGTTGATCGACACTCGAGGCGCCGGAGAGCTGCCAGGCAAAATTGCCGGTGTGCGTGGTGGTCACGTCCGTGCCGGCGGTGGTCGTCCAGCCTGCGGGTGGGTTGGTTGCGACGCGATCGGCTTCGAAGCTCGGATTGAGCACGTAGTTGTTACCGGGGCCGACGGCCCAGGTGCCCGCGCTGGCGTTGATCGACCACACGCTGAGCGATTGCATGACCGGCGCGGTGCCGTTGAAGGTGAGCGGCATCCACTCGTTGTAGCCGATGCCGTTGCCCGCGAAGTCGCTCCAGCGATCTCCGCCGAAGATGACGAGATCTTGCGAGCTACCCTTGACGGTGATGAAGAGCCCGGTCTGCGTGACGTGGCTGAAGTCGCGATCCGTGTTGCCCATCACGGTCTCCGCGGCATACGGCCCGGTGATGTTCGTGGCCGAGATGCAGTAGGTGTGCGAAGCGTTCCAGCCGTGCAGATCGGACGAGCACACGTAGTAGCGGCCACCGTATTTGAACATCGCGTTGCCTTCGCGTCCGGCGCCGCCGTAAATTTTGCTGGCGGGCTGCGCTTGCAAGAAATCCGCAGGGCGGAGCGGGATGATATAGATATTGCTGCGGCCGTTCAGGCTCGAGCACAAGATATAGCCCTGCCCGTCGTCGTCGGTGAAGATCGACTGATCGCCGCAGTTGTTGTTGGTGACGTTGGTGAGCACGGCTTGCGTGCCCTGCACGGTGAACGCGCCGTTCGGCGTATCGCTCGTGGCAAAGAATTGCTGTGTGTCGGGCGTGCCCAAGTACTGCCCGACGATCACGTATTTCTTGGTGGTCGCGTTGTACGTCGCGCCGACGCGACCGATCCAGGTGCTGGTCGTCATGGTGAGCTTGCTCGCCATGCTCGCGTAGGTGAGCGCGTTGCCTTCGAACTTCCAGTTGGCGAGATCAGTGGACGAATAGGTGGTGATCGCGACAAAGCCGGTGTTCGAGTTTTGGTTGGTTGGGTTCGCGAGGTAGCTCGCGGCGCCCGTGTAGTTCACGCCGTACCAGTAGTACGTGCCGCCGGCGTTCAACACGCCGCCGCCCTGCGAGTAGATGAGATTGCCGGCGGTGTCCTTCCAGAACACGTCGTTCTTGATCAGCGCGCTCGTGCCCATC